>CAZJTF010000679.1:0-1505 GCA_964548565.1 uncultured Planctomycetales bacterium | reverse complement strand
GCGCATCGCTGGAGCGGGCGTCGTATGGCATCACAATTTCGATTCGAAGGCCGAGGTCGATCAGTTTCGCTGGACAGGCGGATACAGCGGCGGAAACGATCCCGACGCCGTGGGCTCCGGCGGCAACTACGTCACGCATCAGGCTAGCGGTGGTGTTGACGGCGGCGGGTACATGCGGCTCGTCTACCCACTCGGCAGCGCGCCAGGGCGTGGTAACTCGTACTGGCATCGACCATTCAACGCGCTCACGGGCGCAGGCAACGGTCGTGGTCAGGATGACCCTGGTGCGGGCGGTACAATAGCGCCGGTCGCGTTCCCGGCCTCGAATGGTAGTGCGACGCTCTACAATTGGGGCAATCAGCCAAATCCTGGTTGGTACATGCACTCAACGCATCAGGCGTCGTATCCCGGCCGCTGGCAGGGCAGTGATTTCTGGGTGCAAGTGCGTGTGCGCCGTGCTGAAATGCCCGGCGCTCCGCCCAATTCGGCAAACTACAGCTACATTACCGGCAAGCTGGTCTGGTTGACGACCACAAACAGTTCATACTCTTCACAAGAACTTGTCACCTACGGCCAGTCGGCGTCAAACGGTGACGTGGTCGGCGTGCCGTCGCGGCACAACATCTACTCGGGCCAGAACTTTAACAGCCTGAGCGGCGGCCAGCCGAACGCCTCCGTGGCTCTGGCCAATACTTCGGTTAACTGGCGGTATTCGGGCGGCTGGGATACGTTGATGTATCACGTGACGCCGGGTATCGCAGGCGGCACGGGCGACAACCGGACGCGGGTCGAAGTTTGGGCTGCACACGAAGGTGAGGCGAGTTTCACGAAGATTTGGGACGTGACTTACACGCAAGGGTTTGATGGGGGCGCAAACAGCGTGGGCGCACCAGGGCTGCCAGGATGGAACGCGCTGATCCTCGCCATCTATCACAACGGATCGGCCTTCACGACGACGGCGTTCAACTTCGATTACGACCAGATTATTTTCTCGAAGCAGTACATTGCCTGCCCGGCGGTCTGATGGGCACCGACCTTTGGATCAGACTTCGCGCGGACGGTGTGCCGCGAGCCAGGCTTCGAGCATCGCAAAGTCCCAAATCGCATAGCCGTAGTAACTGGAGTCGCCGGCCGCGTGCTCGCTGACGATCTTGTCGAGGAAGGAGCGCCTGATGATACCGCGTTTCCCGAGCTGCTTCAGATGCCCGAAGACCAGCTCACGCAGCGGAGCATGATCCTTGAGCCAGACGCCAAATGGCAGCCCGAACCCGTGCTTCTGCTTGTCTATGATCTCCTGCGGTAAGAAGCCCGTCATCGCGCGCTTGTAGAAGCTACGCAACTCGCGGCCCTCCATCTTCATCCGGGTTGGCACCCGTAGGGAAAGCTCGATGACTTCTGGATCGAGCATCGGGAACGACACCTGCACGCCGGCAAGGTCACACATCGCGATCACTTTGCGCAGATCGCTGTCGGCGAGCGTGAAGTGCCAGTCGTAGTGCAGCATG
>CAZJTF010000678.1:0-1508 GCA_964548565.1 uncultured Planctomycetales bacterium | reverse complement strand
CAGCCTGGCGGCCAGCTCGGCGACACGCTGGCGCAAGGCCAGCACCTGATCGTGGGGCAGGGTGTCAATGCCCCCCGAGCGGCTCAGCCGCTGCAATGCGGCGTCCAGGCGGTCACAGAGGCCGGTGGCACGGGCCAGTGCCTGCGCCATCTTGTTCGGTCGCGGACGCGTCGGTGCCGGCTTGTCAGCAGCGGGCGCCACCATCCGGGACGCATCACGGAGACTGGCCACGGCCTCACGGGTGATCGGTTCTGCTCCCGTGACCAGGGCCGCCACCTGCTCGGGCTGCTCTTCATGCAGGCGGCTCAGTTCGTGGAGCGTGCGCGGGGATTCGCAACGCCCACTTCTGAGCGCCTGGTCGAGCACGGGTGGCAGGCTGAGCAGGGCCAGGTGGTGTGCCACTGTGCTGAGGTCCATGCCCAGCTGGCGGCCGACCTCGGCATTGGATTCGCCGGCATCCACCCGGCGCCGGATGAACTGCGCCAGTTCAAGAGGGGAAAGGTTCTGCCGCTTCAGGTTCTCGGCCACCTGGTCGTAGGCATTGCGAGCCTCGACCGCGAAGACGACGGGCACGGTGGTCAGCCCGGCCTGGATGGCAGCACGCCAGCGCCTGCTGCCAAAGCGGATCAGATAGCGTCCCTGGGCATTCCGGTCACTGACCACGATGGGCTGCAGGATGCCGCGCTGGGCGATGTCCTGCGCCAGCTCCTCGATGGCTTCCGGCGGAAACGCCTTGCGCGGGTTGTCCGGGTCTTCGTCCAGCTGGTCGACAGGCACCGGCAATGCCAGACCCGTCGGCACGGGCTTGCCCTCGAACAGGTTCAACTGGTCGAGGTTGATGCCTGGGGGCTTGCGATTGGCAAGGAAGTTGGAAAGCGAGCCCATGATGGATCGTCGAAGGTGACGTCGACCACTCTAGGGGTCAAGGCGGACTGGTCGCGTGCTGGATTCGGGCTGAAATCCAGCCCTGCGTGATCACCTATCCGATGATGGGCGCGGGCTCCCGTCCTTCGAAGGCCGATTGCACGGCCTCGACCATGCGCAATGCGAGCAGCCGGTCTTCGAGCTGCGGATATTCCCGCACCAGCTTGCCCGACAGCTGCCAGTTGTTGTCCTTGATAGACCGGATGATGCGGGCGGCATCCGGGTCCGGCATCTCCATGACGTCCTTGATGCGTCGCTGGGCGAGCTGGAATTTCAGCAGCACCCTCGCCTCCTCCGCCATCTCGTTCCGGATCGTATGCGCGACCAGCCTGGCCGTGTAGACCGCGTGCTCGGTCAGGTCGGGGAAACGCCAAGCGTGATTGGCGTCCGCATAGTCGTCGAAAACGAGGTTCGATTTCACGCCGTCGGCATAGGTGACCAGCCGACCGAACCGGTGGGCCTCGGCATACCGCCGCATGAAGGGCCGGGAAAAAACCTCCAGCGTGCGGTCGTAGCCGTGTCCGAACTCGCGGGTGTTCGTGATGCCAGCCGACACCGGGAGGATGATGCCCTCGGGCACCGCG
>CAZJTF010000677.1:0-1530 GCA_964548565.1 uncultured Planctomycetales bacterium | reverse complement strand
CTCGCGGGTAATGCGGCGGCCGACGCCGGCGGGGTCCCAGGTGGCGGAGTCGCCGTGGCGCTCGATGTAGCCCTGCCAGAGTTCGAACCAGTAGGCGAGGAACTGGTACGGGGCCCAGCGTGCGTAATGGCGGTGGATGGATGTGGGGGTGAAGCGCCGGCGCGGGTAGCGCTGGCGGAGGTGGCGGACCATTTCGGTGTCGACGGCCAACCGCTCGTAGTGACCGAGCAGCATGCAGAGGTTGCCGGCCGCGTAGGGGCCGATGCCGTGGATACCACGCAGGCGGCGGAAGAGGCTTTCGGAGCCTTGCGCCCCCTCCCGCTCGATCGCATCCAGGTCGAGCCGCCCTTCCGCGCTATCACGGGCGAGGCGATCGACGAACGGGGCGCGATACCCGAGGCGGGCGTCGCGGCGGAGCGCCTCGGCGCCAACGCGGGCCAGGCGCGCGGGCGTGGGGAAGGCGCGCATCCCGTCCCCGCCGGCCGCTGCCGGTGCGGGAACCCCCCACCGCTCGACGAGGCGACGAACGATGGCCACCGTCTGCGGCCAGCCGATGTTGCACGTGCAGATCACCTTGACCATGTCCTCAAAGAGCGTGGCACTGCGAAGGAGACGCCCAAACCGCAGGCGGGCGGCAGGTCGATGCGTCTCCGAAGCCGCGCACATGGCGTGAAACGCGGAGAAATCCTCGTCCAGGCGGAGCATCCGGTGGACGGCGGCGCGGATGCGGCCCGTATCGGCGGATGTCACGCCCTCGGCCCGGATCGCGACCGAACCGGCGGACTCGGCGATCCGCACGAAGGCGGCTTGATCGTCATCGAGGGCAATCGCCGTCCGGAGCGTACGGGCAGCGGGGTCCCAGACGTTCGGGGCGAGCATGAAGAAGCCATGGGAGCAGACGGCGCTGCAGAAATCGAAGTCGGGAGGAACTTGGATGGTCAGGCGGACCGGCATGGAGGCATTGTGCGCGAAACGCGGGGTTGAACAAAGAAACGGTGGAGCTATGCTCTCGGCCGCTGGTTTCGACGGGCGGTCGGGGGCGTCCGATCGCCGGCGGCAACTCCGACTGACGAGGAACACACCATGTCACTGCTCTGCGGCATCGACGTCGGCACGTCGGCAACGAAGGTCCTGCTGTGCACGCCGGATGGGCGGGTGAAGGCGACGGTCGGCGTCGAGTACCCCGTCTACTCACCGAAGCCGGGGTGGTCCGAGCAGGAGCCGGACGACTGGTGGGACGCCACGGTGAAGGGCATCGCGGGCGTCTGCAAGAAAGCGAAGGTCAAGCCGGCGCAGATCACGGGCATCGGCCTCTCGGGGCAGATGCACGGCAGCGTTTTCGTAGACAAGGCAGGACGGTCGCTCCGGCGGGCGCTGCTCTGGAACGACCAGCGGACGGCGACCGAGTGCACCGAGATCGAGCGCCTGGCGGGCGGGCGAGACCAGCTCATCGCGATGGTCAGCAACGCTGCCCTGACGGGCTTTACCGCCCCGAAGATCCTCTGGGTCAGACGCATGGTGGCGAAGACG
>CAZJTF010000676.1:0-1538 GCA_964548565.1 uncultured Planctomycetales bacterium | reverse complement strand
ACATGGCCATGAAGTCCTTTGACGTCACCGCTGTGTGCGGGCGGGGGCTGCACCTCTGCGACGACTGCCGCCGGCTGCTCGCCCACGCCTGGGTGAAGCGATCCCGTTGTCCGTTGAACCCGAAGCCCGCCTGCCGTCGCTGTCCGCAGCACTGCTATGCCCCTGCGTATCGGGAGCGGATCCGCGAGGTGATGCGTCACTCGGGGATGCGGCTGTTTCGCGCGGGGCGACTGCACTACCTGTGGCACCTGTTCTTCTGAGGCGTACCCGTGCTGTCCGCCCCGTTCGGAGGCGTCTGGTCGTGCGCATCGCAGGTCCGCGGACGCCGGGTGCGATTGCTGTTATACTGCGGTCGTGTGCCCCGCTCCTGATTGTGTACATCCCCTGGTGAAAGAACGATGGATTCCAGAACTGACCCGCTCGCGCACCCGGTCGTGCGCCGCGCGCGGGATCGATGTGTGGCCGCCCACGTCAGCCAGACACGTGCCGCCGGCAATCCGTATTCCGATCACGGCCACGCGGTAGCCAGCATCCTGGTCGAACGTGGCCTCACCGATCCGATCCTGCTCGCGGCTGCGTACCTGCATGATGTCATTGAAGATACCGAGACGAAAGCCCCCGCACTCGAGGCTGAATTCGGTCCCGAAGTAGTTCGGCTGGTGCTCGAAGTGACGAGGAAGGACGAGAAGGACTTCCTGACCAAGCAGAACGATCTGCTCGCGCATGCCCGGACCATGTCGGAGCGCGCGCGGCTGATCAAGCTGGCGGATCGGCTGCACAACGTCTCGGAGATGCATGTCTGGCCGCTCTGGAAGCAGCAGCGGTATGCGCTCGCCTCGCTGGAACTGCTGGAGGTCCTGCGACCGTGGCCGGATCCTGAGATGGCCGAGCGAATCGGCAGAATCGTCGAAAACACATTGTCGCTGCCGCTCGAGCCGGGGGCGGATTTCCGGAAAGTCCACTGACCTGCGTGCCGGGCACGCGTTCTGTTACGCTTCCCGGACGCGGCGGGTCACAGGCGGATCAGCGGGTGGGGTATCCTCTCCGAAGAGCGATGCATCCGACACGATCTTGGGCATTGGCGTCGCTCGGCGGTCCAGACGGCGCCCGGCCTTGGTCGGCGGCGCGCTGGTGACCGGGTTTTCCGGCCCTACGAGCGGTTCGCCTGCGGTGATCGACTCCAGGCGCTCTTTGATCTTGCCAGCGTACTCGGGCGACAGCTCAAAGCCGATGAAATGCCGGTTCAGCTTTTTTGCGACCGCCAGCGTCGTGCCGCTGCCGCCGAACGGATCGAGGACCAGGTCACCCTCGTTTGAACACGCCTTGATGATGCGGCCGAGGAGCTGTTCCGGCATCTGGCAGCCGTGCCAGCCGCGGCGCTCACTGAATGTGCCGGCGACCCGCGAGTAATACCAGACGTCGCTGTGCGGAGGGAAGCGATCCGGAATGTCCTGCGGGCGAAGGATGAAGCCGTCCTTTGTCGGCACCTCCGGGGGGAGCAGGGGCGTCATCATCCACGTGTCGTCCGGTACCCGGCC
>CAZJTF010000675.1:0-1581 GCA_964548565.1 uncultured Planctomycetales bacterium | reverse complement strand
CGTCAGCAGAGACCAGGACGGCGGTGAGAGCCTCAGGAAGATGCGATTGCCCTGATTGAGCAGGGCTCATGGATGCTCCTTGCAGACGGGAGTCCCGAGCGTATCCTCAGGCTGTCATTTCGCAAGGGTGCAGCCTTGAAACATACCATTCGCTCCGGCATTGTTGTCACGTGGGTCGCGTTCGGCCTGGCAGCTTCCGAATCCCGTGCAAATCCCCTGGCGGAGATCGCCCGCACGGTGGAGGGCAAGGCCCGGCGAGCTTCCAGCGGCCTCTTCGACCCGGAATCCAACATCGACGCCTATCACATCGCGCCGGGCCGGACGGAAGTCCTCACCGAACTGCAGGGACCCGGCGAGATCCGCCACATGTGGTTCACGCTCTCGGGGCGCGATCGCCGATATCCGCGCACGGCCGTCCTGCGGATCTACTGGGACGGCGCGGACGTGCCGTCGGTTGAGACGCCGATCGGAGACTTCTTCGCGGCCGGTAACGGGATGCGGGCGAACCTCACCTCGCCCCCCGTGGAAGTCACATCCTACGGCCGGGCGCTGAACTGCTACTGGCGCATGCCCTTTCGGCGGTCAGCACGGATCGCGATTACCAACGAGGGCCAGCATGACCTCTGCGTGTACTGGCAGTTCGACTGGATGGAACTGCCGAAACCGCCGGAGGAACTCGTCTACTTCCACGCCCGCTACCGCCAGGAGTTCCCCGCAAAACCGTTTTCGCCGTACGTGATCTTCGAAGGCAAGGGGAGCGGGCATTACGTGGGCACGGTCTTTTCGATCCAGTGCAGTTACGGAAGCTGGTTCGGCGAATCAGACGACCGCTTCTACGTCGACGGCGAGGCCGCGCCCTCGATCGTCGGAACAGGCACGGAGGATTACTTCAACGACGCCTGGAACCTCCGGCTGTTCACGAACGCCAACACCGGAGTCACAATCAAGGAGCCGAACGGCGAAGACTGCCGCTTCACGGCGTACCGTTGGCACATCAACGCCCCCGTGACGTTCTCGACGTCGCTCAAGGTCGACATCGAACGGCGAAGTTTCTGCCGCGTGACGGATCCAAAGACCGGCAAGGTCGAAGACTACGACTTCAAGTATCGTCCGGACTTCTGCTCGTCGGTGGCGTTCTGGTATCAGCGCGATATCGCCGCCCGGACCGAGCCCTTCCCGTCCGTCCAGGAGCGAATCAACAAGGAGATCGTGGTTGAAGTGTCCGACATGCAATCGGAAATTCGCACCGGCGACGGCACGACTGCCCGCCGGCGCTCGAACCGCGTCTGCAACCGCAAGCAGATGCTGTCTGTCGACAACCGCGGCACCGGCGGCTGGTTCGAGGTCCCGTGTCACGTTCAAGAGGAAGGTCTGTACTCGATCTCTGTGTACCAGTGCCTCGCCCGCACCGGTGGCATTTGGAAAGTCACCCTCAAGGGGCCAACCGGTGAAACGCTGCTGGCGCGGGCGATGGATTTTTACGACGCGTACCTCGCCTTGAAGGAGAACCGCCCGGAAAACGTCGTTTACGGCACGTGGTTCGAGGAGAAGGTCGGGATCCACCGACTCGTACCCGGCGAC
>CAZJTF010000674.1:0-1585 GCA_964548565.1 uncultured Planctomycetales bacterium | reverse complement strand
GGCGACGCGCGCTGCTCCCGTCAGCTCGCAAATCCGGTCGCTCAATCCTGCTACCGTCGATATCTCGAACAGTTCCTGCAGCGGCAAGTCGACCTTGAAGCTCGCCCCGAGCCGCGACATCAGGCGAATCGCCAGCAGCGAGTGTCCGCCGAGATCGAAGAAGTCCGAGTGCGCCCCCACCCGATCGACCTGCAACAACTGGCCGAAGATCGCTGCCACCTCGATCTCGGTAGGCGTACGCGGTTCGACGAACGTCCGTTCGTCGCCAGGTGCGCCCGCCTCGGGCGCCGGAAGCGCCTTGCGATCGATCTTGCCGTTGGGCGTGAGCGGCAACGCCGCCAGTTCCACGAAGTACTGCGGCACCATGTACTCGGGCAGCGTTCGCCTCAGATGGGGACGCAGTTCCGCGCCCGATACCGAGTGCCCCGCCACCGGCATCACGTAGGCCACCAGCGCCGGGTTGCCCATGTGGTCCTCGCGCACATCCACCACGCACTGGTGCACCCCGGGATGCGTGGCCAGCGCTGCCTCGATCTCGCCCAGCTCGATGCGGAACCCCCGGATCTTGACTTGGTGGTCGATTCTTCTCAGATACTGTATGTCGCCGTTCGGCAGGTATCGGCAAACATCACCGGTGCGATACAACTTCGCGCCTGGACTGCCCCGAAACGGATCAGGGATGAACTTCTCGGCGGTCAATTCGGGCCGGTTGTGGTATCCCAATCCTACCTGGACGCCTCCCAAAAACAGCTCTCCGGGTACACCAACCGGAACCGGCTGCAGATTCCGATCGAGGATGTAACACGACGTGTTGGCCACCGGTCGGCCAATCGGAACCAACGCGAGATCGTCGCGACGAGGGCATCGCCAATGCGTCACGTCGACCGCGGCTTCGGTGGGTCCGTACAAGTTGTGAAGCCGCGCGCCAAGTCGGCGGTAGAACGATTGCACCAGGTCCGGCGGCAGAGCCTCGCCACTACACATGACGTCCCGAAGTGAGCGGCATCGCTCGACGTCCGCGGCCTCCAGGAAGACGCGCAGCATCGGCGGCACAAAGTGCATGACGGTTACGCCATGCTCAATGATGGTCTCGACAAGGTAGGATGGATCTTGGTGCCCGCCCGGCTTCGCGACAACGAGGCGAGCGCCTGCGATCAACGGCCAGAAAAACTCCCACACCGACACATCGAAACTGAAGGGTGTTTTCTGCAGGATTCTGTCGTCCGGAGTCAGCGCATATTCGTCCTGCATCCACAGGAGACGGTTTACGATTCCCCGATGCGCATTCATTGCCCCCTTTGGCTTGCCCGTCGACCCCGACGTGTAGATCATGTAAGCTAGGTCGTCCGGATGCACGTCTGCATCTGGATCATGCATCGGCTCAGACTCGAGCAGATGACTGTCGCGGTCCAGGCAAATCGTCGTCGCCCCGACCATGGGCAGTTGATGCAACAGCCGCTCCTGCGTGAGCAGAACCTGGACCTTCGCGTCGTCGACCATGTAGGCAAGCCGATCTGGAGGATATCCAGGATCGAGCGGCACATAGGCCCCACCTGCCTTGAGGATGCTCAACAGCCCCACCACC
>CAZJTF010000673.1:0-1631 GCA_964548565.1 uncultured Planctomycetales bacterium | reverse complement strand
AGGTGTTCAGGTGGAAAACCGGCCTGGGTGTCGTGCCGGACCAGGAGGCGAGCGTCGAGTACAAGAGATCCAAAGCGGCGGAATGCGCCCAGCGTATTCAACAGTATGTCAAAGAGCATCCCGGGGCACCAGTCACGCTGATCGGGCTCTCGGCGGGTACAGCCGTCACTGTCTTCGCGCTGGAGGCCCTTCCGCTGACTTGCCCGATCGAGAACGTTGTCCTCTGCGGCGCCTCCGTCAGTGCGGACTACGATCTCACTCGCGCACTGCAGCGCGTTCGCAATCGGGTGTACGTGTTCACCTCAGAACGGGATTCAGTCCTGGCGTTTGCCGTCACCCTGGCGGGCACGGCGGATCGCAAGATCGGATCGGTTGCAGCCGGCCTGAGGGGCTTCGAGATGCCGCCTCGTGCGTCGGCCGAGACACGCGCCCAATATGCCAAGGTGGTGCATATCCATTGGAAACCCGAGTTCATGGCCGCGGGGGATTTCGGTGGACACGTTGATACGGTCAAAGCACCCTTCGTGCAGCAGTACATCGCGCCCCTGATCATGGCCGGCATGGCGCGCCGGACGCAGGTCACCGCCACAACCGGAAAAGTACGCAACCCGGACTATGAGCGGTGGGCAACCTACGCCCCCGGGGCCTGGGCCACGTTCGAGGGTTACCAGCTAGTCGACGGCCAGAAACAGCCAATTCGAATGACGGTCAAGCTGAGATCCAAGCACGAGGACCGCCTGGTGGTTGAACGCACGTATATGCCGCTCAACGGCAAAGAGCAGGAACCTGCACGGGTGCAGCAGTTCTTCGTCGAAGCCGAGATCAATCCGTCCGACCACCCACTCACCAGCCCGACGGCGAAGATCTCAGAGTTGCCGACGGAGACGATCAGGCTCGCAGGCAAGGCCCTGCAATGCCGCGTGCGAACCGTGCAGGCGGCGGGCGACTTTCCCGAGTACGGCCGAGGCGTATCAGCAACGGTTTACCAGAACGACAGTCTCCCCGGCGGAATGGCAAGGATATGGTTGAAGTCAAACAAAGGTGCTCAACCGTTCGAGTTCCGGGGCGACGTGGTTGCATATCAAGCACGGTAGCCGAAGGGATACGACAAATGAAGGAGATACACATGATCGCTTTGAAGCGGATTCGATTCGTTTTCGGAATGCTGGTCGGTGCCGGCGTCGGTTGGGTTGCTTCCCTGGGATGTGCAACTCCCCCGGCTGATCCGAGCCCAAATGAATTTGTTTTCTTCAGCGACTTTCCCGAACTGAAACAGGTTCCCTCTTCATCAGGCATGTTCCTGTACACAAACCCTAATAAACCGCTTCGCGATTACGACCGAATCATCGTGAGCCCGGCGGGGATTCACCTCCAGCCCGGATCGACTTACTGGCTCGCTCCGGAAAAGTCGCAGGAGTTGGCCAACTTCTTTCGACAGGAGACCATCTCCAGTCTATCCGGTAAGTACAGTATTGTTGACACTCCGGCCGCAGGGGTTCTGCGTGTCTCTGTGATGCTGGCCGACATTCGCCTCCGTCAGCCACGTGATTCGGGGGGTTCTTCATCGACCACGTCAGAGTACCAGCCGGTCCCCGTCCTGTTGATCAGAGACTCGACGACCGGGGAAGCTG
>CAZJTF010000672.1:0-1667 GCA_964548565.1 uncultured Planctomycetales bacterium | reverse complement strand
GCTGGAGCCGTCCGTCTGCCACATGAACGAGGGGCACTCCGCTTTTCTGGCGATCGAGCGGATTCACCAGCGGATGCAGAGGGATAAGCTCAGCTTTGAGGAGGCTCGCGAAGTCGTCGCGACTGGCACCGTCTTCACGACGCACACGCCGGTCCCGGCCGGCATCGACACGTTCCCGGCACCGCTCGTCACGAAGTATCTCGGCTCCTACTGCCATGCGCTCGGCGTTGCCGAGGGTAAGCTCCTGGAGCTGGGCCGGATGAATACCGCCGACAGCCGGGAGCCGTTCTGCATGGCCGTCCTGGCGCTGCGCCTCAGCCACCTGAGCAACGGCGTGAGCCAGCTCCACGGCGAGGTCTCACGCAAGATGTTCAGCGGCGTGTACCCGGGAGTGCCCGTCAACGAGGTACCGATCACCGCGATCACCAACGGCATCCACATCCGCAGCTGGCTCTCGCACGAGGTCGCGCACCTGTTCGACCAGTATCTGGGCCCGCAGTGGTCGGATGACCCGTTGAACACGTCCATTTGGCAGCGCGTTGAGCTGATCCCCGACGCCGAACTGTGGCGATCTCACGAACGGTTGCGCGAGCGGCTCGTCGCCTTCGCCCGCCGGCGTCTGCGCCTGCAAATGATCGCCCGCGGCGCCCCGCCGGCCGAGGTGCACGGTGCGGAAGAGGTGCTCGATCCGGAGGCTCTCACACTCGGCTTCGCCCGGCGGTTCGCGACATACAAGCGCGCCAACCTGCTGATGCGCGACCCCGAGCGGCTCAAGCGCATCCTGACGGATCCGCACCGCCCGGTGCAGCTCATTTTGTCCGGCAAAGCCCACCCGAAGGACGAGGCGGGTAAGGAAGTCATCAAGAAGGTCGTGCAGTTCGCCAAACAGCCGGAGCTTCGCAACCGCATCGTCTTCCTTGAAGACTACGACATGCTCATCGCCCGCTCGCTGATCTGGGGGGTGGACGTCTGGGTCAACACCCCGACCAAGCTCCACGAGGCCAGCGGCACGAGCGGCATGAAAGTCACGCCCAATGGCGGCATCAACATGTCGGTGCTCGACGGCTGGTGGCCTGAGGCCTTCGACGGCACGAACGGCTGGGCCATCGGCGATCGTCGCATCTACGGCAACCAGGACTACCAGGACTTCATGGAGGCCGAATCGCTCTACGAGCTCCTCGAGAAGGAGATCGTGCCGATGTTCTACGATCGCGGCGCCGACGGTCTGCCGCGCCGCTGGATCTCCATGATGAAGGCGTCAATGCGGACGTGCTGCCCCATCTTCAACACAAACCGCATGGTCCGCGAGTATACGGAGCGCTTCTACCTGCCGGCTGCAAAACGGTGGCAGAAGTTCAGCTTCGACAGCTTCAAAGTCACGCGCCAGGTCGCCTCCTGGCGGTCACGCCTGCACGACAAGTGGGACGAAGTGCGGATCGAGTCCGTGGAGGCGCAGATCCCGGAAGAGGCAACGGTGGGCAACGAGCTGCCTGTCACGGCCCAGATCCGGCTCGGCTCGATCAAGCCGGAAGAGGTGTCGGTCGAGCTGTACTACGGCCCGCTGGATGCCCGCGGCCTGATCACCACCGGCAACGCCGCCCCACTGAGCTGCGAAGGCTCGAACGGATCCGCCGAAACGTACCGGTACTCGGGCGCGATCCCGTGTG
>CAZJTF010000671.1:0-1687 GCA_964548565.1 uncultured Planctomycetales bacterium | reverse complement strand
TTATCAAGTGTTCACAAGGCGGCGGCCAGAAGGTCGGTCAATTCCGCGCCGACATCGCGACGCTCGTTGAAAAGTCCCGCGGCACAGACGGCGCCGTGCGGGGCCGGAAACATACCTCCGATCGGCCCGGCGAAGCCATGGACGGCGCCCAGACCGGCGTTGGCGAGCGCAAGACCGCCGAAAAGGCTTGCGAGGGCCATGTCCTCCCGGGCCGCGGCATCGCAGGGATCGGTGTATGCCCGCTGGAGCGAGCGGGCCGCCCGCGCGATGCCCTCTCTGCAGAGAGCGTCGGTCATCGGATTGGCACGCGAGGAGGTGAAGGGCTCGATGAGCTGCGTGAGCGCGTCCATGCCGGTGGATGCGGTGATCGCGGGCGGCAGATCGTACGTCAGCTCGGGATCCACGAGCGCGACACGCGGCAGCATCAGCGGATGCCGCAGGCTCACCTTTACGCGATGCTCCTGCGATGCGAGCACGGCGTTGCGGGTGACCTCCGAGCCGGTGCCGGCCGACGTGGGGATCGCGATGCACGGCAGCGGGGGCTCCGTGAGCGGCTGGTTGCGCCCGATCACTTCGACGTACTCGAGGGCCTCCCCGGGGTTCGTGACGAGGGCTGCGATCGCCTTGGCCGCGTCGAGAACACTGCCTCCGCCAAAACCGATCACAAGCCGGTAGCGCGCGGCGCGCGCGCTACGTACCGCCTGTTCAATCATGGTAAGCGTGGGCTCGCCGGGAATGCTGCAGAGTCCGTGCCGCAGGCGCTGCGCGTCCAGCAAATCCACCAGCGGCTGAGCGCGACCGGGAGATCGCCCGCAGACGACGAGCACATCGCCATCATGTGCCAAAGCCGCGGCGGCCGGGCCGACCTCTTTCAGGGTGCCCGGGCCGAAGAGAATCCTGCCGGCGGTGGCAAACTCGAACCGCATCACCAGCCTCCGACGCCCGGGAAGACGGGGTCGAAGCGGATGCCTTTCCGCGGCTCGGCCATCATGACGTCCACCTTCTCGCGCCATCGCTTGTAATGGGCCGTCTCCTTGTGCAGGTTGTGGGCGTCGGCCTCGCGGTACACCTCGATCAGCATGAAGCGGGTGGGGTCATCGCTCTGCTGGATCACATCGAACCGGGCGATGCCGGGTTCCCTCACGCTGTTCGAGGCGTTGTCGATGGTGGCCTCGCGAAAGGCGTCGACGCACTCGGGCTTCACGTGAACGTGGACGATCAGGACGAACATGCGGGGATTCTCCTCAACCGCAGGCCGGTCTCCAACCTGATGCTCCGGCCATGAGAATTCGTCAGAATGACTGCAACCGTTCACCGATCATATCCCGCCCTGTTGCGGGTGAAAACGTCGACGCCCCTGCGGTCAGACGGGTCGTTTCGCGCGGCAGCAGGTCTGGCGCCCATATCCGATCTGATGCTGGAGGATCTGGCGGATACGATGCCGGACTTCGTCGCTGCGGCGCGCAGCGGCCTTGTACGGGAGCAGAATCTCGTTCAGGCTGAGAGTACACACGTGATGCCCAATGGCGAACAGCAGATACGGCCGAGCCGGGCGGAATCGTTCGTCTATTGGCTCTGCCTCTTTGCGGACGAGTGTCAGATCCGGGTCGAGCGGCGGTTCGTGGACCGCTAAGAGGGTGTGTGAAAAGGCCGTTTCTTGCCGATAAGTGAGGTAATGTTGGCAAGG
>CAZJTF010000670.1:0-1719 GCA_964548565.1 uncultured Planctomycetales bacterium | reverse complement strand
ACCGCCAGGCGAGTATCCTGTGGTGCCCACTGATCAGCACCAGCTACTACCTGCAGCCTAAAAACAGTTCAACCGCTCCCGCCCTCACCAATCCCGAGGATCTCTCGCTGTGGTCCAAGGTTTACTTCGTCGCCGACGCATCGCGCGGGTATGGCGGTAACCCGAGCTACGTGATGGGCTACAACATCTTCGCCGGCATGCAGCCGGGTAACTATTCGGGCAGCTATGACTGGACGTATTCAGGCAACCTGGATCGCAACCAGGAGCCCCGCGACGCGGGCAATCCTCAGGACACCATCGTCGCCGACGTGAATGAGTCGTGGCCGTCAACCGGCTGGTCGACTCCGCTGAAGCCCTATCGCACTTTCCATTCAGAAGCCCCGGAAGCGACCCCGTACACGATGTTCGACATTCCGGCGACCCGTTTCACCGACAGCAATTCGGGATACGGAGACGGCAGAGTCGAAACACGCAAGAAGATCCGCTTTTACGTCGGACGCGGCGGAACGGGCAGCAAGGCGACTGGTGCATACAGCTATTGAGCGGGTGCGAGCGACCGGCGGGAGTGGTTCTTCATGAGGTGGCTGATCCCGGTGACGGCTTTGCTGGCGCCTCTGCTGGTCGGCTGCGGCGGCGGAGATGCACAAAGTGATGCGCAGCGCGACCGGATCGTCGGCACCTGGACCCGGCCCATCCCGCTGGGCATTGGGGGGACCGAAGAAGTAATCGAATTTCGCGCGGATGGCACCGTCGTGACCCGCTCCGCCGGAACGGAGAAGACTGCCAGCTGGCGTGTCGAAAAAGGAAAGCTGATCGTCGGCAAGAACGCTCCGCAGACGATCCGCACTCTGAACGCGACCACGCTCGGGTTCGGCGACGGAGAAGTGGTAATCGAGCTCACGCGGCAGACCGCGGCCGGCGCTCCGGCGAAGGCCGGACCATGACACGGCGCGAAGTGAGAAGGCATCTTCCGCATAGTTCGCCTTCTGGTGAAAAACAGCCCTAATCTGATGGAGCCTGGGACGATGCTCACAGTGCCCCCTGCCGCGCGCGGACGAGTCACAGCCCTCACGGTGCTCGCCCTTGCCGGAGCGGCGCCTTCGACTTTAATGGCCGCAGAGGGAACGGCCTCGCTCATTCCGCCGGATGCCTCATGGACATTCGTGGCGGGGGCATGGACGATCCGCGGCGGCACGCTCGAACAGGCGGACGATGCCGGCCAGGCACAGGCGGTCTATCGCGGCGCTGCGTTCGCCGGTCCGACAATCCAGGTGCGTTTCCGCGTGCGACCGGCAGGCGACGGGGTCCAGGCGGCGGGCCTGATTCTGAACGCGCGCGACCCCGCTGCCGGCTACTTTGTCCACTTCGACACGCGCAACGACCAGATCATCCTGTTCAAGGGTGACATCATGCGCGAGGGAACGGAGATCACCCGGAAACTCGACGTCGCGATGGACCCGGGACGCTGGTACACCGCCCGCGCCGCGGCCCGCGACGGACGTGTCGACATTTACCTGGACGATCAGCCGATACTGTCGGCAGCGGATCGCTCGCACGTGAAGGGTCTGGCGGGCGTCTACACCAGCCAGGGTTCCGTTGAGTTCACGCAATTTGAGGCAAAGGGCGCCCCCGCGACGGCACCCGACGACTGGAAGGCAGCTCCCCGCGGGAACGATGTCCCCGCTGAGCAGGCGCGGGCGACGATTCTCGAGCCGCAGC
>CAZJTF010000669.1:0-1734 GCA_964548565.1 uncultured Planctomycetales bacterium | reverse complement strand
GAGCACCGTGTACGTGTACAACGCGGCGGGCGAGCTCGCGGCCGAGTACGGCGGCACGGCTCCCCCGGTGGGTGCGACGCACTACCTCACGACGGATCATCTCGGCTCGACGCACCTGGTAACGGACGGCAGCGGCAACGTGGTGAGCCGGCACGACTACCTCCCCTTCGGCGAAGAGATCAGTGCGGGTATCGGCGGCCGGACGGCGGGCATGGGCTACACGCCAAACCCCGCCCTCACCCAGAAGTTCACCGGCAAGGAACGGGATGCCGAAACGGGCCTCGATTACTTCGGGGCACGGTATATGTCGCCGGCGCAGGGACGGTTTACGAGCCCGGACCCATTGTTAGGATCGGCGAATCCACTGAATCCACAGTCCTGGAATCGTTACACCTACACGCTCAACAATCCTTTGCGGTACACCGATCCGTTCGGATTGTACGAGTGGGACGCAACATTGGGCGGTAGTGCTACCGACGATGAACTTCGCAAGCAGCTCAGCAAGAAGGCTGCGAACAAAATCATCGACCGGAGAAACGACATCAGGAAAGCCATAGCGAAAGGAGTGGGCAGCAACGACGCTGATGTCAGCGGGGCCTACCAGGCCTATGGTGCTGAGGGCGAGGCAAATGGCGTCACCATCGCAAGCCAGAAGCCAAAGAGCGGTGGAGTTGGATCGGCAGGCCAACAACTCGAGTACGTTGACGGTTCGTTCCGCAGTAAAGCAACGGTCTCTATTGACCCGAAGCAGAGCGGGAATGACCTGTTCATCACTCTTGTACACGAAGGTTCGCACGTAAGGGATGGACAAGCGTACGCCGCGGCGGCGGGCCGATTGGGCGACGTTCCAGCGCTCGCGCCGTTCAACCTTACGGTTTTGCAGACGGAAATGAACGCCTACTCGACAAGCGTGAGTGCTGCCCGGATGCTGGGGCTGCCGAACTTGAACTACTCGGCGGGAAGCCAGACGTATCAGATCTGGCGAGGTGGCACTGCCGCAGTTGACCGACCCGTTCTCGAACAGTTTCTCCGGGCATCGCCGCTGTACGCTCCAAAGCTCACTAATCTCATGTTTCCGAGGTGACGATGATACGCTTCGTTGTTCTCGTTGCTGTTTTCGGAACGATGCTTGCCCACGGCGAAGACTGTGGCCCTGTGTACGTGAATGCGCCGCGGTACCCTCTTCTCGCGTTCCAAGCCCGGGTCAGCGGGCGGGTTCAAATCGAGATGGAAGTGCAAGCGAACGGTTCGATTGGTGGAATCGGCCGCTTCGACGGCGACAAGATCTTTCGAGTGGCGTCTGAGTCAGCCGTCCGTGCTTGGAAGTTCCAACCAGGATCTGAGCGAAAATGCGTCGCCACGATCGTCTACAAGATCATGCCTGTCGGATCGCCGCCAGAGGAGCTAACTACGAGGTTCGAGCCGCCGCTTTTAGTGGAAGTTCGACGGGAGACGGCGGAGCCGACGGTGTTAGTTGATCCTGCACCGGTTCCGGCAAAACGTAAATGACTGACGGCTGAGTCGCTGGCACAGGGAACCACGGTAGAATCAGCGCTCCCGCTGGGAATTTCGGTGATATTCATGATAGGTATCTGTCAAGGGGAGGCAGAGATTCCCCGAGTCCTCCTGGCGGCGGAACCTGTGAGTTTGAAGCAACGCTGTCGTCACCGCTCGGCTGAGACCCATGGTCTCGCCTCGTTGTCCCGGGCCTGCATTGCGGTTCCCCGCCTCCGC
>CAZJTF010000668.1:0-1760 GCA_964548565.1 uncultured Planctomycetales bacterium | reverse complement strand
TGGTTGTCAAACGGGATCGTCTGCCCGTCCCGGTTGACGAACTCGATGCCGCCGGCAGTTCCCGCGTTGCCGCCGATGGCGACTTCCGTCCCTCCGCCGGCCCCGGTTTCACGGATGCCGAGGCTGACCTGGAGTGCCGGCGCGGGCAAGACCAGGCAGCAAACCAGCAGGCTGACCGCTGCGCAAACCACAAAGATTCTGTTGTGTTCCATCGCCTCTACACCTCCCGGCAGAGCAGGGATGCGCCACTCGGCATCGCCGTGTCCGCCATTCCAAAAGATATGCTGGCCCGACTACCAGGTTCAGGCTACCTTCGGGGACCACGGCAGATCAAGCTTTTTTTGAGTACGGCACTCCATCTTTCCCCGGCGGCACAGGGGTTTCCCGGGCTGGACAGCGATGCAGACGCTCTTTTTGCTGGTGCCGCGTCGCGCAAGCGGACACTGGGAGCGGCCAGGCATCCTCCATCCACCCTGCTTTACAGCGAGGCGGCAGCGGGAGGGGGATTGGGGTGTCTCAAATCCGGGAAGTCTCGATTTCGCTCAAGCACGTCTGGTGCCAGGGCCGATGAATCATCCGCCAATCAACTCGGCATCCCGTCGTGAGCGGAAGACACCGAATGATCCGGCCGGGCTGGAGTATTGCTAGATGCTCCAGCCCTTCTCATTGGGCGACCAGCGGGCGTCCAGCGTCACCTTCCAGCCCTGTGGAAATGCTTCGCGAATGCGCATGCGAAGCTCGTGATCGGGCGCGGCAAACACGGCGGCGGAGCGGCGCGGGTGCCACTCGTAGTCTTGTTCAAGAGGCCCCAGGATCGAGCGCAGCCCGTTGCGCGGCCATGCGAGATCGCTCCGCATCTCGATCCAGCAGCCCTCGCGGCCGTCGTCATCGAGAGGGCGACGACGCAGCGTGAGGCTGATCTCGACTTCTCCTCCCGGGCGACCGGTCAGCACCGCCAGACGCCGGGCGATCCGCGCGACTTCGCGACCGACGCCGCTGGGCAGCGTCTCAAGTGATCCGTTCATGGTTTTGTCAGGGGTCACGACTGAATCTCCGTGACACTCCGTCCGGCGTTGGCATTCCAGAGCTGGAGCTCGCCGACGGTGGTTACGAGGAGATGAAGCAGACGCTGCAAGCGTTCGAACTCATCGCGCGAGAGGACCACGGCCTGGTCTGGCGGCGCGGGGTGCTCGGGGCGGGTACGCCCGGCGGGTGTGCACGCCGGCGCGCGCCGATTTGGATCTTCCAGGAGGGATGAACGCACCTGCGATGCCGCGCGCTGGGCGTCGCCGCGCTGGAGAGCCTCCCGGACAATGCGTGGATAGGCCTGTTCTGGTGTGGACACGGCAACATCCCCTGTGATCCGTGCACGCACGGTGCGCGAACCTGTGTGAGCGGAAGGATGAACAGCTTCCACCCCGCTGCTAGACGAAGGTGGAGGCACAACCGAGGCCGCGCCAGACGTCCTGTCCGCGCGGCCCCAACTATGCAGCTGAAAGAGGCTTGAGGCCTAAGGCTGGCAAGGTGTGCTCCTTCCCGAAAATTGAACACCTTGTGCTTAGTAGGCCGTCGGTCGGAGTCATTTCACGACCAACCCGTGGTCTGAGTATCGTCGGCACTGCTCGCCTTTCTTGAATCAAAAACGTGTTCTCCTGGTGCCTCTATCTCCCGCCGGCGCGTCCGCTGAAAAGCTCATGTTTTGCATGTATTTCCACGTGTTCGGACGGGGCGCCGTGCGGGAGCGAGATGCTGACTGCGGC
>CAZJTF010000667.1:0-1777 GCA_964548565.1 uncultured Planctomycetales bacterium | reverse complement strand
CGACGAGTTCCGCCAGGCCGACCCGCCACTTCGCCAGGAACACGTCCCACCGGCTGAGCGGCTGTGCGGCCAGGAACTCCCACGTGCCCGCGGCCCGCTCCGGCGCGACAGCGCCGGTCGCCAGCAGGATCACCATCACAACCCCGGCGGCCCAGTACACGAGCAACACCGCCTCCCGGTGCGGAATGACATTCGCCCGCAGCAGTCCGGCAAGCAGCACCGTCATGACCAGCGTGCCGAGCACAAAGCGCCACCGCTGCTCCGCCCACTCCTTCAGCGAGACGGCCGCTCTGGCCCGCCGGCGCGCCGCGCGTTCCTCAGGCGATCTGCGTCCCGCTGAGGCCGTCATGATGCCGCCTCCGCACCCGCCGGAATGCTGCCCGCATGCGACGGGCGGCGCCCGATCACGTACGCTTCGAAGATCTCATCGAGATTCAGGTCCATGACCGCCAGCCCGTTGCGGCTGATCGACGCGAGCGCCGGACGCGCCCGATCCGCATCTTCCACCGTCACCGCCCACCGCGCGTCCTGGTGATCGACGTCGAGGACGCCGGGCACGGCCGCGAGGTCCGCCTGCTGCCGCGGCTCGAGCACGATCCGTTTGACCTTCTCGCGGAGCTCGTCGACCGGTGCGGAACGAATAACCATCCCGTCGTGCAGGATCGCGACGTGATCGCAGATCGGTTCGATCTCGTAGAGCAGGTGCGACGAGAAGAGCACCGTCGCGCCCGATGCCTGCAGGCGCCCGATCACGTCGCGGAGGAACTCGCGCCGCGCAACCGGGTCGAGCCCGAGCGTCGGATCGTCCAAAATCACGATGCGTGGATGGTGCGCGAGCGCGAGCAGCAGCGCGAGGCGGCTGGCCTGCCCTTTCGAGAGCTCGCCCACTTTCGCGTCGCCGCGGAGGCGCATCTGGTCCCGCATCTCGCGGGCAAACGGCACGTCCCAGGCGGGATAGAACCGGCCCACCCAGTCGATGATGTAGTCCACGGACATCCAGCCGTACATCGCCTGGTTTTCCGCCATGTAGCCGACCGAAGCCCGCACCGCGAGCGGATCCGCGCTCACGTCGATGCCTCCCACCATGCAGCGTCCGGCCTCCGGACGGAGCAGCCCCATCAGGATCCGGATCAGCGTCGTCTTGCCGGCGCCGTTCAGGCCCAGAAAGCCGAAAATCGAGCCCTCCGGCACGTCGAGATTCACGCCCTGGAGCACATCTCGCCGGCGGAACGCCTTCCGGACTCCCTCCACACGGATGGAACAGGGCGCATCACTCATGCGGTCCTCCCGGCGCGAGCGCCAGAATCTCACGATCGAGCAACTGGTGGAGTTCGTCGGGCGACAGCCCGAAATGCACGGCCTGGGCGGCCGCCTGCCCCAGGATGGCCGACACCTGGCGCACGCGTTCCGATTTCTTGAGCGCGGGCGGCGCGGCCTCGACGAAGGTCCCGTCCCCCTGCCGTCGGCTCAGCACGCCCTCGAGCGAAAGCAGGTTGTACGCCTTCAAAACCGTGTTCTGGTTCACCGGGAGCTGCCGGGCAAGGTCGCGGACGCTCGGGAGCCGGTCCCCCGGCTTCAGGACGCCGCTGGCGACCTGG
The DNA here is from genome assembly GCA_964548565.1 of uncultured Planctomycetales bacterium. Lineage (GTDB taxonomy): Bacteria > Planctomycetota > Phycisphaerae > UBA1845 > PWPN01 > CAYLLT01. The sequence goes on along the minus strand of CAZJTF010000667.1, from coordinate 179 downwards.
TACTTGATCTGGTCCACGATCTGCCGGTAGACCGGGACGGCCGAACTGGCTTCGATGCGGAGAAACATGACTGTTATACAACAGTATAACACATGTTCAACGCCTGGTCAAATGCAGCTGAACAGTTTCCGCGCTTTGGGGGTGCTGGCCCCAGTTTGCTGTGGAACATCGGACGCGGC
>CAZJTF010000666.1:0-1800 GCA_964548565.1 uncultured Planctomycetales bacterium | reverse complement strand
GCGCGCCGCCGGCCGCGCAGCGGGCCCGGCAAACACCAGCCGCGTGCGCACGCTCATTGCAGATCCGGATAGAGGATGTCGATGAGCTGTTCGAGCGCATCCACAACCCGTGGGCCGGGCCGGTTGAACAGGTTGGCATCGACCACATGGACGCGCCCATTCGCAACTGCATCGATGGCTGCCCAGCCAGGGCGGACCCTCACCGTTTCGTGGCTCTGGCCACCACTTCCGCCGCCATCAGCGAGGAGGATGACGGCCGGATTCGAACTGATAATCGTCTCGGCGGAGAGCTGTGGGAAAGCGGTGGTCGCTCCCTGGGCGACGTTCTTCGCCTTCGCCGTCGTCAGCAGCGACCCGATGAATGTTTCCGGCCCGGCCGTGTGGAGTTCGGGCGACACCTCATAGAAGACGAGCGGGCCGTCGGTCACACCCGCGATACGCTTCTCGACGGCATCAATCCGCTCCTGCAAGGCGGCGGCGTTCCGCTCGCCCTCGGGGGCATGGCCGGTGACCTTCCCCAGCGTCCGGACCTGGTCGAGTACTGCCGCCAGATCCGCCGGCTCCTTGAGCAGCAGGACCGTCATGCCGAGCGCGCGGAACTGCGTGACTTGACCCTCCTGGCGAGTGGCCATGATGACCAGGTCAGGCTCGAGAGCCAGCGCAGGCTCGGGGGCGGGCTTCGAATACTCCAGCCTGGTCTTCGTGCTGGTTTCCGCGGGGTAGTCGGAGAACTTGTCTACTCCGATGACCTGGCTGCCGGCGCCGACGGCGAAGAGCACCTCCGTCGCACCGGGTGAGTAGGAGATGATGCGCTTCGGCGCCTCCGTGAAGGTCACGGTAGTGCTGCTGGAATCGGTGACGGAAACGGGGAACGCGGGAGTCGCGGAGACCTCCGCGGATGGCGAACTCTCGGGAGTCGCACTGGCTGCTGCGGTGGGCGACTGCTGGTTACCGTCGCCGCCACATGCAGCCGTGTGCATGACAACGGCGAGCACCAGCACGACACCAAGGGCCGCGGCCCGGAAGATTGAGGGACGTCTCACTTTAGGGTCTCTCCTTCGAAGGTTGCTGAATCGGCGTTCGAAGGAGATGCGAGACGGGGACGCCCGGGTATGACCGGGACTACGGCTGGGGCCGGGCACGAAAAACCCCGGCCTCACAGCCGGGGTCGTGGCTGATCGCGGCTGCAAACCACCGCGACAGCTACGTCGATCCTCTTCTGCGAAGGCTTCGAACGCGAATCAGGAGGATTGCGGTTCCTGGCTGGGCCCATCGAAATGAGCCTCACAGTTGCGCGACAGCCCCGGAATCACACCGGGTTCCCTGCCAATCCACCTGGAGTATTCAGCTTTAAGGTACGCACGTCTTACGACGCACTGCGAAGTCTGCGCCTTTCCGCAGCCCGCCGCAAGCGCTTGCACTTGATCAGCGCTCCTTCCCCCGTCCCGTGGCCGCTTTCCCGCACGATCGATCGCGCCGTTGAGCACTTGGGTCCTGAGCCATCCCCTCTGGCACGGCCCTGCCGGGCGAGCGCCGCTTCGTCGGGCAGGATCGCGTTGCCGGGCACCTGCGACCGGCGCCCTCCGTCCGCACATGCCGACGCATGGTATCGCCGTTCGCGGGAGGTCGAACGTCTGCGACCAGGACGCGTGAGCGGCCGGCCCAGCGGTCCGGGCTTGTTGCCTGTGCCGCGAGCGCGTACCCTGCGGGAGTCGTTCGGGGTGGTCGCGGGTTTGTCCGCGGCCTGAGAACTACCCGCCGAACCTGATCCGGGTAATACCGGCGTAGGGAAAGCGATCA
>CAZJTF010000665.1:0-1807 GCA_964548565.1 uncultured Planctomycetales bacterium | reverse complement strand
CCTGTCTCCAGGATGAGAACCTGATATCCTAGGCCACTAGACGATGGGGGCGGCCGTTGAGTCGATAAAGGGTAGCGGGAATCGGCTGAAACGTCAACTCAGCCGTAAGCTCCATGCGAACAAGAAGTTGACTGCCTTCTCCCGCGACAGACTCGGCGGAGTGGACCCGCTCGCCTGAGTCATTCGCCGCACCACCGGCCCCGCGAACGACGTCCCCAGCGGTGCCGCCGCGCAAGGGAGGCAGGCCGGTCATGGCGCCGCTCGGGAGCCCATGCCGTGGGCTCCACGATCGGTGCTCAATTAGCCCGCCGGGAATCGCGGGGGCCCGCGGATTGAGGAGGTGTCCCCCGGGACTCGCCGAGCTGAATCGGATCGCTCCTCTTCTCGGTGCCGGGGATGGCCAGACCTCCGGGCGTTTCGGGGTAGCCCGTTCCCCCGCCGTTGCCCCCCAGCCCGAGGCAAAAATGGGGTTGGCGCGAGGGGGATAGCTGATGTACAGTCCGTGCTCAGCCGTATAATAGGTTGGAACGCGTCGATCAGTTCTCCGCGGGCCCTGCTGGATTTCGCGGCCGGCAATCCCGTGGGACGCAATGAGCATTTCGGTCGGACGGAGGCGACATGTCGGGACCCGGGCCATCTGCGGCGCGACGGCGCGCGTTGCGGGCGTTCACGTTGGTGGAAGTGATCGTCGTGGTCGCCATCCTTGCGCTCCTGGCCGGAGTTCTCATCCCGGCGCTGGGCCACGCCCGCGACCACGCTAAGACCACCGTATGCCAGTCGAACATCCGCCAGTTAATGAACGCCTTCGCGATGTACACCGTCGAAAGCAAAGGTCGGCTTCCCGGTGCGTCGTACGACTTCGGCTCTGACTGGCTGGGCTGGAGCAACAAACACGCCATCACCGGACAGACGCCTGGCCGCTCCCCCGATGACGGTGTCATCTACAAGTACATGGGCACCCAGCGGTACGCCTACACGTGCCCCGTCGTGCCGCACGTTCCGACCCCGCCCAACATCAATGGCTGGCACTTCAGCTACGCCTACAACGCGCTGCTCGTCGGGGCGAGACCCGAAATGGTGGCAGGCGCCCATCACCCTCTTGAAAACTTCGACCGCGACGACCACCTCACCCGGATGCGCGCGTTCGACGGTGTGCCGGTGCTCCTTGAACCGTACGCGATGAGGATTCGCCCACCGGCCCGAAGCGCCGGCGATGTTGAGTCCCGGTTCCTGGCCGGCGACACGCTCACCGACCGCCACCTCCGGTCCGGCGGACGGCGCGGCTGGTCGAATGTCGCATTCCTCGACGGGCATGCCGGGCGGGTGGGTCTCCCGGGCATCGCTGAGGCCCGCAAGGCCGATCTGCCAATCTGGTCGAAGCTGCATTTCACCGCGTCCGCCATGTGTGTCCGCACGACCGCCGGCAAATGGGTCACCGCGCGCGCCGTCAATCCTGATGTCAGCACCTACGGGCTCGCCGATCGGGTCAGTGCGGCGGATACGGGCGTGTTCACCGAGGGCCGCCTCAAGTGGCGACCGGTCACGCACGCCTCGGACCAGTGACCCGACCGCCGTTTCACACTCCCGCGCTCCCGCTCTTGCGATCCTCGGCGCGTCACTGCGAAGCCCAGGCGGCAACCGCTTCACAGCCAGCCACTTGCACGAGTTGCCGGCACAATTTCACACCCGAAATACATACCACATCTTGAGCTCTACGCGCCGGCCGGTACCATGAGTAGCGGGTGGTGCATATGAAACGAGACCTGATCCATAACGGCGACTGCATCGAAGGCATGGCTTCACTCCC
>CAZJTF010000664.1:0-1824 GCA_964548565.1 uncultured Planctomycetales bacterium | reverse complement strand
CTGGCGAAGAAAGGCCGCGTCATCGTCATCGGCAGCCGGGGGCCGGTGGAGATCCGGGCGATTCGCCAGGCACCGGCGGCGAGCCGATGGGTGATCCGGAGGATCCGCCGGCCAGCCCCGTGGGTGGATGGTTCCCGGCGGGCTCGATCTGGTCCCGTGACATCTCGGCCGAGCCGCTCGACCCGGAGTCGGAGGCGGTGATCGCCTGGCTCGCGTCCGTCGGGGGGTGGGGCGGCGGGCGCATGCAGATCGACTTTTCGATTGAGGTCCTGCGGGCCACCCCGGGCACAGCGTACCGGGAGTTCACGCCGACCGGCGACTGGTACCACCCCGATTGCGACGTGCAACCCGTGCCCGTCCCACCCGGTGGGGCTCTCGAGGGCGAAGAGGGGTACGCCTGCGCGGGCGACGGCGACTGCCATCTGATCGTCGTGGATCCCGCGACACAGCGGCTGTACGAGATGTGGCGGGCCAACATCACCGACGGCACGTTCTTCGGCGGATGCCTGGCGGTTTGGGATCTGACGCGGGTGTACGAGCCGGCGGGGCGGGGCGAGAACTGCACGAGCGCGGATGCGGCAGGGTTTCCGATCGCGCCGCTGCTGTTCAACGCAGACGAAGTGGCGTCCGGCCACATCGGGCACGCCATCCGGTTCATTCTGCCGAACTCCCGCATCCGCGGGGGCGTCTACGTGCATCCGGCGACGCACAGCACCTCCGCGGCCCGGGGTCCCGCGACGGCGCCTCCCTACGGCGCGCGTTTCCGCCTGCGGGCGGATTATCCTGTCGCGTCGCTGCCCAACGCGGGGGCACGGGTGGTCGCGCGGGCCATGCAGCGGTATGGAATGTTCCTGGCGGATGGGGGGACGATTGCGCTGACGGCGCAGAGCGATCGGTTCACGCAGACGAAATGGGACGGTCTGCTCGGCCCGCACGATCTGCGGGCGCTCAGCGTCTCGGACTTCGAGATGGTCGCTGCCGGCGAGCGGATCGCGTACACCGGCGACTGTGTCCGGAGCGACGCGCAATAATTGGGGCCGGGAGCCACGATTAAACGGGACCGCCGGGTGATGTCTTCGACCCTAGGCACCACTCTCCATACTTGAGACGTATCCCACGACTCCCGGCCCCCGATCACCCGGCGGCCGACAATTCACTCGGCCTGGTCAGCGGAGCTTCCGCTGCGGCCGTCTGGATATTTCACGCTGGTCGGCACCTCCTCGGGACGGAGGGTGGGGCCGGGCCGAAACCCGCGCCCATCCCCCGTCCCCGTCTTCGTTGTGCATCCCCCTGGACAATCACCCCTGCAGCGCCAGTACCCCGTTCCGGCGCTCACCGTCCGTCGAGCAGCGGCGTCGAGGTGGGCACCGCGTTCCACTCCTCGCGGAGGATGGCGAAGCGGTACTCGTCGACGTAGCGCCCATTGCGATACTGTGCCTGCCGCAGGCAACCCTCGTGCTTGAATCCGCACTTCTGGTAAACGCGGATCGCCCGCCAGTTGTCGGCGAACACGCTGAGCTGGATGCGATTCAGATTCAGCTCGCGGAACCCGTACCGCAGTGCCAGCTGGGTGGCCTCGGTCCCGTAGCCGCGGTTGTGGTAGCGCCGGTCCCCGATCATGAGGCCGAACGTCGCACTCCGGGTGACCGGGTCCACGTTGTGCAGCCCGGTCGTGCCGATCAGGCGGTCTTCGTCGCGGACAACGATTCCGAAGACGTAATCCTTGCGGTCCTTCCCGAGGGAACTGATCCACTCGCGCTCACGGACCGCGTTAATGGGCGGCCGGTGGAGGCCAAGCGCGGCGAGATGCTGTTGACGACGTTG
>CAZJTF010000663.1:0-1827 GCA_964548565.1 uncultured Planctomycetales bacterium | reverse complement strand
GCGCACATGGAGCAAGGCAAGACCGGACCCTCCAAGGTGGCGATCGCCGCCAATCGCACGGATCGTCCGCTCGGGCGCGGACTGGAGGATGTTTCGCACCTATTCCTGACGCCGAGGACCGACGAGCCGGCCTCTCCGGCAGGTGACGCGGGTCCTCGACCCGAACCGGCGACTGAAACACCTGCCGCTGCGACCGCGGCGGTCGTCCTGCACCCCAGCGTCGCGGACGGCAACGACCGCCTCGGCGACCTGCTGATGGTGTTTGCCGGGATCATCGAGGAGGGCTTGCGCGGGATCGACAGGATGATCCCCTGCGACCCTCATGGCGACATCGACCTGCTGGCAGTGGATCGCACCAACCAGCTTGCGATCATCGACTACGACATCTTTGCAAACGACCGGCTGGTCCTGCGAGGCATCGGGCACTTCGACTGGATCCTGCGCAACCTGCCGATCGTGCGGCGCATGTACCAGGGTCGGGCCATCAACTTCTCCGCCGAGCCGAAGCTGCTGCTCTTGGCGCCGGATTTCTCCCCGCTCGCCCTGAGCGCCGCGCGGCAGATCCCGCGTCCGCGCCTGCGGCTGGTCCGCTATCGCTTCGTCGAGACGCCCGGGGGACCCGGAGTCTACTTCGAGCCGGTGGACACCGAGCGTTAGGGGTCAGACTGCGATTTTTCGGGGCCGGCCGGTGGTTCCCGGACGCACGGAGCGGGCGAGAATCGCCTCGATCTCGTCCTTGAAGCGCTCGTTGCCAAGCACGTGGCAGCTGCTGGTGGTCTGGCGGATGTGGTCCGCGATACCGCTTTCCGGCGTCGCGACGAACAAAGCTCGATAGGCCTGCCGCCGCTCTTCGGGAATCCCTCCCATGGCGGTGTAGACGGGGTGCGGTGTAACCAGCGGATCCGGGGTTCCTGTGGCGTTGTGCCCATGGCTCGAGTGCGGGTACTGCGCGGGGGTTTCCACCATGCCGGCGCGCACCGGATTGAGTTCGATGTAACGCTGGCAGCCAAGCAGGTAGCAGTCCGCCTGGATCAGGCAGGCCTTGTAGCGTCCTTCCCAGAGCGTCCCCGTCCGCCGGTAACTGTCGTTGATGTATCGAACGTAACGACGGCCGAGGGACTGCATGAGTCTGGGTATTCCCTCGGAGCTATCCGGAGTGACGAGCAGGTGCACATGGTTGGTCATGAGCACGTAAGCATGGATGCGACAACGATGTTGATCGGCGGCCCGTCGCAGGAAATCCTTGTAAGCCGCATAGTCGACCGGCGCATAGAACGTCGGCTGGCGGTCGTTGCCACGTTGCACGATGTGCTGGGGATATCCGGGCAGCCGATAGCGGGGTTGTCTGGGCACGGGCAGCGATCAACGGGTGGTATTCGTGAACGCTGCTAGCGTAACCAGCACCAAGCCTGCCGTCGCGCTTCAAAAATCGCAGTTTGACCCCGAAATACCGCGGCTGGTAACGACCCCCCCCACAACCTCAACCCGGCCCCTTCACGCTGACGAGTGGTGTCTTCGGCTCGGTATCGATGACCAGTCGCAGGATTTCCGCGCGCGCATAGTGGCCGGCCGAATCATGTTGCAGCTTGGCAGCCTGGATCCGATCCAGGTCGATTTCGCCGATCACCAGTTTCTCGTCGAGGCCGGTATGAGGCGGCGCGACGAAGTCCTCGCCAGGTCCGTAAATGGCTGAGCGTGCACCGCCGGGCTTGATGACGTCCTGTGGTCCGAGCAGATGTTCGATGCGGTCGAGGTTTGCCTGCGTGATCGGATCCTGCGCGACGATGACGAAGCAGGAGCCCGTGTACGCATGCACCTTCGACAGCG
>CAZJTF010000662.1:0-1843 GCA_964548565.1 uncultured Planctomycetales bacterium | reverse complement strand
CCGCAGTTCAAGCTGGTGACGTTCGTGCCTCCGGCGCAGCTCGACACGGTCGCCAACGCGTTGTTCGCAGCAGGCGCAGGCCGCATCGGTGAGTACGAGCAGTGCAGTTATCGCCTCAGCGGAGAGGGGACGTTCTTCGGCACGGAGAGCACAAACCCTGCCGTGGGTCGCAAAGGCCGCCTCGAACTCGTGGAGGAAACGCGCATCGAAGTCATCGTGCCGCAACGGTCATTGCCTGACGTGGTGACCGCGCTCCGCCGCAGCCATCCGTACGAAGAGCCCGCGTTCGACATCTACCCGCTCGCTCCCGAACCGGTCGCGGGGATTGGTCGTGCCGGCAGTCTGCCGCAGCGCCTGACGCTGGGACTTCTCGGGCGCCGTCTGGCGACTGCCACAGGCTCGAAAGTGACGACTCTCGTCGGTGATCCGCGCACGCCTGCGCGCCGCGCCGCCGTCTGCGTGGGGGCGGCCGGGCGCCTGCCGCTCGAAAAGCCGTACTCATCCGACTGCGACGTCATCGTCACCGGCGAGATCCGCCACCACGACGCGCTCACCCTGCTGCGCGAGGGCAAGACCGCCGTCGCACTGGGTCACTGGGAGAGCGAGCGTCCCGTCCTGCGTCCGCTGACAACACGGCTCAAGCCCCTCCTGCCCGGCGTTGCGATCACCATCAGCCGACGCGACAGGGCTCCGTTTCAGCCGGTATAATCCCGCCGCAGACCAGGGGCCGGGCGAGGCGATGCCGCCGTCGGGCCCCGCTGCTTCTCACGGGGACTTTTCATGGCTGTCGTACCCGACTCGCGCCCGCGCCTCGAAACCGCTGCCCCCACGTGGCGCCCGTCTCTTCCGCTGATGGTGGGTGTTGTCGTATTGGCATTGGCCGGAACGATGGCCGGGGTGTTTGGGGGGCCCGCTCTCGGCGACCACGAGAGCATCGTCGCCCTCTGCGCGCGGAACATGCGGTTGACGGGCGACTGGATCGTGCCGTGGTTCCTGGAGACGCCGTTCTTTCGCAAGCCGCCGCTGCCGTACTGGCTCGTCGCGGGCACGTCGTACCTCTTTGCCAACGATCCGGCGACCGGCCTGCCGGTGACGACGATGGTGGCACGCCTGCCGACGGGGATCGCCGCGTTCCTGACGGTCCTTCTGCTCTGGCGGCTCGCCTCGAATATGTTTGGGGGCCGCGCCGGCGTCGTGACCGCCGTCACCGCCTCATCCAGCCTGTTCTTCCTTCTCTACAGCCCCAACGCGACGGTCGAGATGCTGCTGACGTTCTGCTGCGTGTGGGCCTACGCCCACTTCTGGTACGCGGTTACCGCGCGCAGGCGATCCCGGCAGTTCTGGCACATGATGGGCTTCTACGTTGCCCTCGGCTTCGGAATGCTCGCGAAGGGCCCCGCGCCGCTGGCGATGGTGGCCGTGCCGCTGGCGGTGTGGTGGTACACGCATCGCCCGCTGGAGATCCTCGCCCGACGCGGGCCGCGGGCCTGGCGCAGCGTCCTCCTGAAGTTTGTGCGCGACCTGTGGCCACGGACGGTGGCGTCGTTCACGCGGCTCTGGCTGCTTCCGGGCCTGGTGATCTTTCTGCTGGTGTTCGTGCCGTGGATGATCGCCGTGGCGCGACAGTTCCCGGATGCCTGGAACCTGTGGAACTGGCAGTACTGGCAGCGGGCCCAGGGCAAGTATCTCGACAGCCGCGACCGCAGCAATCCGCTGTACTACATTCCCATCGTGGCGGGCCTGACGATCCCCTGGATGTTCCTGATCTTCCACGCGATGGCGTCGCCGTGGCTCAAGGCGTACGCACGGTACCATCGCCCGCTGCTGTATTGCGGGCTCTGGG
>CAZJTF010000661.1:0-1869 GCA_964548565.1 uncultured Planctomycetales bacterium | reverse complement strand
TCGCTCGGGGTCGAGGTCAACGGCTACTACGAGTCAGAGCCGGACGACTTCATGAATTTCGTGAGCCTGCACAAGGAAATCTACGACCAGGTCAAGGCGATCGATCCGCACGTGCTGGTCATGCCGTCGTTCAACCTGGAGGCGCTCCAGGGGCTGCTCAGCGGGCTGAATGATTACTCGACGCACGGGCCACAGTGGTTTCTGATCGATCTGTTCGAACCGAAACTCGATGCGGTGGCGTTTTCGACGCTGCCGTTTCCCGTGCTCTACCGGCCGATCCAGATGCCGAAGAACTACATCCTGCAGATCCAGGACTACACGAACAAGCCGATCATTCTGTCGGAGGTTGGCTGGACCACGTCCGTACAGGACGGCTCGGATGAGCAGCAGCAGCGTGAGTACGTGGCGATGATGACTCGACAGGCACTCCGTACGCCGCAGCTCCGCGTGCTGGCCTGGACGATCTACTTCGACGCGGCGGATGGCTCGATTTTCGACGCGTTCCCGGCGTTCAAGTACCTCGGGCTGCTTTCACCGGACGGCAATCCGAAGCCGGCGTTCGATACGTGGGTGAACCTGCACAGCATGCCGCTCGTGCTCCCGGAGGGTGTATGAGATCCCAGCGTGTTCTCGTCACCGGCGGCGCGGGCTTCATCGGTTCGCATCTGGCGGAAGCACTGCTCGCGCGCGGGCACGAAGTGACCGTCTACGACAATCTCTCGATGGGCCGGCGCGAGAACGTGCCGGCCGGCGCGCGATTCGTCGAAGGCGATATCCGGGACCAGGAGCGACTGCGGTCAGCGCTGGCGGGGATGGATGCGGTGCATCACCTGGCGGCGCGGGTGACGATCCGCGACTCGATCCGCAATTTCGCGGAAGACGCGGACGTCAACCTGATGGGAACGCTGCGCGTGCTGCACGCCTGCGGGCAGACCGGCGTGCGCAGGTTCATCCTGGCGTCATCGATGGCGGTTTACGCGGATTCGCCGACGCCGCGGCCCGTTGCGGAGGAGTATCTCACCGCGCCCATCAGTCCGTACGGCATCTCCAAGCTGGCGGCGGAAAAGTACGTGCTGCAGCTCTGCCCGCTCATGGGCATTCAGCCCGTGGTTCTGCGTTTTTTCAACACCTACGGTACGCGGCAGACGGATACGCCCTACGTGGGCGTGATCAGCATTTTCATCCGCCGGCTGCTCGCAGGAAAGCGGCCGACGATCTTCGGGGACGGCGAGCAGTCGCGTGATTTTGTGCACGTCAGCGACATCGTGGGCGCCAACGTGCTGGCGCTCGAAGGCGAGGCTCGCGATTGCGTGTTGAACGTCGGAACGGGGCGCGCGACATCGGTGAACGCGATGACGCGGCTGCTCTGCGACCGGATTGCGCCGAACCTGCAGCCTGAATACGCGCCCGCCCAGCCCGGCGAGCTGCGGAACTGCGTGGCGGACGTGACACAGGCGGAACGTGTGCTGGGTTACCGGCCGGCGGCGCGGCTCGAGGACCACATCGGCGAAGTCATCGAGCACCTCCGGGCTCAGGCATAGATTTCCAGACGGCGAGCGCGGGCTTGGGTTCACCTTTCTCATCGAGCAGGCCCATCGTGTCGAACACCTCACCAAAGCCCTTGATGTCGTAGAGGAAATTCCAGTTCACCATCCGGACGTCGAGGCCCTCGATCAGCGTGGGGAAGCGCTTGAGGAACGCTGCCTGCTTTTCGGGGCTGCCGCCAGCCTTGCTGCCGCTCGGCCAGCCGAGTTCGGCGAAGATGATCGGCTTTCCGGTGTGTTGCGCGATGCGGGTGTAGTAATCCGGCGGGATATCGGCAGGGTCGCCATAGAGCGGCTGCGGTGCCATCTGTTTCATCGGGTAGCT
>CAZJTF010000660.1:0-1890 GCA_964548565.1 uncultured Planctomycetales bacterium | reverse complement strand
CTGGAAGCGGAGATGACTGCGCTATTGACCGAGAATCTGACTCTATCGGTGACGTATTCCTTTACGGACTCGGAGTTCGAGAAGTACATCAACGCGGATGCCGCGGACTTGCGCGGAAGCAATGGCACTTTCGCCGACAACCAGAAGTACGGCGACATCTCGGGGAACAAGACTCCGCGCATACCGGAGAACATGGCCTCGATATTTCTTCGTTACGATCGGGCGCTGACCGACACGATCCGCGGGTACATCGGCGGTGATGTGACGTATGAAAGCTCGCGTTACTCGGAGAGCGATAATCTGGCAGAGACGGGCGACCAGACCCTCGTGGGTGTTCGCCTTGGCCTCAATACCGGCAACTGGAACTTCGAAGTCTTTGGCAAGAATATCTTCGATGACCTGACTCCCGTTGACGTACTGCGCTACATCGATACGAGATACGGCGTCCTACCGAGTTACCCGGCGAATCCGGTAACCGGTGCGCCAAACTCCGTGGGCGCGGCCGTCACCCCGCGCGGCTACGGCATCGTGCTGCCACGTGGTAGCCAGTGGGGCGTGACGGCCAGATATCGGTTCTGACGCCAATCGCCTACCTGCTCGGCAGTCGCGTATATGTCTCGCTGGTTACGCTCAAGCTCCGCGGCCAGTACATGATGCGGGACTCGATCGACTCGGCTCTTGCCGCCAAGGCCGGACGTCTGTCAGGGCCGTTCCGCAGGTATGCCTCGACGTTCAGGTCGTGGAGCCGGATCGTGCCGAGCTAAGGTTAGATCGCGGCCTTGCGTGGGCGGCCCGCCGATCGGGTCAGGTCCTGCAGTGTTCGAGCGCAATCGACAGCGCCGCCTGCTCGGGCGCCGGGATGGCCGCCTCGATCGCGGGAAACAGGCTGCGCTCCTCGAAGCGGACGTGATCGTTGAGCCGTCCGGCCAGCTCGTGCATCGACTCGACTGGCGGCGTGTCGGCGGCGAGTACGCGCTCTGCCAGCCTGCGAAGGGTCGCATGGTCCTCGAGCGCGCGGCCGATCATCGGGTCGTCGCCCTCGCGATGCCTCGCGAACGCGAGGAACAGGACTTCCTCCTCGATGTGCAGGTGGTGGCGGTGCGGCCCCCAGAAGCGTGCGAACTCCTGGCGGACCTCGCCAGCATCAGCCGCGTCGCAATGCCGCAGCATCTGGCACACGCGCAGCGCGTGGTGATGGTCGCGCGAGAGCGGGGTGAGCATCGCGGAGCGCTTCATGGCACGCAGTATTCCACATCTGCGTCGCGCGTCCGGGTTTACGCCGAATTGACGCCCATGGCCGGTCGGGGAATGGAGTCTTTACGCGGGTCCTGCCGACAATTCCCGCGTGGCCCGGTGGCCACCTGCGAACAGCTGAATCACGGAGAACCCCATGCCCGACTGGCTCGCCATCCTGCTCGGCGTCTCGGTCGCCGTTACTGCCGCATACCTGCTGTACGTGATCCAGCGTCCGGAAGACTTCTGGATGGAGCGACCGCTGTATCGCCTGCTTGGCACCGATCCGGCGCAGGGCATGAGCTGGCGGGGCTACGCCAGCGCGTTCGCGCTCTGCAACCTGCTGGTCGGCAGCGTCACCTGGGTGTTGTTCATGGTGCAGGGCTGGTTGCCGCTGAACCCGGACGCCATCCCGAACATGCGCTGGGATACCGCGCTGCACACCATGGTCTCGTTCCTGACCAATACCAACCAGCAGCACTACTCCGGACAGGCGCAGCTGTCCTACCTCTCGCAGATGGTCGGTATCGTCGGCATGCAGGTGTTGACGCCGATGTTCGGACTGGCGATGGTGGTAGCCACCCTGCGCGGGCTGCTGGGCGGGCGCGGCGTAACCGCCGTCGAGCCGGACCCGCAGCCGTGCCCGCGGGAACGCGC
>CAZJTF010000659.1:0-1921 GCA_964548565.1 uncultured Planctomycetales bacterium | reverse complement strand
TCGTGCAGGCCCTCGGCTACGACGTCGAGATCGTGCTGCGCGAGAAGCCGGGGCGTGGGGAGCTGTAAACCAGGGCCGACCAGCGGGCAGGAACGGCGATGGGGTACACGCATTACTGGCTGAGACCTCGGGAACTCGATCGCGCGCGTTTCGCGGCCGCGGCGAACGACTGCCGCCGGTTGTGCAACGCCGCCGCGGTTCCACTCCACGGGCCTGAAAAGACAAGATATCCGGTGTTTACTGACTACCTCGTCGCCTTTAACGGCGGCTGCGAGGACTTCGTCGTCCAGTGTGTCTGCGATGCGGACAGCCCGGAGCGACCCTCGCGAAGCGACGCCAGGATGCACCGGGGGTTCTGCAAGACGGAGCATCTGCCGTACGAGGTCTGCGTGCAGGCCTGCCTGATCGCCCTGCAGCACCATCTCGGTCCCGCTTTTCGGGTGGAGAGCGACGGCTCGGACGAGGACTGGGCAGCGGCCCGCGCATTGTGCGAACGGGTGGCTGCGTACGGATTGGGATTTCGACTCCTCCATGAGGAGACCTGAGGCTCGCGACCGCTCGCAGACGGTCAATGGAAGCGCAACCGCTTGCGGGCCAGCTTCCTAGGTTTTTGACTGGTTTTGGCGGTCCAAGCGGTTGCACGGTTCCCGCGTCATAAACCTGCTGCAGATGCTGAGTTGAATCAGGAACTGTGTAGCAGGACTTCGTCCATGGCATGCAAGAGGTCGTGGGTTCGACTCCCATCGGCTCCATTGACATCAACCCCTGATAAATCTGGGGTTTATGCTTTTGGGGCGAAGACTCTTGTCACCAAGAACTTGGCCTCCAAGGCTAAGGAAGGCCAATCTGTCACCAATCCTCCCCTGATTGGATCGGTCGGTCTTACGGGGCTGGGCGATCCGCTCATGAGTCAACCGGCGATCAGCCGAGGCAAGCTTTTCATGGCCTACCCCGGTGGGAGTCCTCGGGGCGTCCACCGCGAGCAAGCCGGCACTCCCCAACCCACTGCAAAAGTCGCTCGGGAGAAAGGCCATCGACTGCTGTGCGCTGACCTCCGGACCGGCGAGCACATCTGGGAGCAGGACATCGCCGCCGACGTGATCTCATCGCCCATTATCGCCGAGGACCAGGTGCTGTTGACCTGTTTTGATGGCACGTCTTTCTGGCTGAGCGCGACAGCCGGAACGGTGAGCTGGCAGAAGCAGAACGCCGGGACGAGCGCTCCCCTGGTCGCAGATGGACAGGTTGTCATGACCCGGCGGCAAGACCGAGGCAATGATGTCCTCGAAGGTTTCAAGCGGCTGGACGTGAAGCGAGGAGAAGAGAAGGACAAGCAACTCCCGGCAGGCGGCAAAGCCGACTACTTCAAGGCAGGTCGCGAGGACAGTACCGGGCTATCCAGCGCCACCCAGAAGCTCCAAGACAGCTCTGTGGGTTCTGGCGGCGGTGCCCCGGCGATGGCGCAGCTCTCGAAGGCCGCACGCAACGTGAACGTCCCGACCGTGGCGGGGGCATGGGCTTTGGCATGGTCGTGGGCTCAGTCGGCTGGGGTGAGCATCTTTTTGTGTGCGCGGTGCCATTCGGCATCCTCTCGATCCTCCTCTCGCTCTCCCAAAGGCGTGTGCCCGACGAGAATGACGAGTTCCTTGTGACGCTCGTGCCGTTCGCATCGCTTGCCGAGTTGTTCGCTGTGCATCGGAGCGTACCCTCATTCGTCAAGCGGCCGTATCCCCGCGCTCTGCCTGAACGGCGCATCCGCAGCGTCGCCGTCTCACGGCAGGCAATTCGCGGTGCCCCAATCGATGGCGAACGGCGCGGCCTGTCTGCCGCTGCCCAGGAGCGCTTTCCCGCGCGAGCATCTGCGTCTTTAGGCCCTTACGGTGAAACTTCGCTGCATTCTGCGCGCATGTTTTGAGCGGAT
>CAZJTF010000658.1:302-1938 GCA_964548565.1 uncultured Planctomycetales bacterium | reverse complement strand
GTGGTTGGTGGCTGGTGGTTGGTGGTTGGACGCGCGACTGGCGGGCGCGATGCGCGGCCCAGGTGGCTGAGAGGGCCGCGCCGTCCCGCCCCCTCGCGAGGGTCATCTCGAACGGCTCTGACACGCAGCGCGCGAAGTTGCCGAGTGCTTTGAACTGGCCGACGTATTCCGTCCACCGACGGACGATCGCCGGTTCGGACGCGAACATCGCCCGCTGCCGCCGCAACGCCGCCTGCTTGTCGTAGGTGCGGTACAGCGGATCGTATTCGGTGAAGAACTCCTGGCTGTTCGGCTTGATGACATCCCACGGCGGGTTACCGATGGCAGCATCAAAACCGCCGTGCTCCGGAGCAAAAACATCCGGAAACTCAATCTCCCAGTGGAAAAACTTCAGTTCGTGACGCAGGCGATTCAGAATTGCATGCTTGGTGGCTTGTGGTTGGTGATTGGTGCTTGGACCACCTGATCCACCATCCACTATCCTCCGACCGCCATCCACCGAGTGAAACGTGAGTGGCGTCGGGACATGCCTGGCCGACTCCTCGTCCATCGGCCAGAACCAGACGGCACACCACTCGTTCATCGCCTGCCGGAGGCGCTGTACCGTGGGGTCTGTGTCGAGACGACGGTACGCGGCCTCGCGGGCATCGGCATCCACCAGCGGCATCTCGTGCAGACGCTCGTAGGACGCGCGGGCCTGGGCCACCACGTCGAGAGCATTCGTGCGAGTGTCCTCAAAGAGCTGCGGCTGGTTGGTGAATCGGCTCTCGATGACCTGCCGCATCTCCTTCTTGATCTGGCCGTCGCCGCTGCGCCGACCTCTCTCGTCCGGCTCGCCCTTGAGGAACGTCTCGATCCGGGCGGTCCGCTCGCCGTCCTTTCCGTCGCCGCCGTCGCGCTCCCACGCCCGGATCGGGTAATCGAGCACGCGATCGAGCCAGCAGCCGACGAGAGAGTTTCCGACCTTGATCTTGTGATCGAGGAACGTGAACGGCAGCTCGGTATCGAGCGTTTCGATCCAGAGCGAGACGCGGGCGAACTCGACGGCCATCGGGTTGATGTCCACGCCGTAGATGCAGCGCTCGACGACGTGCCGCCGCAGGAGGGCCTTGATCCGCTCGGCAAACTGGTCTCCGCGCTGCGGGTCGTCCGGCGGGAACGGCACGATCTCCTCTTCGGCCTTCCCTTTGCGCGGATGGCCATAGGGCAGCGTGATCCGCTTGGCCGCGTTGGGGTCTTCGATGTTGCAGTGGGCCTTGAGCGATTCGTACAGAGCGTCGGTCAGGTAATGCAGCGCCGCCACCAGGAACGAGGCGCTGCCGCAGGCGGGGTCGCAGACCTTGAGCCCGAGGATTACCTCGGGCCGCTTCGGGAGTCGGGTTTGGGGGTTGGGGACTGGGGTCAGAGCTTGCGTTCCAGGGCCGTCATGAGCGCGTTCAACAGGCGCGCTACCGAGGTGGCCTTCTGGAGCAGTTCCTCCGTCCGGGCGGTCGAGAGGAACCCCAGACGGCTGCTGGTCTCCACCTGGGTCTGGATTTCCATCAGCGAGCCCCGCGCGATCGACAGATGATTGAGGTACTCCCCCGTGGTGCGACGGCCGTGTCCCTCCGAGATGTTGGACGGCACCGACACCGCC
>CAZJTF010000658.1:0-292 GCA_964548565.1 uncultured Planctomycetales bacterium | reverse complement strand
AGCCAGGCGTTCGTTATCCGGAGACCGGCGCGTATCCGTGGGACGATGCCGTCAGGCGGATGAAGGCCGCGATGCCGCAGGGCACACTGCGCGCGATTCTGTGGCACCAGGGAGAGTCGGACGGCACCGACACCGCCGCGTCCCGGAGCTGCTGCGTCAGGCCGAATCTCTCCTCCCTCGGGAACCCCGCCGTGTGCGTGTAAACCAGCACGACCAGGTCCATCGCCTTCTGCCACACCTCCAGATCGCGGAAGCTGACCACCATGCGCGTCTCCTTGCCCTGTCCCCGGCC
>CAZJTF010000657.1:0-1952 GCA_964548565.1 uncultured Planctomycetales bacterium | reverse complement strand
CTATAGGCTGGCCTCCCGCCGCTGTTAAAGGCGCTTGGTGTTCGCTTGTTTAAGGCCTAGGCCATGATAGCGCGACACAGCCAAAGGCGCAAATCCTCGTTTATTGACGCGCTGCGATCCTCACCTGCCTTGTGGATTCCCATTGCTGTCTGTCCGGGCAGCCCGCGGCCAGCCAGGCGTTGATCTCCTCCAGCCGCCACCGTACGGCCCCGCCAATGTGAACTGGCCGAGGGAGTTTTCCGGCGCTGTCCAGCCTGCGGATGGTGCGGACGGATAGGCCCAGCACTTCAGCAAGCCGTTTCGCATCCAGGGCGATGATTTGTTCGACGGACATCCATGCACCTCCCGGAGCACGCATGATGACGTGTGCTCATCGATGAAAGCATAGAGCACGCCGGGCGCGCCGTGATGTCGGCCCTCTGACGACCGACCGGCATATGGCAGACGCCGGGCTGCGTTGTCGAGGAGCGCAGGGCATTGCGGCAGTCGCGGTGGGTTCCTGCGACCGCGAGGAACCCACCTCGGAGGAGAAACCATGAACATCGAACACGCTCAACGAACGGCAAAGGAGATGCTCGATAGGCTCTCGGCGGAGATGGAGAAAGGTCGTAGCGACACGCTTGAAGCGTACCTGCAGGCGATGGCGAAGTTTCCCAGGTATTCGCTACACAACACGCTCTTAATTCTGTCCCAAATGCCTGACGCGTCCCACGTGTGTGGCCTGCGGTCCTGGAACCGACTTGGCCGCTCGGTCCGTCGCGGCGAGCATGGGATCAGAATCCTGGCCCCCGTCTTGAAGCGGCGGCGCGGCACTCCAGCGTCTGCACCACCCGTAAACGCCATGCAAGCTGAGCAGGACGACGATGCCGCAGTCGTTGCGTTTCGGATGGTGTCGGTCTTCGACATCGCGCAAACCGATGGCGCTCCGCTCGATCTCCCCTGTGTCACGGGCGATCCCGGAGTGTTCACGGAGCGACTGAAGAAGTTCGCCGTTCAGCACGGCGTCACCCTCGAATACTCTCGACGCATCGCCCCGGCGCGCGGCGCGTGCATCGGCAACACAATCGTGCTCCTGCCTGATCTCTCATCGCCAGAGACCATCTCGGTGCTCGCTCACGAGCTCGGTCACTTCCTGTTGCACCGCGAGGACGAGCGCCAAAACCTCCCCAAGACGGTGCGCGAGACAGAGGCCGAGGCAGTCGCCTTCGTCGTGTGTGAAGCCTGCGGGCTGGACGCGCGCACCGCGGCAAACGATTACATCCAATTGTGGCATGGGAACTCGGAGACGCTTGCGGAGTCGCTTGTACGGATCCAGCGGACGGCCGCCGTGATCATCTCGGCCATCGGGCCCGATGTGTGAAGGCTTACGCACCGGCCTGCCGTAGAGTGGGCGCACCATCCCCCTTCGCCCGGCGTTTCCATGATCTGCAGCCGGAGCCCTTGGCAACCGCGGCTACCATCCTGGCAGCGTGCCTGGCGGCCCGATCAGCATCAGGCACGGCATGTCGTGATCAACCCACGCGGACACGTGGCGGTGCAGTCGCTCGTACGTTTCCACCACACGGATGTGTCGTTCTTCCTTTCGTGCAGCCATCGCTCATTCCCCTGCAGGGACCAGATTGGTTGCGAGAGCACATGCCGTTCGCGTGCGGTACAGGCGGGTCATCTGACCGGCGACGGACGGACGCGCAACTGACGAACGCACACGTGCGGGGCAGCAGAGCGGCCGCGCGTCCACGCTGAACGCACGGCCACCACTCGCTGGTGCTGAGATAGGTCCTGCCGTTCAGGTAGAAGCGGCTTCCGAGGTGTTCGCGCCCTCGCCCAGCACCATGAATTCCTGGGCCTTTTCCACAAGCAGCTTGAGGTTGCCCAGGTCCCGGGCGAAGAAAACCTTCGAGCTCTTCCACTCCTTGTTCCTGCTGCTGTCCTGATATCGTCGCTCGAAACTC
>CAZJTF010000656.1:0-1961 GCA_964548565.1 uncultured Planctomycetales bacterium | reverse complement strand
AGGCCGGGTGTGTCGCGCGCGCAGGGCAGGCAGACGCGTTGCGGAGGACACAGCCGCACGATCGCGTTGTCTCGCGTGTTCAGACGGTGAAAAGGGCTGACGCGATCGTTACCTTATGTCCAACCATTGGTGGCCCTAGAGCCTGATGGTCGGCTACCTGGAGCGCCGGTGCGATGCCGGCATTTCGCGACGGCACAGGACAGGAGACGCATGATGCGGGCGAAGTTCGGAACGTGGCGAATGTTTTCGGTGGTAATGCTGAGCCTGGCATGTGGCGCATTTGCCGCCGAGCCGAGCGATGTGCGATGGAGTGCGGCGCCGGATACGGACATGGTGTTCCAGCCGGTCCAGTACGGGCGCGGTGAGTGGGATCTCCGGCGCGAAAAGCTGCAGATGCAGGTGCGGGTGGCGGCGGGGCTGTGGCCGGAGCCTGAGCGGACGCCGCTGAACCCGAAGATCTTCGGCAGGCTCGAACGCGACGGGTACACCATCGAGAAGGTGCATTTCGAGAGCTATCCCGGCTTCTATGTCACGGGAAACCTGTACCGGCCCCGTGGCGTCCAAGGCAAACGCCCGGCCGTCGCCTGCCCGCATGGACATTTCAAGGACGGTCGTCTCCACCACGACGAGGTGGGCTCGATCCCCGCGCGCTGTATCACGCTCGCGAAGCTCGGGGCCGTCGTGTTCGCGTACGACATGCTCGGCTGGAATGACGGCAAGCGCCAGATCGACCACCGCATCGACACACCGGCACGTGACCTCTGGGGGATTACCTCTCTGCACCTGCAAACGTGGAACAGCATCCGCGTACTGGACTTTCTGCAAAGCCTGCCCGACGTGGACCCGGAGCGGATCGGCGTGACCGGGGCATCGGGCGGCGGCACGCAGACCTTCATCCTGTATGCGGTGGACAACCGGGTGAAAGTCGCCGCGCCCGTCAACATGATCTCGCACCTGATGCAGGGCGGATGCGTCTGCGAGAACGCGCCGTGCCTGCGCATCGACACGAACAACATGGAAATCGGGGCCCTGATGGCTCCCCGGCCGCTGCTGATGGTCAGCGCGACGGGCGACTGGACGAAGGATACGCCGAAAGTCGAGTACCCGTTCACCCGCGGCATCTACGATCTGTACAACGCAGGCGACAAGGTGCGGAACGTCCATGTGGATGCCGGGCACAACTACAACAAGGCCAGCCGCGAGGCCATGTACCGCTTCTTCGGTACGTGGCTGCTCAATCTGCCTGATGCGGAGAAGCTTACGGAGCCCGAGATCCGGTACGAGAAAGACGAGGACATGCTCGTCTGGACGGATGAGACCTACCCGAAGAAGGCACCGAACCTCGAGCAGCTGACCGAGCAGCTGAAATCGGCAGCGACGGCGCGGATGGGCGGCATGCGCCCGGAGAAGGCGGCAGATCTCGACCGGCTCGGCGAGGTCGTTCGAACCGGGCTCCAGTCTATTCTCGCAACCAGCTGGGAATCCCCGGTGAAGCTGAAAGCCGCCCCGGGGGGGCCTGGAGGCATTGTCCTCATCGTCGAACACGCCGGACGGGTGGTGAAAGCGACGAGGAAGGGCGAGCCTGGGGGGCAGGCGTCGGCACTGCGCGTCGTATTCTCGCCCGAGGGCATGCATGCTCCGGCCGCGGTCGAACCATCGGAGGTCGTGATTCTGCCGGAGCCCTTCGGGACTGGCGCGAACAGGCCGCCGGTCGAGGCGAAACGCGGCTCGACGAAGTTCTTTACGACTTTCAACCGTTGCGACGCCGCGGAGACTGTGGGCGACATGATCGCCGCGATGAAGGCGGCGTTTTCGAGTTTCGGTCCGAAGTGGCAGTTGGTGGGAGAGGGCGAACTCGGCCCGGCGGTACTCGTCGCCCGGGCCATGATGACGCCGGGCACCGTGGCCCGGAATCATCTCCGTACCGTCATCGACATGAACGGCCTTGATGTCGACAGCGA
>CAZJTF010000655.1:0-1975 GCA_964548565.1 uncultured Planctomycetales bacterium | reverse complement strand
CGGGGCGGGCATTGAATTCACGTTCTCGGAACCCGTCGAGGCGTTCGGTGTCTGGTTGATGGACGATGCCATCGAGGCAAGCCGTTTTGTTCTGAAGGTCACGGAGGTGGGCGGCGCGACGACGGTATCACCGGCGATGGACTCGGGCAACGGGACGACTTTGGCCGTCGAGGGCTTCATCGGCGCCGTTTCGCGGATCGGCATCACAAAGGCGGTCATCGAGCAGCAGACACTTGCAGGTGCGCCGTCCAACGCCGACTTCTTCTACGTGGATCACGTGCAGGTCGGAGGGCAGTACCCGCCGTGCCGTGTCCCGTTCGCGGACTTCGACAATGATCAGGACGTGGACATGGACGATTTCGGCGTGTTCCAGGCCTGTTTTACCGGGACGAGCGGTACGGTCTCCCAGGCATGCTCCTGTGCCGATAAGACCGGCGACAATGCCGTCGATGCCGCCGACTTTGACCTATTCCAGGGTTGTGCCAGCGGAGCATCTGTTCCAGCGAATCCGACCTGCGCACCGTAGCGGGCCCGGCACGAAGGGGAGCCGGGGAGGCTTGCTCCCCCGGCTCCAGCCCAAACGCGAAGAGGGGCGTGAAGTGGATGCAAAGGTGGGTTCAATGAGGCTTGCGTTGTACTCGTTCGAAACCATCCCGCTATGGCGACGGGCGCTTCTGCTGCGCGGGCGGGTGGTGCTGCTGGTTCTGTGCCTTGTGGCGGCGATTTCCGCTCCGGTCGCCGGAGCCGTGACTTTCTTCGTCAACCCGGACGGCCAGATGGCGGGCGCCTCGCCGACGCGCGACCTCGCGTTCCAGCAGGCCCTCTCGCTGCCGTTCCAGGAGTTCGACTTCAGCCAGTTCACGTCGGGCTACATCTTTGAGACGCAGCCACCCACGCTCCAGGCGGGGACCGTCTACATCCGTCCGCGCGTGCTCAACGTGGGAGGAGGGGATGTGGCTGACCCATCGCTGAACGGCAACCGGCTGGTGGAGGTTTTCCCAATCCCCGCAGTGCCGGAGATCTGCGAGCTCCAATCGCTTCTGAACCGCGTGCCGGTCCCGGGCGGCAACGCCGTGGGTGCGGCCATCGCCTTCACCTTCTCCGCACCTGTCCAGGGATTCGGCGTCTGGATTATGGACGATTTCGTCCTCCCAACACGTTTCGTGCTGAAAGTCACGGAGTTCGGCGGCGCGACCACGATCTCACCGGCACTCAACGCGGGCAACGACGGCCAGCTTGTGGTCGAAGGCTTCCTGGGCGCGGTTTCGACGGTGGGCATGACCGGCATCATCGTCGAGCAGCAGACGCTTGCCGGTTCTCCGACGAATGCCGACTTCTTCTACCTTGACCACATGCAGGTGGGCGGGAGAATGCCTCCGGAGAACTGCCAGAACGGGGTTGACGACAACGGGGACGGTCTGGCGGACTGCCTCGATCCGACCTGTCACGACAACCCGGCGCATCCCGCATGCGGCGAGACCATGTGCGACGACGGGAAGGACAGCGACGGCGACGGCAAGCCTGACTGTGCCGACCAGGACTGCTTCGGGACCGCGGTGTGTACCGTCGAGACGCTGTGGTGCGCGGACGGCGCCGACAATGACGGCGACGGACTGGTCGACTGCGCAGACTCCGACTGCGGCTACGATGCGGCGTGCCCGGAGAACTGCGGAAACGGCGTTGACGACAACCACAACGGAGCGGTCGACCGCGAGGACCTGCAGTGCATGAGCTCGCCGTCCTGCCCGTCCGTCTGTGCCGGTATCGATCCCGATGCGATCGGCCTTTCCTGCGTCGACTACGGGTGCTCGGGCCTTGCGCCCTGTGCGGGCGCAAACGCCCCTCTGTTCTTCGTTCAACCCGACGGCCAGCTCGCGGGGGCGGATCCTGCGCGCGACCTCGCCTTCCAGGCCGCCATGACCGGTCCGTTCACGGAAATCGATTTTCACGAGCATGGGCACGGCTACATCATCCG
>CAZJTF010000654.1:0-1997 GCA_964548565.1 uncultured Planctomycetales bacterium | reverse complement strand
TCGACTACATGCGCAACTGGTCGCTCGGCTTTGATCTCATGATCATCGGCAAGACCCTCGCCGTCGTCTGGCGCGACCAGAACGCGTATTGAGACGCACGAAACAGCCTGCACTCCGCACCCTCAAAGCATTAACCACTTCCCGGCTGCAATATCCGGATAGAACGTGTCCAGAGCTGCCACGCCTTGCATGGCACGGCGCTGCCAGCCTTTTCCGCGGGACACGAGATCGGTCCATGCCTCGTCGATTTCCCACGGTCGGCGCTCGCGGTAATACGCGAGCAGCGAGGCCGCCTGACGCAAATCCTTGGTGCTTTTTGCAGCAAAGGTGCCTTCCCGTTCCCCATACACGATCAGCTTGTGCAGTGCGTAACGGGCGGGATGGGGTACGCTGACCAGTACGGCGTTTCCTGGATCGAACAGGACGGTCTGCTGGATGTTTTGCAGAGAGAACTCCATGAACTTGAGCGGCTGGAGTGGAACATTCAGCTGAGGATGCACATAAACCTCCTCGCCCTTCCGGTGGGGCACCGTCAGGAAATCCAGTCTGAACTCCGGCTCCTTCGGATTCAGGTATGTCGCGCCGGACTTTCCCGAAAGCCCGGCCACTGGAAGGAACCCCATTTCCAGCGACTCGATCGCGCTGTGCGTCTCCACCTCGACCGTGGCCGGAAGCGCGAGCGACACACTCTTCCCTGAGTGTGCGAAGTCAATATCCTGGGTGCGGGACGAATCTCTCCAACGCAGCCCCAGCATATTTCCGTATGCCAGAAACGCATGGGTGCCAACGAGCACGCCACCCGCGCGAAAGAAGCCATAGTCAGCCAACCGGCCGACTACCTTTAATTGGCGGGAAATCACCGGCGTGCCCCCCAACGCAAGAGCCGATCTTGCCAGCGGTACCAGCGATTCTTTCGCGGCCGGCTGGGCGCGGCGCGCCATCAGGCGATGGACCGCTTCGTTGTCCGGTCCGATGAACACCTGGGTGCGTTTCCCCGAGGGCTCGTAATACTGGTAATACCAGTAGGCCGTCCCCTTGACCGTCTTTTGTGCGAAGGACCCGGGAAGGTCTGCAATCGAGCGGAGGTGGTCGGCCGACAGCGCCGAATCGAGAAGCTGGGCATAAGCTGTCTGAGCGGAAAGTGAAAGCTCCTCGAAATAGGGCATCGCGTTATACTCCATAATATTGTTTAAAGAGTATAACCAAATCGGGTTGCGGAGCAATGCGCCGGGCTGACCCCATGCCGCAGGGATATACGCAAGGCGCTTCGGTCAATTGACGAACTGCCGCAGTTCATCAACGTGTTGCAGGGCCGCATGATCATCGGCAAGACCCTCGCCGTTGTCTGGCGCGACCAGAACGCGTACCAAGACGCGCGGCCCCGGATCGTGGGGGGAAGGCGGCACAAGGCGAGTCCCGCACTCTTCGCCCTGCGTGACCGGGATACCGTGTCGATGCTACGATGACATCAAATGTGAAAGGAGTGGCCATGGGCGCGAGCTTGCTGGAACGGATAACGATCGAGCCTGGAAAATGTGGCGGACGCCCCTGTATCCGGGGGATGCGCATTCGGGTGAGCGACATTCTCGAAATGCTGGGCGCGGGCGTGAGCCCGGATGAGATCCTCTCGGATTTTCCCGACCTGGAGCGGGAGGACATCCTTGCCTCTCTGCAATTTGCTGCGCGTCGGACAGACATCATTCGGCTGGCGGCGTGAGGTTCTGGGTTGATGCGCAGTTACCGCCGCAGCTGGCAAGCTGGCTGGCAGCGGAGTTTCGGATTGAAGCCAGTTCGTTGCGTGATCTGGGGCTGAGAGATGCTGCGGATCGGGAAATATTCGAGCAGGCCAGGCAGCCGGGCACCGTCCTGATCAGCAAGGACAGCGATTTCGTCGATCTGGTTTCCAGGTTTGGGGCACCCCCTCAACTGCTCTGGGTGACGTGCGGCAATGTCACCAATCGGAGATTGCAGGCCGTGTTTGGGAGTGCTGGGCAGAC
>CAZJTF010000653.1:0-2027 GCA_964548565.1 uncultured Planctomycetales bacterium | reverse complement strand
GCAAGGAGAGCTATCCGGCCGTCGAGGTGAGCTGGTACGGAGCGGCAGCCTATGCCAACTGGCGGAGCGCGATGCATGGGCGCCCCCTCTGTTACGACTACGCGACCTGGACCTGTAACTTCAACGCCGGCTATCGACTGCCGACCGAGGCGGAATGGGAACGGGCGGCACGAGGCGGCACCGAGGGCCACCGCTTCCCCTGGGCGGACGTCGACACGATCGACTTCAGTCGAGCGAATTACTACAGCTCCGCGTATCCGTTCTACGACACGGTTGCGACGAAAGGCTACCATCCGTCCTTCTCCACCAAGGGTTATCCGTATACCTGCCCGGTGAAGCAATTTGCCGCCAACGGTTACGGGCTGTACGGCATGGCGGGGAACGTCTGGGAATGGTGCAACGACTGGTATGACGCGGCATACTACGAAGCCTCGCCGCGCGAGAACCCGCGCGGGCCCGAGAGCGGGTCCAATCGCGTCCTGCGAGGCGGTTCATGGGGCAGCGTCGCCCTCAACCTGCGTTGCGCCTATCGCAGCAACGGCGTGCCGACATACCGTGGCATGCTCAATGGCTTCCGAGTTGTGCTGAATTGACGCCAGCAATGGCGGACGGGAAAGGATACAGGGTGACTTCGAGGATGCCCGGAATGATGTTCCGACCGATGATCGGCCGGCGGCGACTCCCGACCCTTGGCCTGATGGCTGTCGTGATGGCTGTCGTTCTCTCCGCATCGCCCGCGGGCGCTCGCGGCGAGGTATGCTGCGGCGATTCGGCGCCCCTCACGATTGACAACAGCAGCTGCGCTCAGTCGCCGGCCTTCGTGATCGACAACGGGCAATGCGCGGAGTCGCTGAACTTCAGCATCGACAACTGCGAGCGGAGCTCCGACTTCGATCGGGACGGCGACGTGGACCTGGACGATCTGTCCATTTTCATGTCCTGCAGTTCGGGTTCCTCGATCCCTTACCCGGCGGGATGCGAGGCAACGGATCTGGACGGGGATGGGGATGTGGATTCGTCTGACTTCGGCGCGTTCCAGCCAGCCATGGGACGCACTGGAGTGCAAAACCCCGCCTGCGCGGAGTGACGGCCCCTGTCGGGGGCCACAGCTCGACAAAGCGAAGCGGCAAACGGGCGCCTCGGACGTGGTGCGGAAAAGGTGCACCTCCAATCGCCGAGGCGCAGAATGCCGCTTCAGCCGTCCGGACCGACTTTGCGTCAGCGTTCGAGTCGCTTCTCCAGGCTGTCTGTGAGCCGCCCTGCACCCCTCAGGCTCCGGTATCCTCTCGCCATGCCTTTGTGCCGCACGGGGTGGCCGGCCTGGCCAACAAGTCACTGTACGTCCTGAGATCCAGTCCTTACTCCGTAAGCCTATTATTGGCAGAGACTTAAAACTGGGCTTGCGCCGGTGGGGCGGGCGCGTTGCGGATTCTGGGTGTACCTGACGCTTCTTACTACATAGAAAACGCATCAATCAGGGGCGCTCTGCCGGCCGCGGAAGTGGAGCACGGGCGGAGCACTGCCGAAAATACTTCAATCGCTCTCGACTTGTCGCTGAGGCAGCCGAGAATTAAGGTGTTCGCAGTATGGTGACTCTCTAGGCGGGGGCGGAATCCTTCAGCTTCAGCATCGGGCGAGCAAGGACCGCCCATCGAGGACGCTCACTCCCCAGAAAAAAGGACGGAGGTGTTTGTTGAAAAGGACTCTCTTCTACCGTGGACAATTCGTCCCCGCCGCCATGGCTGGGGTTCTGCTCGCCCTTGCCGTCATGGGCGCCCAGTGCCAGGGCAATAACAATCCGCCCGAAAACCAGGCACCCACCGCGAACGCAGGGGCCAACCAGACCGTCGAGCAGGGGGTCCTGGTCACCCTGAATGGCTCGGCGAGTTCGGACCCAGATGGCGACGCACTGACCTACGAATGGACGCAGACTGGTGGAGCCGCGGTCGCGCTGGCCGGGGGCAACACGGTGACGGCGACGTTCACCGCCCCGAACGCGGCAGGGGCGCTGACGTTCCAGCTGACCG
>CAZJTF010000652.1:0-2045 GCA_964548565.1 uncultured Planctomycetales bacterium | reverse complement strand
GCCTCGAGCGCCTGCCCGACGTGGCCACCGTCAGCCGCATGCTCAAGGAGGCAGGGCAATCGCATCTTCCTGAGGCTCTCACCGCCGTCCTGGTCTCTGCTGACGCTCGCTTGAACATAAGTTCGGGTGCAGTTCGGGTTGCGCCCTGGCGCGCTTGTGGATAACCTTTGCCGCCCGGCGGGCTGGGAGCGGACAGCGAAAAGGCCTCAGCCATCATGGCTCTGGCAGACTACAAGGGGCACCTGTACGCAGGGACTCAGACGGTCAATGGCGTCGGTGAAGCAGGCGAAGGCAGCCTCGGCCTGGTATGGCGGCACGAGGGCGACACAACCTGGCGGAAGGTTACACCACAGCCGCTTCAGACGAGCGTTGTTGCGCTGCCTGTCCTTCAAGGCAGGCTCTATGCGGCAACCGCCGCTTACGATGAAACGTCCGGGCAGTTGTACAGGTATGCGTGCACGGCCTGTGACGGAACGGACGATCAGTGGATCCTGGTAGGTGAGCAGACCCAGGGAGGAGGATTCCGGGCAGCGGTCACCTCAGAGATCTGTGGTCAGCCGGGGGCGATCTACCTATCCAGTCTCGGCACCGGCGATGTCTGGCGGTATACAACCTCTCACGGACTTCAGAGGCTTGAGACGGCTTCCTCTATGATTGCAGTAGCGTCTGACGGGGATGAGATCACGGGCATCACCGGCGACGGCTTGTTTTTTCGGATGGAGCCCGCATCGTGCCTGCTGGGTATCCCGTCTGCCGGAACCACCTGGTTTGTCGCTTCCGGCCAGATCCCGCCGGTCGACAGAAACAAGCCGATCGCAAATGCGGTGTCTGCGTTTCGAGGGGCCTTGTACGCCGGGGTCGGCAACATACATGCGTGCCCCCCGAGTTGTCTGGGCGCCAACTGTGAGGATGGCAAGGGCGGCGCTCTCTGGCGCCTGCGGCCTCCGGAGGCACCGGCAAGGGTTCTGTCCTGGGCCGCGCTCAATGACGAAGGCATCACTGCACTCGCCAACTGGAATAACACATTCCTTTACTTCGGAATGGGGATGAGGGCAGACCAGTCCAATCAAAAAGCTGGTGCCACCCCCGCAGTGTTCCGGTACAACGGTAACGCTGCCGATCGGGTCGGCACCGGGACGCCGCTCGTGGGCGGAGGGATTCAGACCCTCCTTGTGCGCGAGGGAGCGTTACACGACCACGATTCCAATGCTGTTCTCGACGCGTGCGAACTCACCGCCCCGGACGATGGAGACGGCGACATGTGGCGGACGCTTACGACAACTGTCTGGGTGTCAGCAACCCCGACCAGTTTGACCGCGACAACGATCGGGTGGGCGATGCTTGCGATAACTGTGTCGATACGTACAACCCGGACCAGAGGGTACTCCCCGAACATGCGATGGGGGCTGCTTGCGATCCTGCCCACGCCCGGGTCGATCTCGATTCGGACGGCGATGCGGACGAGGACGACTTCGGAATCATCCAGGCGTGCATCGGCGCGGCTTCACTGGGATCCAGCGGAGTCGACTGCTGCATCGCGGATCTGGACCACGATCAGGACGTTGATTCATACGATGTGTGGCTCTTCGCGCACTGCTCGGGCGGTCCGACTGTTCAAGCGGACGTTGGGTGCGGCGATTGCGACATGAACGGCGTGCTCGACGCCATCCAGACGTTCACCTGCAGCGGCATGCAGGTCAGCGCTGACGCTGACTGCGACGGCCTCCTGACCCTCCGGCGGCAACTCTGCAGTCCGCCACTTCTCGCCGATTGTGACGACAACTGTCCGTGCGTTTCGAACGCGGATCAGGCGGATTCGGACAAGGACGGCGTCGGCGACGAGTGCGATACCGTTCAAGGGAGTCCGCCGCCACCTGACACTGACAGAGACCGTGTACCCGACCCCCTCGACAACTGCCCGACCGTGGCAAACGCAGACCAACAGGACGGGGACCGGGACGAGGTAGGCGATGCCTGCGACGGGTGCCCGACCGTCTCGAACCAGACGCAGTGGGACGGCGACGGGGACGGTATCCAGGCGGCGT
>CAZJTF010000651.1:0-2117 GCA_964548565.1 uncultured Planctomycetales bacterium | reverse complement strand
TAGAACTTTCTGGCGATCTTGTCGGCCAGGGCCGCGGCCATGGCGTCGTGGACGGCCGTCCGGGTCTTGGCCTCGTGCAGTTCGTTGGGCGTGAGCGTTACCGAGACGAGCCTGCCTTCACGATCCAGCGGCCAGAGGCGGACGTCCTCGCGCTTCTCGGCCGTCGCGTCGATGACCTTCAGCATCAGCGAGAACGTGCCGGGCGCCACGGCGATCTCCAGGTCGTCGGGCACGGAGAACTGCTTGACGCTGAGCCAGAGCACGGTATCGGCCTTGGCGAGCCGGCCGACCTCGCGGGCGCCGCGTTGATCGAATTTCGGCTCGTCCTGCTGGATGCGGGCAAGTTCCTCATTGGTGGTGACACGGTCGGCCACCTTGTTCTCGCGGAGCTGCTCGCCGAGCAGTTCAACCAGGCGCCGTTTTGCCAGCGGCGGCTGGATCAGTTCCTGGTCATCGTCGACGAGGATGAGGAGGGGGCCTTTCGGAAGGACGAACTCGGCTTCGACCTTCTGGCTGGGGACCATGCCGAGCGTGTGCAGCCAGGCGCCGGCCGTCGGTCCGCAACCGGCGAGGGGGATGAGGCAGAGCAGGAGGGCGCACAATGGATTGCGGATCACGGGTTGCGAACTGCGGAATGAGAAGCAGGAGAGCATTTCCGCAGGGGCGTTTTGAGCTTCGGGCCGACTGCTTTTTCCGTTGTTAATCAAGCGGCTTCTCCCACTCGTGGAACTTCTTGCCGACTTCGACGGCGAAGACGTCGTACAGGGCCTGGCGGAGCTGGTCGGGCTGGACGTTCGCGATGCCGACCTGCTTCTCGTCGGGGACAGCCACGTTGACGTCCCGCAGCGGGTAACGATCGGGAGGCTCGGCGGAGGTCGTCAGGTCGTACACCGTGACGGAGGAGGCGATTCGTCCGCGGTAAAAGTGCGCCATCCCCGCATCGCGCAGAGAGAACTGATACACGGCCAGGTGAATCACCATGTCGGCCACGAAGTGTCGCCCGATTTCGACGGGCTCCAGCTCAGTGCTGCTGCGCTGTTCGATGAACGACTCGACGCGCAGCGGGTCGATGAGCGTGACGTTCTTGACGTTTTTCGAGAGGTACGCGCCGACGTAGGCGGCCACGTCGACGCGCAGCTTCGGATAATCCCAGAGGATCTCGGGCGGCGCCCAGACGTGGACGGCCACGGTCTTGCCGGGGAGGCGATTAAAATCGGCGGGTATTTTTTCCGTCGTCGGGGCGGTGTAGGCCGCGAGAGCACGGATTGCCGTGCATCCCGAAGCGAGCGGCAGCAGCATTCCCGCGAGCGCCGCGGCCATCACCGATCTGCAAAGCCAGACAGGTCGTCGAGGTTTGATCCGCGTCATGCAAGGACCCTCTCTCTTGTCCGGTCACGGGGCCGGGAACGGTCGCTCCCGCACGCTCACAATGACCTTGAATATCCACGCGAGCACCAGGACAAGTGTGGCCGCCCAGATGCAGCGCAACGGATTCACACGGTACCAGTTCACCGATGGACGGCGACCGGTCACGACGGCGACGGCAGCCGCGATGCCGGTCGCTGCAGTCGCGATCGCCAGCACCAGGCCGGCCGGCTG
Organism: uncultured Planctomycetales bacterium; assembly: GCA_964548565.1. Lineage (GTDB taxonomy): Bacteria > Planctomycetota > Phycisphaerae > UBA1845 > PWPN01 > CAYLLT01. The sequence continues at coordinate 518 of CAZJTF010000651.1, read as the reverse complement.
TGCCCACAATGCGCGGAGGAGCCGGCCGCGAACAGTGTACGCATATGCCGTCGTCATGCCACACGTGGGGCAGGGGATTCCGGTCACGACGTAGAAGCCGCACGCGCCGAGGCCGAGCTGCTCGTGCGTGCCGATCGTCCGGTCACCGGGGTCGAGGAAGGCGGCGGTGACGAGAAGAGCCACGGCCCCGGCCAGCACACCCGCGGCGTAGAGCCGGCCCCACAGCGGGTGCTCGAGCGGCACCATCGTACATCTCGGGCCAAGAGGGTGCTCATCCGGACGGTGGGGAGCGACCGGCGGGCTCCAGGGTCCGGCGGCGGAGGGGGAGGTCGGCGGATCGTGCTCGGAAGTCATTCGGTCCTCGGCGGGTACGGACCCCGCGGCACGGAAGACCGCGGGCGGGCACATCGGATGACGACACACAGTAGTCGTGCGGGTCCGCACGGTCAAACCGGGCGTTGCGGCGACCAGCGATTCCGCAGGTATCGCGTGTGCGCGTGGGAGAGCAAGGGTTTGCA
>CAZJTF010000650.1:0-2122 GCA_964548565.1 uncultured Planctomycetales bacterium | reverse complement strand
AGGGTATCGAGCACCGTGATCACGCCCAGTATCTTGCCCAGATGGCGGGGACCGAAGTAATCGGCAGCCAGCAACTGCAGCAAGGTGTAGAGCCCGCCCCAACCGAAACCGAACAGCACCAGGCCCGCCCAGATGCTGCCGCTCTGCGGCAGCGCGAGGACCAGGGTGCCGGCAGCCATGACCGCCAGGGTGGCGACGAAGACGCGCTTCTTGCCCAGTCGATCGGCGAGCAGCCCGTTGAGGAGCTTGCCGCACAGCCCCACATAGAAAAGCACCGTATAGCTGAAGCCGGCATCCATCTGGGAGAAGCCCCGGCTCAGCATGTAGAGATTCAGATGGGCCTGCGTGCCGATGATCGAAAAGAAACTGAACATCGCGATGAAGGCGAGTAGCCAGAAATTCCGCGTGCGCAGGGCTTCGGGCAGCGACATGCCACCGGTGGCGAGCACGCTCCCTGCTGCCGGCTGTTGCGGGCCGAGATCGGTCGGTCGTTCCCGGATCACGAAGAAGATCACCGGCAGCAGCAGCGGCAGGAGGCTGGTCCAGGCAAAGGTGGCGCGCCAGCCGAACTCGCCTATCAGAGCGGCATTGACGGGCGGCATCGTGCCATTTCCCAGGCTCGTGCCGGCAATCGCGATACCCATCGCCAGGCCCCGGTCCTTGATGAACCAGCGCGAGACGAGAATGACGGCGACCACCAGGCCGCAGCTCGCCAGCCCTGCGGCAAACATCAGGTGGATCCAGTAGATCTGGCTGAGGCTGTCGACGGTCGAATAGAGGAAAAAGCCCGCGGCCAGGAACAGCGCGCCCACGGCCATCAGCGGCCGCACGCCAAACCGGTCAGCGGCCGCACCGGCAATCGGCGACATCAAGCCACCGAAAATCAACGTTATGGCATCGCGCGTCTTCAGCCCCGCAAGCGTGACACCGCCGCCCGCCGACTCGTTCAATGCCGCCAGCAGTGGCTTGTCGAAGACATTCAGGCCGCCCAGCGTCATGCCGTTGCCGATGAGGAGAATGAAGCTTGCGGCAATCGCGATGACCCAGCCGTAGTAGAGAGTTCCGCCGTACTGCGTCGCCATGACCAAGGAACCCGTGGTGTTCACGCATCTGCGCAGCCGGCACAGTAGCAGATCGCGGGTACTAGATGGATGTTCAGTGGAGTTCCGACGTTGCCCGAACAAACCTGGATGATCTGGCGATGCAGCCGGAAAACTGTCTTTGCCGGCTCCCGCAAGCAGTGGATACGGTAGGAGGGTGCTGCTCCATTTCCCGCGGACGGCGGAACTAAGGCTGAGAACTCCCGATCCTGTGGAGTCACACCGCGACGCGTTCGCGGGTTGTGGAACCGCTCCAGGTAGTCGAACAGGTCCGCCCGTGCTGGACATGGCCCCCATCGGCTTGGACCTGTACGGACGGTGGTATCATCCCGCCATTACATGAACGGCTGACGACCCTCGGCGCGGCTTCGGGAGCATGACATGAAGCTATCGGTCATCCTGTGGGGCATCCCGAAAGCCATGCGCGGCTGCGCAGCCCTGTACCCAAAGTTTGCGGAACGCCTGAAAGAGCGTGATTGCGTCGCGCAGTTCCAGCTGAAGGATCAGCTCAAGGGCCGCTGGATACGGCTGAAGGACGGCAAGATTTCCAGTCGCGCCGGCATTCATTCAAGTCCGGATTTTCGGATTTTTTTCAAGAATGGAAAGATCGCTTCCAGCTTCCTGACCCCGCCTTTCGATCAGCTCGAGCGTATCGATGCGGCCAAGAACTTCAAGGTGACCATACAGGGTTCCGATGCCCTGGCACGCTGGTTCATGGCGCTAATCGCGAGCATGGAGTCCTACACTTGGACCGTCGGCACCGACATGGGTAACGGCGTTACGCGCTACACCAATGGCACCAACGCCGGTCCGATCTTCGTCTACGTGAAGGACGGCAAGATCCTTCGTACTACACCGATCGATTTCGACGGCAGTGATGCAGGCTCCTACACGATCAACGCGCGCGGCAGGACCTTCATGCCCGCACGCAAGGCCACGCTCGCGTCGCATGGCCAGTGCCAGAAGGCCATGGTCTACTCGAAGAACCGCATCCTCAAGCCGATGAAGCGTGTGGATTTCGA
>CAZJTF010000649.1:0-2155 GCA_964548565.1 uncultured Planctomycetales bacterium | reverse complement strand
CCCGCCCCGAGGAGCTGCTCGATGTTCCAGAGACCCTGCCCGGCCACACCGATGACGCCGACGCCCAGCGTCTCATTCGCCGGGCGCGTGCCGCTGCCCCAGACTCGGCGGCAGACGACCGAAGCGGCGAGAACGAATGCCGAGCGTTTGAGGAAGACGCGACGGCTGGCGTCCTCCAATGTCGTGAGGGCCACTTGCACACGCCTCCTCCCCAATGAATAAGCTGTTACGAAGAATGGGAAGATAAACCTAGAACTTCCCCCTTTTCCAACCGTCGCTATGGAGTCGGTGCCTGATCGCACCCGGTGGCGAGATCGAAGATTTCAAGCGCCGAGCCGAGCGTCAGCCTCACCTCCGACCGGGTCGTAAAAGCCTTCGGTGCGGGGCCGGCAAGCAGGCTCACCGCCGTTCCGGAGGGGACAGTCAGAGCGAATTCGGATTCGGGAACGTCAATATTGAACCGGGCGGCCTCCACCTTGAACGTGCTTTCGCGCGACAGCTTCCCGTTCTTGTCGAATACTTCCTCGACCTGCATGAACGGGAACGGGACGCCATCTATCACGCGGTAATCCGACAGCCGAAACCTTCGGAGCAGCCGCTCGTCGGATGTTGAAAACTCCGCCGTGCGGAATCGCAAGCCGATTTCGGCGTCGGCGTAGTACGCTGTGACGCCGGAGACGGTTCTGACGCATATTTCGTGGCAGGGCCGGCCCTCATGCTCCACAGGATTCATCTGGATTGTGGCCGAAGCCTCGAACAGACGAGAGGGTATCACGCCGGTCGTGAGCGGCACCTGCGGACTCGCTCCGTGTCGCGTTGAATGGACCGCTAGAGCATTGTTCTCGCCGTGATAGCTAAGATAGTAGTCCCTCTCGCCGCAGATCAGCGTGCCGCTTCTCGTGATGTCTTTCGGGGTGACGTCGGGCCCGATGCTCTGGGCGAGGCTGCGCAGATCGCGAGTATCGGCCGCGTCCATCCGCCAGCGATTCCGAGTGAAATCGATCACGCGTACCTCGCGGCGGGACCATGATCGATTCGCCTGCGCCATATAGGAGGCTTGGCGGCTGAGCTTTGCGACGCGCGCTGGCAGCGTCGCGGGTGTGCCGAGGTTCTTCTCGGATTTCACGCCGGTGAGCCTGGCCGTGCGGATGGCTGTCGAATGGACCGTGGAGGCGGTGCGAACGTCTTCGATGTCGACGCCCATCGCCGCCGAGGCGCACGCCGCGAAGAGAGCAAAACCTGAGGATCGCATGTGGAACTCCCGCACGTCTCGCTTGTGCACTGCTCACACGCCGCAAGAACATCCTCCCTCGCCCATCATGGGCCATTCATCATCTCGCGCTGCCTCAGAACTCGAGAGTGGGCCGAAGTCGGTCAGTCACTGGGGCAGGTCGTCCATTCGCACATCGTCCGGCAGGCGCAGAATGCTTCTGTCGATCACAGGGTTCAGCTTGAACTCATCCACCACACAATCCAGCGCGTACACGTCGGGAATGTCATCCATGGCACGCCTGTGGTGGATTTTGAACGGAACCATGACGTCGTCACCCACCTTACGATAGTCATTAAACTCCCACGATTGGGCCGTGTAGTTTTTCTGGAGGTCAAGCACGGCGTAGCGGGTCACACGATACGCCGCTGCGGGATCGGTCACCCACTCGATACGGGTACTCGCGCCGGCTGCAACAGACACGACGACCCGTGCGGACGCATCATCCGCCCGGATCACGAGCCCCTCACGTTCGAACACTGCTCTGGGAAGAACTCCCAGCCACATGCACAGAGCTTGTTCATCGACGGGTCTCGGACCGCCCTTCGCGCGGGTGGCGCGGTTGTATTCGGGAAAGAAACCGACGTAACCGTCGCGCGTGAAGATATCCGTCTGCGTCAGGGAGATGATCTCCCTCTCAGTCGCAGCGAGCCCAAGGGGTCGCCGCACCTCGGCGAGGTCTCTGCGGTCGATCACCTGTTTGACAAGGAACGGGACCGCGAGATCACAGGACACCACCAGATCGATCGGGCTGGGCTTCATACGCTCGCGCAGGAACGTCAACCTGCGCCCCCCCTGAGCCAATTCTACCCGGTACCGGCGACCGAGACTCTCGCGCGCCCGTGCCGGCCGAGTGGCGGCCTGCTCCGCCGGCATCGTGAAGAG
>CAZJTF010000648.1:0-2176 GCA_964548565.1 uncultured Planctomycetales bacterium | reverse complement strand
CCGATCGGCCGGGCGCAGGCGGCGGCCGATCTGATGTTCCAGCTTACTCCAGAAATCCGTCGGTTGCCAGCGGACGCGCCTTCAGTGCTCAGGCAGACGCGTCTGAGCAATTCCTCATCCTCCGGCCGGCGGAGCTCCCGCCCCCGGTTGTCCTCGCCCCACAGCTCACGCCAGAGCCGCGCGTCCAGCAGACCGCCCCCGGGCCGGGCACCCGCAATGGGTGGCCGCACTGGACCACGGGTACGCCGTCGCCCCCCGCAGGCGCGATGCACCAGGCGTCGCATCAATTAGCGACTGTTTCTGCATGACCCGTCTCTGCATTACGCGGCTCGTTCGGTGCGACTGGTCGGCGCATATGTACCACGGGAGCGGTCTTCAGAAACAAACCCGTCCCATTGTTTTGGTCCGACAGGAGCGGAGAAGGGGGGGGGAGCGGGGGTCGCGGCGACGCCACGGCCTGCCTCCGCCGGACGAACGGCAGAGCCAGACCGTGCCACCCATGGGATACCCTGCTGTACGCGCAACCTCCCGGCTCCCATGGCATAGCCTGCCCACACGGCATACCTTGCTCCACGCGAGACCCAGCCATCGCGTACCCTCCACGCGAGGCCCCGCCACCCGCCGCCACGGCCTGTCTCCGCCAGACGAATGGCGGAGCCAGACCGTGCCACCCATGGGATATCCTGCTGTACGCGCAGCCTCCCCACCCGTGGCATCGCTTGCCGGGCGAGTCGGACCCTGTCGGGGAATCGAGGGGCTGGCGGGTCCGCGGGGGCTCATCTCGGGGGCTGGAGTTCGCATTCGGAAGCCGTGGCGGCCGGCGGCGTTGCGGCGGGGCGGGGGTTGGCGGAGAATTGGCGGGCACGTATCTGGCGGCGCGGCAGCCGAAGGCCGCGGGGCTGGTTCAACTTTCTACCTTGAGGGGTGCTGACATGCCGGAGAGTCCTGCACGCATCGAGTCGGACAGCATGGGGAAGATGGAAGTGCCGGGGTGGGCGCTGTGGGGGGCCCAGACGCAGCGGGCGGTGGAGAACTTCCCGATCAGCGGGTACCGCTTCGACCGGCGGTTCATCCGGGCGATGGGGCTCATCAAGCAGGCGGCGGCGGAGGTGAACCGGGACCTGGGGCTGCTCGATCCGAAGAAAGCGGAGTGGATCGTGGCGGCCGCCCAGGAAGTGATCGACGGCAAGCTGGACGAGCAGTTCGTGCTCGACATCTTTCAGACGGGGTCGGGTACGAGCACCAACATGAACGCCAACGAGGTGATCGGCAACCGGGCGATCCAACTGGCGGGAGGGCAGGTGGGCTCGCGGAATCCGGTGCATCCGAACGACCACGTCAACATGGGGCAGTCGAGCAACGACGTGATTCCGACGGCGATTCACGTGGCGGCCGCCGAGGCGATGCAGAGCGACCTCCTGCCGGCGCTCGAGGGGCTCGCGACGAAGCTCGGGGAGAAGGCGTGCAAGACGTGGCCGGTGGTCAAGATCGGGCGGACGCATTTGCAGGACGCCACGCCGATTCGACTGGGGCAGGAGTTCAGCGGGTACGCGGCGCAGGCGAAGCTGAGTGCGGAGCGGGTGAAACGGGCGATCCACGCGCTGCGGGAGCTGCCGATCGCGGGGACGGCGGTGGGAACCGGGATCAACACGCACCCCGAGTTCGGGAAGCGGATGGCGGCACGGCTGAGCGAGCGGACGGGGATCGCGTTCGTGGAGGCGGAGAATCACTTCGAGGCCCAGGCCGCCAAGGACGGCGTCTGTGAGGCGAGCGGGCTGCTCAAGACGGTGGCGGTCGCGCTGACGAAGATCGCCAACGATATCCGGTGGCTGGCGAGCGGGCCGCGGTGCGGGATCGGAGAGATCACGATTCCCGCGACGCAGCCGGGCTCGAGCATCATGCCGGGCAAGGTCAACCCGGTGATGAGCGAGATGCTGATCCAGGTGTGCACGCAGGTGATCGGCAACGACGCGACGGTGACGCTGGCGTGCCGCGACAGCATTTTCGAGCTGAACGTGATGATGCCGGTGATGACGCGGGCGCTGCTGGAGTCGATCCGGCTGATGGCGTCGGGCGTGCGGGTGTTCACGGAGCGGTGCGTGGCGGGGATCGAGGCGGACGCGGCCCGGTGCGGGCAGATGATCGAGCAGTCGCTGGCGATGTGCACGAGCCTGGC
>CAZJTF010000647.1:0-2204 GCA_964548565.1 uncultured Planctomycetales bacterium | reverse complement strand
GCCTGCAGGCGCCCCGATCGCGGGGCCAGGCTGCGCCTGCTCGTGCGGCGCCGCCCCGGCCGGATGACGGTCACGCCGGAAGCCTGCAACCCAAGGGGTTTTTTCTCATGGGGCCCTGTCTGCGGTGCCGATGTCGGCGGGTGGAGCCGAGCGCTCCGCGGGCGGCCGCCGGACGAATATAAAGACTGTGAAATCCGGAACTTATGCGTTCCGCTCGTTGACTTGCCAACATGGCAGAGCTAATATGGGACGGTGCCGGGGTGGGGGCTCACAGGCCGTCGCGGCCGGGGACCTGAACGAGGCGGACGGTCGCGTCTGCGACACCCGCCGGGCCGTGCTGATCTCTGAATCTCGGATGCCGGGGTCGTCATCGCAGTTTCTTCGCGCGTGAACGGGCACGAGGAGGTCATCCTATGGCGAGCAGAGACGCAATTCTGTCGCTTGTCGAAAAGAGCATTGATCAGCAGCAGTTCCTGAATCAGCACTGGGAGGGGGGGTTCGACGATTACCTCCATCTCGTCGCCCAGAATCCGGCCGTGGCGCGGAATGCATTCCAGCGCGTCTACGACATGATCCTGCATTTCGGGTTTGAGCGTTATTCCTACTTCAAACGCGACTACATCCGTTACAAGTTCTTCTCGGACCCGATCGGCAACGGGGCGGACGCGATCTTCGGCCTGGACCACACGCTGATGTCGCTGGTGGACTTCTTCAAGTCGGCCGCGCACGGATACGGGACGGACCGGCGCATCCTGCTGCTGCACGGGCCCGTCGGTTCGAGCAAGAGCACGATCACGCGACTGCTGAAGAAGGGGCTGGAGTACTACTCGAAGCTCGACGAGGGCGCCGTCTACAGCTTCTCGTGGAAGCTCGAAAACGAGAGCGGCCCGGTGGTGCATCTCTGCCCGATGCACGAGGAGCCGCTCAAGCTGATCCCGTTCGAGGCCCGCAAGGCGGTCATCGACTCGCTGAACGCCGACCTGCCGGAAGGACGGCAGATCAAGATCGAGGGCGATCTCGACCCGTTCTGCCGCAAGACGTACGACGACCTGCTGCTCAAGTACAACGGCAACTGGCGCCGGGTGATGGACCACGTGGTCGTCCGGCGCATGATCCTCTCGGAGAAGGACCGGCGCGGCATCGGGACGTTCCAGCCGAAGGACGAGAAGAACCAGGACTCGACGGAGCTCACCGGCGACATCAACTACCGCAAGATCGCCGAGTACGGCTCGGATTCGGATCCGCGGGCGTTCAACTTCGACGGCGAGCTCAACATCGCGAATCGCGGCCTCGTTGAATTCATCGAGGTGCTCAAGCTCGACGTGGCGTTCCTCTACGACCTGCTCGGCGCCTCCCAGGAGCACACGATCAAGCCCAAGAAGTTCGCGCAAACGGACATCGACGAGGTGATCATCGGGCACACCAACGAGCCCGAGTACAAGAAGCTGCAGAGCAACGAACTCATGGAAGCCTTCCGGGACCGCACCATCAAGATCGACGTCCCGTACAACATCCGGCTCTCCGACGAGATCAAGATTTACGAGAAGGACTTCGGCAAGGACCGCATCCGCGGGATCCACATCGCGCCGCATACCATCGAGGTGGCCGCCATGTGGGCGGTGCTCACGCGGCTCGAGCAGCCGAAGAAGGCCGGCCTGACGCTGCTGCAGAAGCTGAAACTCTACAACGGCAAGACGATCCCGGGTTTCACGGAGGATTCGGTCAAGGAGCTCCGGGACGAGGCGCCGCGCGAGGGCATGCAGGGGATCAGCCCGCGTTACATCCAGGACAAGATCTCCAACTGCCTGGTCAGCGACGCGGCCATGCAGGACAAGTGCGTGAACCCGTTCATGCTGCTCAACGAGCTGGAGATGGGGCTCTACCACCACAGCCTGATCTCGGACGAGGAGACGAAGAAGCACTATCGGGAGCTGCTCAACGTGGTGCGCGAGGAGTACGAGGACATCGTCAAGGGTGAGGTCCAGCGGGCCATCAGCGCCGACGAAGACGCCATCCGCCGGCTGTGCGCGAATTACATCGAGAACGTCCGGGCGTACACGCAGCACGAGAAGGTGCGCAACAAGTACACCGGCAAGGACGAGGAGCCCGACGAGCGCCTCATGCGGAGCATCGAGGAGAAGATCGACATCCCCGACTCGCGCAAGGAGGACTTCCGCCAGGAGATCATGAACTACATCGGGTCG
>CAZJTF010000646.1:0-2211 GCA_964548565.1 uncultured Planctomycetales bacterium | reverse complement strand
GCACGAGCCAAAGCCCCGGCCGGCCGTCCACGCCGCCCGGGCCGCGGCCATGGCCGACAAGATCGCCAGAATGTTCTACGAGTACAAAATCGAGGAGTGACGCCCCCCCCCGCGCGGTGCATGCCCCTCAATACACCCCGTATTCGGCGATGGCATCGAACATCGCCAGTACATTCGCCAGCGGCGTCTCCGGCAGGATCCAGTCGTGACTCGCCCCGGCGATGTAACCGCCGCCGGGCATCATGACCGTGAGAACTTCCCGCGTCTTCTCGCGCACGAACTCCGGCGTGCCGTCGATCAGCACGTGGTGCGAGTCGATCGCCCCGTTCAACACCACGTGGTCGCCGTACTGCGCTTTCAGCGCCGCCAGGTCCATCCCCCGGCACGACGGCTGAATCGCGTGCAGCCCGTCGAGCCCCGCCGCGATCATGCTCGGAATCAGCTGCACGAACCCCCCGCAGCAGTGCAGCATCACCTTCAAGTTGTATGCGTGCCCGAGATCGATCAGCCGCTTGAGGTGCGGCAGGACGAACCGGTCGAACAGCTTCGGGCTCAGCAGCGGCCCCGTCTGGCAGCCAAAATCATTCCCGATGAAGAAAATGTCGATCGCGTCGCCGGCGGCCGCGAAGATCCGCCGGCTCACCTCCGCGTAATAGTCCACCAGGTGCCCGAACAGCGCGTCGACCAGGGCCGGCTCGCGGTACATGTGGATCAGCAGGTTCTCCATGCCGACCAGGTCGATCGCGTCGTGCCAGAACGGAGACCAGTCGCCACCGAGGATCGCATACCGCCCGCCCCACGCCCGTGCCTCCGCGCGGATCGTCGAGACGTCCATCCACGCTGGATCCGGCCAGGCATAGGCGTGTACGTCCTCGATCGTCGCCTCCGCCAGCGGGTGACTCATGGGCGGCCCGTACCCGATTCCGTGTCGCTGCACGCCGAACACTGACCGTCCCGTCGCCCCCGCAACCAGCGGAAACTCCGGGCCGGCATAGCGGGCGAAGACCCGCCGAAAATCGTCCCCGAACCGCTCCCGGAGACCTTCGTCATCCAGCGCCAGCTCCTGCTTCGCGTTTTCCCAGAACGCTTCCGACGCCCCGCACCAGCAGGGCACGCGGTCCGGCTCCTCGTGGGCGAACGTCGTCAGCACCCGCTCGCGCGAACTCATTCGCAATGGAATACCTCCTCCATGTTCGCCCACCACTCGCCCGGCGCCCGCGTGGGCAGCGGATCCTGGCACGGCTCGCACACCGCCCACCATCGCTGCGTCGTCGGGTCTGCCGCCATCTTCGCCATGTCTGCGGCGAAATCACTACCGTGATATTCGAAGTAGCTGAACAGGTACCCGTCCTTGTGATAGATGGAGTAGTTCCGGATGTTGCAGGCCCGGATCATCTCCAGGACATCCGGCCAGACCGCGGCATGCAGTTGCTTGTACTCCTCGAGCTTCTCCGGCCGCACCCGGATCACCATCCCGTACCGCTTCATGGCCGATCTCCATCCAGTCAGCCGGCTGCCCGCTGCCCACCCGCCACGATTAACGCACCGCCCGCGTCCCCCGCCGCCTGACGAGCCCGAATCGCCAGCGAGGGGCATATCGATGCAGCCTGACGAGCCCGAAGCGCCAGCGAGGGCATATCGATGCAGCCTGACGAGCCCGAAGCGTGAGCGAGGGGCATATCGAGGCCACGATTAACGCACCGCCCGCGTCCCCTGCAGCGACTCCTCGTATTCTCCCAGCCGCAGCGGATAGGTGCCGTACTCCCGCACCAGTTGCACCAGGTAGTCGTAACTGGCCGCCGACACGTCATCCGGCACCGAGTGATCGCTCTGCACGATGTAACCCCCGCCCCGCGCCGCGTTCAGCTTGCGCAGGACTTCCCGCCGGATCTGGTCCCGGTCGTTCGTGCCGAGGACGCGCACGTCGACGTTGCCGTTGAACGCCCACCGCCCGCCGAACTGCCGCTTCAGCTCCACGACGTCCAGCCCCGCTTTGGCCTCCAACGGGTTGTACGCATCGACCCCCGCGTCCATGAGATCCTCGTAAATCGGGGTGGCGTTCCCGCACCCGTGGTAGATCGTCTTGAGCCCCGCCGTGTGGGCAATCCGGCAGAGTCGCGCAACCTGCGGCTTGTAGACCCGCCGCCAGAACACTGGCGAAAAGAACATTCCCCGTCGGTACGCCACGTCGCCCCAGATGTAGATCCCCGT
>CAZJTF010000645.1:0-2226 GCA_964548565.1 uncultured Planctomycetales bacterium | reverse complement strand
GCATGGCGCCGGCTGCAGCCGATGAGATTGCCAGGGAAGCCGGCCTGAACGAGCGGTACGTGCGGGAGTGGCTCGGTGCGATGGTGACCGGCGGCATCGTCGAGTACGACCCACAGCGCCGGACCTACTCACTCCCTGCTGAGCATGCGGCTCTCCTGACGCGGGAGGCCACTCCGCACAACGTGGCCGCGAGCATGCAGTGGCTGGCCGTGCTCGGCTCCGCTGAGGACCAGGTGGTCGAGGCTTTCTGGCACGGGCGCGGCGTCCCCTACTCGGCGTACAAGCGATTCCATGAAGTAATGGCGGAGGAGAGCGAGCAGACCGTCGTCTCGGGCCTGATCCAGCACATCCTTCCGCTGGTGGAAGGCCTCTCCCAGCGATTGGCCGGCGGGATCGAGGTGCTCGACATCGGCTGCGGCAGCGGACGCGCCGTCAACCGCATGGCCCGCACGTTCCCCGCGAGCCGCTTCACCGGCTACGATCTGTCCGAGGAAGGGATTTCCCGCGCCCGCGGCGACGCACGCCATGCCGACCTGCAGAACGTCCATTTTGAGGTCGCCGATGTGGCCGCCATGAAGGACACCGCCCGGTATGACCTCATCACCGCGTTCGACGCGATCCACGACCAGGCTCGCCCCGACGTGGTGCTCGCCAACATCCGCCGCGCCCTGCGATCGGGCGGCGTTTTTCTGATGCAGGACATCACCGGCTCCAGCCATTTGCACAACAACATCGGCGGGGCGGTCGCTCCGTTCGTCTACACCATCTCCTGCATGCACTGCATGTCGGTGTCCCTGGCGAACAATGGGATGGGACTCGGAGCCGCCTGGGGCAAGGAGAAAGCGCTCGAGATGCTGGAGCAGGCAGGGTTCCGGCGCGTCGAGGTCCGCACGCTGCCGCACGACATCATGAACTACTACTACATCGCGCGTCCGTAGCCTGCGTCGCAGCCGATCCGGCGGCGGTGTCTGCCCCGCGGGGCGGACGAAGCGATACGGGGACAACGTCCGGACCCAGCGGCGGATGTGCCCGAGGGGGTCGTGCAGCGTCCTCCTCCGCCTCTTTCCTGTGGGCGGAGGCCGGAGAGTCACAGGGGCGAGACCGGAGACCGTCCGGCTCGCCCAGGGACCAGATCCACACGGCCAAGACCAGTTCGGTCTTGTCGCCGGTCCCGATCTTCCTGTGGATGTTGCCGATGTGCAGGCGCACCGTGGGTACCGACACTCCCAGCGTCTCGGCGATTGCGGCGTTCTTCATCCCACGGCAAATGAGGCGAATCACCTCGCACTCGCGCACCGTCAGACGATGATTGTCGCAAAAGCTGTCGATGGCCCGTTCCCGCTCGGGCAGGTCATCGCTGAGAGGACGTCGCCCCGACACGGCGCCTCTTGTTTCCAACTTGTCCATAAGAATTGCTAAAAAAGGCGCTTCGATCCCTTGCGGCCTCACGTCGGACACGCGAAGCCGCCACCTTCTCCAGAGGCGGCCCTCGAACCCGGGACTCCTCGATTCCCGGCCGGTACACCTCCTCCACGACACGAGGAAGAGAGGTGCACACCGACATGAATCCATGGTCAACGATCAACAGCCTTACTGATCATTAAAAGCTTTGGAAAAACTGTGTCAACCTAGCCCCATCGATAATCGAATCACATCAGGCGTCCGTCGGGCCCGCTTCCACGCCCGGACTGCCACCCCGGCGCGATCGCAAACCCCTATTGTCGCGGCAGTTAGAGATCTTCCCCTCCGTCCGGGAGTATGCTGCGTTTCCGCTTGCAACGGGCGCAAAAAAACCGAAAGTTTCATGGGTGTAAGGGGCGATAAACAATGTGTCCCACCATGAAATAGCTCCGTATATTTCTTGCAGGTAGGGTGGGTCGTTCGCCCGAGAGGCAATCCAGCAGGATCCGGATGTCGTCGCCGTCGTGATCGGGTCGAGCCGTGCAGAGGTGGGACCCGGTTTCCAACGCACCACGACCCGCTCAGCCGAAGTCCGCCTGGTCACCCACGCGAATCCGCCCACTCGCCCCGCGCGAGCGATCGTCGCGACGAGCTGTCAGGAGGTTTTCGAAGGCGCATTGCCTGTTTCTTTGCGCGTCACGGCCGATAAAGCAGCAGGAATGCTACAGGCGCGCCATCTTCAGGCCGATGCAAGGGACGATCGTCGTTTCCGCAGGGAGAGAAGCATGACCATCAACGCCATCCGGTTGTCCGTGACCTGGCCCC
>CAZJTF010000644.1:0-2254 GCA_964548565.1 uncultured Planctomycetales bacterium | reverse complement strand
TGCCGAGCTCGACTTCGAGTTCGACGTTGTCGCCGGGCATGCACATCTCGGCCCCCCCGAGCAGCTTGAGGCTGCCGGTCACGTCCGTCGTGCGGAAGTAGAACTGCGGACGGTACCCGCTGAAGAACGGGCTGTGCCGGCCGCCTTCCTCCTTCGTCAGCACGTACACCTGGGCCTGGAACTTGGTGTGCGGCTTGATCGAGCCCGGCTTGGCCAGCACGTGGCCGCGCTCGAGGGATTCCTTTTCGACGCCGCGGAGCAGAAGGCCGACGTTGTCACCGGCCTGCCCCTGATCCAGCGTCTTGTTGAACATCTCGACGCCGGTGACGGTCGTCTTGCGGGTCTCGCCGAGACCGACAATCTCGACTTCGTCGCCGACCTTCACCAGGCCGCGCTCGATACGACCGGTGCCGACCGTGCCGCGGCCCTTGATGCTGAACACGTCCTCGATGGACATCTGGAACGGCAGATCGACCTGCCGCTTCGGCTCGGGGATGTAGCTGTCGATGGCATCCATGAGCTCCTGGATGCACTTGGTCTTCTCGGGGTCGGTCGGGTTCAGCAGGGCGATGCTGGCCGAGCCCTTGATGATCGGCGTATCGTCGCCCGGGAACTCATACTTGCTGAGCAGCTCGCGGATTTCGAGCTCGACGAGTTCGAGCAGCTCGGGGTCGTCGACCAGGTCCACCTTGTTGAGGAAGACCACGAGGGCGGGCACGTTAACCTGGCGGGCGAGCAGGATGTGCTCGCGCGTCTGGGGCATCGGGCCGTCCGCCGCGGAGACGACGAGAATGGCGCCGTCCATCTGGGCCGCGCCGGTGATCATGTTCTTCACGTAGTCAGCGTGGCCGGGGCAGTCCACGTGAGCGTAGTGTCGCTTGTCGCTCTCGTATTCGACGTGCGAGGTGGCGATCGTCAGGATCTTCGTCGGGTCGCGACTTCGTCGTAGCTCTTGAACGTCGCCAGGCCCTTCTTGGCCTGCACGGCGGTAATGGCCGCGGTCAACGTGGTCTTGCCATGGTCGACGTGGCCGATCGTGCCGACGTTCACGTGGGGCTTGGTTCGCTCGAATACAGCCTTGGCCATTGAGTCAAATCCTCCACTCTTGCGTGCAAACGCGTTCTGCTATCGGCTCAAAATCGGCTGTTCGAGCAGGTGCCGCAGCCCTCGTCCGGCTGTTTTGAGTCCGATTGTCCAGTGACTCCGACTACTTCCGTTTACATTCCTTCAACGCTCTGGCGAAGGGACGGCAATCCCCCGGAGTCCCCACGACCGGCGTAACGAGCTGCTGACGGGATTTGAACCCGTGACCTCGTCCTTACCAAGGACGCGCTCTACCGACTGAGCTACAGCAGCGGGCTCCCTCGGCTCGATCTCCGCCCCGCGCTTCCGCGCGGTTCGGACAACGCAGCGGCATGTGGGCATACGGGAAGTGTCCAAACCCGTCGCCAAAGCCCGATCAGTATAAGCTTTCCCGACCTGCTGTCAAACGGGCCGTGGGCTTCGAAACGAGCCGTGTCGGCGGGTAGCCTGCTGGTCCGGAGCGAGGCGGCGGCTCACCGCGAACACTTGGGCAGCCGGCGAACGCTTGACCCTTTCCTGACCGACGTTTAGGATGCCGCCGCGTCTACAGGAGCCTCTTCGTGGCCCGCCACCTGACTCCCCAACTGACCCGCCTGCTCCTGATCCGGGGCGTGGCCCGGGCGATTGCTCCAATCTATGTTCTCTGGGGGATTTACGACTGGTGGACGGTGTCCCCGACGTATGCCCTGGTCTTTGCACTGCTGAGCTTTAACTATGTCATCGTTTACGTGCTCAGCTGGATCGCACCGGCCCTGATGGCTGGGCCGTGGCGCATCCGTCCTTGGCAGACGTTCGTCCTGCTCATCAACGCCTTCCTGCTGCCGGTGGTTTTCCGTCAGGCCCATGGTCGCCTGCCGTGGGGCTTCATCGCTGCAACGGTCGTGTTCATGATCGGACTCTACACAGCCACCGCCATTCTGTTCTATCTGAACGAGCGGTTGCCGATGAGCTCCATTTTCATGGCGAAGCGCGGTGGAATACCGCCGTCTGCCGAAAGCTCTAGCCCGGTTGAATTAGGCCCCCGGGGCGACTGAGGCACTCGACAAGATTCGCGATTCCCGTCTGGAGGGGCTGACCCGGCCGCAGGCCCGACGCGGCACACCCGAACCTATAATGCTCGCCTGCCGCCCGACACTTCGGAGGTGATCCTGCCATGCAGAAGCTTCGACTC
>CAZJTF010000643.1:0-2266 GCA_964548565.1 uncultured Planctomycetales bacterium | reverse complement strand
GCATGGAAGTGAGACGGGGGAAGCAGATGCTGAGAGCTGAGAATTGAGAATTGGGAGTTCAGAATTCAGGGCAACCCAGAGGCATGGCCGGTCTTAATTTCCGGGTTCGCGCCAGGTTTCGGGTGCATTCTGGTGGCTGCAGGTTGAGCTGGGCTGCGTGCCGGCCGCTGAAGGGGTCGATGATGCGAAGGGGGCCTGGCGGCTGGCGTGTGACTCGGGGAGGGCTGTAAATCAGAACGTCCGCCATTCAGTTCCGTCGCGGAGTTCGGCCGGTGGCTGTGGTGTGCCGGGGCGCGTCGCTCAGATACACTTGACCGGCAGGATGCCGGTCCCACACCCGGGGTGTAAAACGGGACGCGGGGTGTAAAACGGGACGGGTTCGATTGTTATTGGGTTTGCCTTCGCCGGGGGTTCTCCTCCAGGGAGATGCCTGGGGGAATGTGGACAGAATCGAAGACCCACCCGATGCCTGTATTCGCA
Source organism: uncultured Planctomycetales bacterium (assembly GCA_964548565.1). Taxonomy (GTDB): domain Bacteria; phylum Planctomycetota; class Phycisphaerae; order UBA1845; family PWPN01; genus CAYLLT01. Next base: position 1,786 of record CAZJTF010000643.1, on the reverse strand, counting down.
TAGGAACCATTGTAGTTCGAGAACAGTTTCCGCCGGCCGGACGGTACGTTCCGGACATGAACGGAGATCGTCACCTGCGTTGCGAGGTTGCCCGATACACCCTGGATCTCCAGCCCGTTGAACGTCTGGGTCGCATCCTGCACATAGAGCAGACTGTCGTCGAAGATCAGTGACTGCGCCGAAATTGCCGCGTCCGGATAGATGGTCGCGTTTTGGGCGCCGTCGGCGTTGAGCTTATCCGTTGCCGGGCCGGCTGCCGGGTCACTCTCGAACGACAGCCAGACGTTGACGCCGTACGAAGTGGAGGCGCTCCCGGCCAGTAGTGCTGCCGCGACGCCAATGGTCAGAGATTCTCTGCGTTGCATGCTTCGTCTCCCAAAGGTGTGACAGAAGTGCTTACTTATTCTCCCACGCTCCCCCCGAATCGATGCATGCGGACGCCTGCCGCCGTGCCGGCGATCAGGGTCTGTAGAACGGATCGCCCGTGCTGCACCGGTAGTACCAACTGTGGGGCGAGTCCCAGTCCGATGGATATGATGCTCCCGCCACCGCCTTGATGACGGGGTTTTCAGTGGACGCGTCAACGACTCCGAGCTTCTTCATGTACCATTGGCCGATCCAGTTGCCGGGGTCGCGCACCGCAGGTCGTGCCGGTGGGCGGACGCTCGCGACGTGGCCATCAGCGAACACCGCGTTGGAGCCGCGATTCAGGTGCATCTTGAGAGCCGCACGCGGCCTGCTTCGCTGGCCGATCTGGTCCTCGGGATAGGCAGGCAGTTGTCCGGCGTGCCAGACGTCGAGGGTTGTGGGGATGTGCAGCAGGCGGGCCACCGTGAAGTCGTCGTTCTCTTTTTCCGTTGCGGCATCCATGATGTAGATGACCGCCGACGGCGTCTTCCAGTTGTCGACCTTGAAGACACCTTCTGTTTCCAACCACATGCCGTTTCCCGGATCCGCAGAGCAGTTGCGGGTCATCGGGCCACGATGATCCAGGCCATTCATGACGTAGTCGAGGTAACGGCTCTCATGCGTGAGGCTCCCGCTCCGGGCAGTGGAAGACCTCGTAGGTTTCCACGAGTTCGGTGACGTAGGAGCCGTTCTGACGACGCTTGTCACCAAACAAACTGGCGGGCCACCGCGTTCATCCAGTTGTACAAGTTTGCTCCCACCGGCTGGTTGTAGGCGCCGAAGGCGCGGAGAATGCGGGCCTTGTGCTCGGCGGCGAACACCCCGGCTGATACGCCGAACTGACGCTCATTGGTCTGGCACTTCATCGTCCGCGAGCGGGCACGCACCTGCCCGAGCGCGGGGAGCAGAATCGAGATGAGCAGGGCGATAATGGCGACGACGACCAGGACCTCAATGAGGGTGAAGCCCCGTGGTGCCCGGAGGAACACGCGATAAACGCATGCCGAATCCTCCGCAACCGTATGTAACCGTCAGGTCGAGATGTGATCAGTCGACCGCGTCGTAAGCAGGGTGGCAGACAAAGCCAGGAGCACAACTCGACTGCGCCGAACCGGTCTTTCGGACCTGAGAGGACATGCCGCGGAGAACGCGATACAGGGGCTATGGCGTGCACCTCCCGAGTCTGCTCGAAAGCGCCAGCCCCTAATCCTGCATCTTCTCGCGCAGCCTACTGCGTTGCCTGAGCGTTGCCAACGAAAGTGTTTCGGTATGCGCGGCGGCCTTGCGCGCACACCATCCTGTCTCTCTGCGATCGTGCGGCAACGTGCCTTGGAGCAGAGCGAACTCTGCACGCCAGATCACATGCGCAGCTCGTCTT
>CAZJTF010000642.1:0-2272 GCA_964548565.1 uncultured Planctomycetales bacterium | reverse complement strand
AGCAGCGCCTCCAGCACGACGTCTTCGTCTGGTGAAGTGAGTGTTGATGAGTCACAATCTCGGAGTCATGCATCCCGCTGATGGCCGAGAGTGCTCTGCCGCAAGCGCCTGGGTATGCGCTCCAGCGTCATTCACGTGAACACCCGTGGCTCTCTTCACGCCGCGAATGGTCGCTACGGTCGTCAGACGCAAACGTGTTTCCCCTCGTCCGATATGTGGCTGATGGCCTCAGCCAATAGCTGAGAGCTTCCCCTCGCATCATCCTCCCGCCGCAGCCCCGTACGCAGGCTTCCACACCCACGGCAGCACGCCGACCCGCCTGGCCCACTGCTCCCACGTGCGGCTCATCTCCGCTACCCGCTCCGGGTGCTTCGATGCCAGGTCGTTGAGCTCCGTACGGTCGTTTGCCATGTCGTACAGCTCCCACGGCCCGTCCGGGCCTTTCGCCACCAGTTTCCAGTCCGCGATGCGGACCGCCCGGTTGCCCTCGTGCTCCCAGAAGAGCCCCTCGCGCTCGATCCGGCCCCCGTCGAACGCCGGCGCCAGGCTTCGCCCCTCCATCCGCGGGATTTCCTGCCCCTCCCGCCGGCCCGGAAACGTCGCCCCCGACACGTCCACGCACGTGGCCATGATGTCCATGAGCTGCCCCGGCTGGTGCTCGATCGCCCCCCGCCGCCGGATCCCCTTCGGCCAGTGCACGATCAGTGGCGTGGAGATCCCGCCCTCGTGCACCCAGTGCTTGTACTCGCGGAACGGCGTGTTCGAGACGTTCGCCCACCCCTGCCCGTATGCCACGTACGTGTCCGGCCCGCCCGGCATCACGCCCGGGCCGCCCAGCACCGCCCGCCCGTCCCGCGTCTGCATCGGCGGCCAGACGTGCGTCTGCAGGTCGTCCGGGCCCATCGGCCGCAGGTCCGTCAGGTGCCACGCCGGCCGGTCCTCCCGCCCCATCGGCTCCGCGCACCCGCCGTTGTCCTGCAGGAACAGGATCAGCGTGTTCGCGAGCATGCCCTCCTTGTCGAGCGCCGCCGTGATCCGCCCGATGCCGTCGTCCATCTTCTCGACCATCGCGGCGTAGACCTCCATGCACCGCGACTCCCACGCCTTGTGCTCCACCTTCGCCCAGTCCTCCGCCTGTGGCGAGAGCTTCCACGCCGGATCGATCAGCCCGAGCTGCTGCAGCCGCTCGTACCGTGCCTGCCGCACCGGCTCGTACCCGCCGTCGTACTTCCCGCGGTACTTCGCGACGACCTCCTCCGGCGCGTGCATCGGCCAGTGTGCCGCCGTGTACGCGACGTACAAGAACAGTGGCTTTTCCTTCTTGGCAGCAGCATGCTGCTCGATGAACGCCACCGCGTTGTCGCTGATCGCATCGGTGTAGTAGAACTGTTTCGGCTTGTACTCGGGATCGTTTTCCGGCGTGATGAACGTGTTCCCGCGGGTCAGCGTCGTCGGGTCGTAGAAGCTCCCCGCCCCCGTGATCGTCCCGTAGAACCGGTCAAACCCCCGCTGCAGCGGCCAGTTCGGCTTGTCGGGCTTCCCCCGTCCCTCGTGCGACACGTGCCACTTGCCGCACATGTACGTCCCGTAGCCCGCACCGCGCAGCACCTCGGCGATCGTCGACGTCCGCGGGTCGAGCCCGCCCTGCCACGCCCGCCCGGGCCCCTGGCGCCGCCCGGTCATGTGCCCGAGCCCCGCCTGGTGCGGATTCAACCCGGTCAGCAGCGACGCCCGCGTCGGGCAGCACCGCGCCGTGTTGTAGAACTGCGAGAACCGCACGCCCCCCGCTGCCAGCCGGTCCAGCGTCGGCGTCCGCAGTTCGCCGCCGTAGCAGCCGATGTCCGAGTAGCCCATGTCGTCGCTCATGATGAGCACGATGTGCGGCCGCGCCGCCTCGCCGGCCGCTGCCGCCTGGCCCGCAAGCACGAGCCCGAGCACACTCAGAACCACCCGCCCTGCCGATCGCATCCGCGCAGACATCATCATGCGCACTCCTCCTGGAACGACATGCACCCAAAAGCTCCCCCATCCGCTACCCCCTGTCAAGCCCGCCAAACCCACTCTCCCCCTCTCTCCGTCGCCCCCATGGCTCCCATCTCTCCCCCGCTCGATCGCCCCATCTCTCCCACTCTCCCACTCGCCCACTCCCCCGCTCCCGCTCCACTCCGCCCGCTCCCCCGCGCCAATCGCTCCATCGCTCCCCCTCCCCCCCGGTGCCCCGGCCCGCGCCGACGGCGCGCCCCGCTGCCCCACCCGCGCGCCGCGCCCGGGG
>CAZJTF010000641.1:0-2297 GCA_964548565.1 uncultured Planctomycetales bacterium | reverse complement strand
GCTGGTCGTGTCGCCGGATGTCCAGTACGTGAGCCATCCGGGAGCCCTGGATGAACCGGCCGATGTCATCGTTGCGGGAGTGAGAGTTCGAATATCGTTCTGATCGCGGAGTGGGACCGCAGACCCATCAACTCAAGGAGCCAGTGCATGAGTACGCCCCAAGCAGTGCCGCCAGCCGCTTCCGAAGCACGCATCTTCCCGCCCCCGCCTGAGTTCGCGCGCCGGGCTCACATCCACTCGATGGAACAGTATCGGGAGATGTACCGGCAGTCTGTCGAGGATCCGGAGAAGTTCTGGTCGGATATCGCCTCCACGTTCTACTGGCAAAAGAAGTGGACGAAGTTCCGCGAATTCAGCTTCCGAAACGACATCTACATCCGCTACTTCATCGGTGGACAGACGAACGTCTCCTACAACGCACTCGACCGCCACCTGGCGACGCGGGGGGACCAGGTCGCCATCATCTGGGAGGGGAACGATCCCAGCGAGTCGATCCAGTACACCTACCGGCAGCTCCACCGCGAAGTCTGCAAGTTCGCCAACGTGCTGAAGAGCCGTGGCGTCAAGAGCGGAGATCGCGTGTCGATCTACATGCCGATGGTGCCGGAGCTGGCGATCGCGATGCTGGCCTGCACGCGGATCGGCGCGATTCACTCGATCGTGTTCGGTGGCTTCAGCCCGGAATCGCTCGCCGACCGCATTGTCGATTCGGGCTGCCACGTGCTGATCACCACGGACGGCGTGTTCCGCGGGTCGAAGGCCGTGACGCTCAAGGCCAACGCCGACGAAGCGATGGACCACAGCGCGCAGCGCGGAGTCGACGTCAAAACCTGCATCGTCTGTGAACGGGTCGGCGCGCACCGCCTGCCGATCAACATGAAGGCCGGGCGCGACTTCTGGTGGCATCAGCTCATGAAAGATGCCTCGCCGGAATGCGAGCCGGTCTGGATGGACGCGGAGGCCCCGCTCTTCATCCTGTACACCTCGGGGTCGACGGGCAAGCCAAAGGGCGTGCTGCACACGACCGGTGGCTATATGGTCTTCACGGCCACCACACACAAGTACATCTTCGACTACCGTGACGGCGACATCTACTGGTGCACCGCCGACATCGGCTGGGTGACAGGCCACAGCTACATCGTTTACGGGCCGCTCTGTAACGGAGCGACATCGCTGATGTTTGAAGGGATCCCGACCTACCCGGATGCGGGGCGATTCTGGGACGTCGTCGACAAGTACAAGGTGACGATCTTCTACACCGCTCCGACTGCCATCCGGGCATTGATGCGTGAGGGCGACGCCCACGTCGAAAAGCGCGACCTCAGCAGCCTCCGGCTGCTGGGCTCGGTCGGCGAGCCCATCAATCCCGAGGCGTGGCTTTGGTACCACCGCGTTGTCGGCAAGAACCGCTGCCCGATCGTGGACACGTGGTGGCAGACGGAAACCGGCGGAATCCTGATTACTCCGCTGCCCGGCGCGACGCCGCTGAAGCCCGGTTCCGCCACGCTGCCGTTCTTCGGGGTCAAGCCGGTGATGCTCACGCCGGAAGGCAAGCGCATCGAGGGGCCCGGCACGGGCGTGCTCTGTCTGGAGGAGCCGTGGCCGGGAATCATGCGGACCGTCTACGGCCAGCACGAACGCTTCCGCGAAACATACTTCTCAAGCTACGAGGGTCTCTACTTCACCGGGGACGGGTGCCGGCGTGACGAGGACGGCTACTACTGGATCACGGGGCGCGTCGATGACGTGATCAACGTTGCCGGCCACCGCATGGGAACCGCGGAGGTCGAAAGCGCGCTTGTCTCCCATACGGCAGTGGCGGAGGCCGCGGTCGTCGGCTTCCCGCACCAGATCAAGGGCCAGGGCATCTACGCGTACGTCACGCTCAAGGCAGGCTTCGACTACACAGATGGGCTCAAGAAAGAGCTCGTCAGTCACGTCCGCAAGGAGATCGGCCCGATCGCCACGCCTGACGTCATCCACTGGGCGCCGGGTCTGCCAAAGACCCGTTCGGGCAAGATCATGCGGCGGATTCTCCGCAAAATCGCTGAAAACGAGGCCGACAAGATCGGGGATACCACGACCCTGGCCGATCCCAGCGTCGTGCAGGCGCTGATCGAGAGCTATCAGACGCCCTGACGCCAAACGGACGTCCGGGAACCGCCCGAGCCTCGAGACTGCGCGGAGTCGCACCGCGCCAGTGGGTGATTCCGCGCAGTCTCCCTTTTCGACTTGGACGCGCCCCGCTCTTGGTCATTTGGCGCAAATCAGGGTGCTACGTGCCCCAGCTTAACGCC
>CAZJTF010000640.1:0-2306 GCA_964548565.1 uncultured Planctomycetales bacterium | reverse complement strand
CGAAATCGGTCAGATCGATGCTCCCGTTCCCATCACGATCGAAGCAGTGACACGCCGCCTTGTCCCGGATCGGCTGACCGGCTCCCGTGAGACACACCTGGAACGGGCCGAAGTCGTCCATGTCGACGTCCTTGTCCCCGTCCGCATCCGCAAACGGCGTATTGCATGGAGGCAGCGGGCACTGCACCTGTGCACAGGCAGTCGCCGGTCCTTGCCACTTGCTGCCGAGGGCCGCGCAGGCCGCGAGGCTCTGATTGTCGAGGCACGCACCGCTCGGCTGGCAGCATGCCCCGGGTGAGAGCGGCTCTCTGAATGCGCCGTACGAATCGTCGAAAAAGGCCAGGCGATCGACCTGCCAGGTCGTATCCTGGTTGTCGGCCCGCGAGCCGGTGTAGTCGAGCCAGCCGACGTGGGTCATCCGCATCGCGCCGACTTCATCGTTGGCGTTCGCGCTGTAGAAACTGGTCAGGACACCCGAGTTGCTCCCCAGGAGGTTGTTCTTCGAGTCATACAGCTTGATGGTGAAGCGCTTTGTCGGTCCGTCGTACCCCATTGCGAGTTGGTAGTACTTGTTGACCGCATAGGGGCCGAGGTTCGTGAAACTGCCCTCGTACGTTGCCTGGTTCTGAAACGCGACGGTCTGTGGCGCCGCGCCGACACCGCCGTACACGAGGCCGATGTCCACCCAGTAGTTGCCGAAGCTGTCACGCCAGTGCCGCAGCAGCGCGCCGAGGACCTGGCGACTTTGCGCCGTCGGCAGCCGGGGATCGGCGTCGGACCAGAGCGCGCCAATGAACGCAGGGAACTCGACGGCACCGGGGTCCCCCGTGCCGCCCGCCCCGTACAGCTGAGACCAGCTGAACTGATAGAGGGAGCTGAAAGAGTCAGTCCACCGCTTCGCGTCGCTGATGGGTGAGGCACCGATCAGGCGCCCCGCCTTGTCGGGGACATAGGGCGTGGGAGTCTGGTTGTCCGCAACGACAACGTCCAGCCGGCCATCGTGGACACTGCCGAGGATGAACTTTGTGTTCTGGCAGTCGCCATCCTGGCAGTCCACGGCGCCGTCGTTATCCCCGTCGTTGCCGTCCCAGCATGTCTCGTTGTATATGCCGTAGGGTTCGTGGCAGTCGGTGATCGTCTCCACGTGGTCCGTGTTCTGATCGAACGTCGAGAGCCAGACATAGCCGAGGGGTGCATCGGCCACGCAGGTAGCAGGCGCGCTGCAGTCGGATCCCGGCCCGGCCCAGTGTTCGGTGCAGGCGGCCATGGTGGTGATACTGCAGGTCCCGTCGATCGCGCAGCACGCACCCGGAGCCGGTGCAGGGCAGGTCGTCTGGCCGCACTGGGTATTCGGGCCCTGCCAAATACCCGTGGTCGCTCCCGCGGCAGTACAGTCCGCTTCGGTCATATTGTCGGTGCACGTGCCGGCGGCAATCAGACAGCACGCGCCGCGGGGTGCGGGCTGCGGGCAGCTGACCTGCCCGCATGTTGAACCATCGCCCTGCCACGTTCCGCCGGCGTTCGTGCAATTCAACTGTGTGAGGGGTTCGGTGCACGAGCCATCCGGGTTGCAGCAGGCCCCCGTCGGCGGCTGCGGGCAGGTAATGGAGGCGCAGGAGGTACCTGCCCCCCGGAAATTCCGGTTCAGGAACGGGCACCCGGAAGTCGGCGAGACGCACTGGGTGTTCAAGCAGGCGGCGTATGTGCCATTGGAGCAGGTTCCGGCCAGCGGATCGCAGCAGGCCCCCGTCGGCTCTGCCGGCAAGGCGTTGCAGGCGCCGGCTGCGTTGCCGTAGTAGGCGAGCGAATCCACCTCCCAGATGGTCAGCCGATCTCCGCCGGTGCCGGCGTAATCGCTCCAGCCCAGATGTGTCACGGACAGCGCGTTGACCTCAGCCAGCGGATTGCCGCCCGTCTTCAAAGCCGGTACATCGGTGGTCAGGTTGGCGATGAGGCTGCCGAGCCGGTTGCCTGCCGAATCGGTGAGCCGAAGAGTCAACTGCTTGGAGAACCCGTTGTAGCAGATCGCCAGGTGGTAGGTCGCGCCAACCGCGCCGGACCCGAGATTGATGTCCGGCCCCGGCAGGTAGCCGAAGTTTCCCCCGGTCGAGCCAAAGCCCAGGCCCAGATTGACGTAGTAATCCTGGCTGACGTCGCTTGGCGCCTTGCGGTGGCGCAGGACCGCACCGCAGAACTGCTTGATGAAGTTGCTCGGGGGCGGCGTCCCCGTCGAGCCGATGAAGCCCGCCATCTCGTAGGCGTCCACCGTCTGCTCGTTCAGCAGTGCCCAACGGAACTTGTAGAGC
>CAZJTF010000639.1:0-2309 GCA_964548565.1 uncultured Planctomycetales bacterium | reverse complement strand
GCCTTCCTCGGCGTGCCGCTGTTCCACATCATGCCGCGTGTGGGCAGCCTCCTGCAGAGCGTGGCGTCGATGGCGCTCGGCATCGTCCTGCTGCTGTTCGCGCGGCGGCGGTGGCTAACGAACGCCGACAGCAAAGCCGGATATAGAACGGAATCCGAGGGCGAGTTCACCCGGTTCATCGTGACCCCGGCGCCGCCGCCGATCAGTTGGCCGGTGACACTGTTCGCCCTTATCTTCGCCTTCGGAACAGTCAACGGCGGCATCGCGATCATGAGTTTCTTCTTTACCGCTGCCGCCGCAGCCCTGCTGCTCATGGACCAGCGAGGGAAGGCGGCCAGCCAGTCACGCAGCATCCGGCTCGGCAAGGAAGGCATCGAGATCGACGGCGACCTGCTCCGTCGGGAGGATATCCATCATCTCGCCATCCGGAACAAGTTCGGCGGCAACGTCGAGATCGTTTATGACGCGAATCGCGGCATTCCAACGGGCGAGGTCCTCGGGCTCGCGGCGCGCAGGAAGCTGGCCGCCGTGGCCTATCGCGTCGAGGTCGAGAGCGGCGGCAGGGTCCGGCTGGTGGCCGCCGGCCTCGACGACGCGACGGCTCGCGCGCTCACCACGGAGATCGGTCGGGCGCTGGACCTGCGCGCTTGATGCGGCCGCGGGACAGGGACCTGCAGCGGGCAGGGCGTGCGGTGCCACGAGCCCGGGTCGCGGTATTGTGCGGGCTGCTCACTGTGGCGGCGTGCAGCGGTCCCGCGGAGCCGAGTCTGGTGCCTGGAAGCGAAGCGGCGGCTACCACGCAGCCTGAGGATGACGAACGCGCCGCGGACCTGCCACTGCGGCGCGGCTTCTACGTTTCGAACGACACCGCCTGTGGTGAGGCTTCGAACGCGACGCTGGCACTGCTCCACGCGGCGGGGCTCAACTCGGCACGCGAGGACTGCCACTTCGACACCGTCGTTCCACTCGGCGGAGCCCGCTACCGGACCACCGAGCACTGCGCCGTGATCGGCACGGGCGACATGATCGGATACGCAACGGACTGGGAGGTGCTCTCCGATCGGGACTTCCGTCGCACGCTCGCGTCGGGCGCGGTCATCAGGATGCGCAGGTGTGAACAGTCGTCCCTGCCCGAGGCCTGGCGGATGATCGATCTGGACGCCGCGATCAACCGGGAAGGTGTGACGCCATCGCCAAGGTAAAGGTCGCCGCGTGGCCGGCGGTGGACAGAAAGTTCAAGCGGACCTGCAGCGCAGCGTGCTTCGCCGGTCGGACCCTATGGTGCGCCGAGACCTCCGTCGAATGCCGGCTTGAGTTTCGACCACTTCTTCCCGGAATCCTGGTGCCGTATTTGCGGGTGCGGCGGGGCAGAATGAGGCGAGCCCCCTCACTCCCACTCAATTGTTGACGATCACCGCAAGCTGCCGTTGCCACAGGGGGTTTTTCGACAGCGCGAATATTTTACCGTCAGGATGACCGTCGGAACGCGCCCCTTGGCAGCGAACCGTGCCGATAGATCAAGAAAGCAATCAGCCTGAAAACCATGCAGCAGACGCTGACCGGTGGACCATCAAGAAATCCGCGCCAGCAATTGCACAATCCGCGGACGCAACGCGGGCAAATCTCGCTGGATCGTCTGCCAGACAACATCCAGGTCGACTTCGAAGTAGTCGTGAACGATGCGATTGCGCATGCCGTACATGATGTCCCAGGGAACTTCTGGTGCACTGTCTTGCAAGGTCGGGTCTGCAACGCGCGCCTTGTTGGCCGCCTCGCCGACAACCTGCAGCGCCCGGATCACGGCGTCCTGTGTACGAATGTCCTGCTCGAACGCCGTGGCATCCATGCCCGTCACATATCCGGTCGCGCGGTCAATCGCCTCGACGATGTGCTGAAGGTATTCCGGCACACGTGCCGGATGCGCCTTCGTCATACGGGGACCGCTTCTCTCAGGATTCGCTCCCGCGACCCACGCGGCAGGCTCTTGGGCGTCAGCACATCCACCGATACGCCCAGCAAACGCTCTGCTTCAATCTGCAAGGCGGCCAGTGTGAACAGTGTCGTCGTGCATGCCGGTTCAACCAGCAGATCGAGGTCGCTGCCCTCGTGATCCTCACCCCGAGCTGCGGAACCGAAGACGCGCGGCCGCGTGACGCCATGGCGGGCAACGATCTCTCGCAGCGCTTCACGGTGGACCCGGAACGAGTCGGACGGTTTCATGGGGTTGATTGTGCCAGATGCTCGCCGGCAGAGAGCGGATAGGAGGTTCAAAGCGCCCTTGCAGTGCAGTCTACGTCACGGAATGGGCC
>CAZJTF010000638.1:0-2311 GCA_964548565.1 uncultured Planctomycetales bacterium | reverse complement strand
GCGGGGTGCGGGATTGCGTGGGATAACATAGTTAGTTATATACTAACTGCGGAGGACCGCTGCAAGCGGTTTGCTGCAAGCGGTTTGATGGGGCTGGCGGCGGCGATGTTCGGTCAGCGCCGAATCGCGAGCGGGGCCGGCTATTGGCTGGCGGGCGTCAGCGGGATGGCGAGACGCTGGAGTTCACGGTGGAACTCGGCGCATAGGCGCGCGCGTTCGTCAGGCGGAAGCCAGTTGGACATCTGGCGGAACAGGATCTGGTGCACTTCGGTGCGCTGGCGGGTCCAGGGGTTGGCGTTGGCGGCGCGCAACTCGGCAAGCAGAGCTGTCAGGCGCGCCCGGGCGGCGGTGCACATGGCGGCGGCGCGGGCCTCGGGCGAGGGGGGCCGCGGGGTGGGGGCGAGGCCGGCGAGGAGATCAGGCTGAGCGGTCATCCGGGGAGTCTAGGTCGTCGGCCGGAGTCGGGGAAGCGGCGCGGAGGAGGAGATCGGCGCGGGTAAGCGGGTTGGACAGGGCGCGGTCGAGGATGGGGTCGGCGGCGTCGAACCAATGCAGCAGTTCCTGGATTCGCCAGACGATATCGAGGATGGCGCGCTGAAGGGCGGCGTCGAGGGCTTCGCCGTTGCGGGCGGCGAGGAAGCGATACAGGACCGGGTAGCCGCTGACGGCGAAATCCCAGACGCGCTGGGAGACGCCGGCGAGGCGGAGGGACTGGTCGGATTGCAGCGGCACGAAGCCGGCGCCCGTTCCGGCATCGAGAAAGGCGCGGCCCGAAGGCGGGACCTCAAGGACAACGCCGCTGGCGCGGCCGAGCAGGCGGGCGGTGCGGAAGGCGGGGGCGGGGCTGCGGGCGAAGGTTTCGAGGGCGCTGATTTCGGCGCCGATGCGGGCGGCCTCGGCGAAGGTGGCTTGGTCGGCGGGGAATGGGATGCGGGCGATGGTTTTTTCGAGGTCGTCGGCGAAGCGGCTGGTGTAGCTGGTGGCGGAGAGCAGCGCGATGGCGGCATCGAACGCCAGTTGCGGCGCGACCGAACTGCCGTAGGCGAGTTGGAGACCGTCGAGGAGCGCCTGGTTGAGGTTGTGGCGGTTGGTTCCCAAGCGACGGTCCCAGAGTGGGAAGGCGTAACCACCGCGCCCGCTGAATGCGTGGTAGTCCGGCAACAAACCATGCGTCCATATAGCGGGTCCGGCTCCGGTGCCTTTCGGCATCGCATAGAGGCAGACATTGGTGGCGCCCCAGGCGGCAATCAACTCGGGTCCGTAGCGACTAACGAAATCACGGCTCTGATATAGATATCGACGGTCGAGAGGCCGGTAGGCGTAGGGATGGATGTCTTGCCGTTGGAGAGTTGCCGCCCGCGCGCGGCCGAACATCGCACGGGAGGGTGCTGTAGCACCGGCGATGTCGGTACCTCTCGGCGATGGAAAGAAGGACCGCCATGCTTCATGGTTAGGCGCATCCTGAAATGCTTCAATCTTGGCGATAACCTGTGCCTCTGAAAGATCATACACCAGGTCGTCACGTTGGCTCTTGCTTCCGGATTTACGAAACGCAAATATTTCGTCAAGAGACGGCCAATCTCGACCCTGGAAGGGCTCCGGCAGGAAATCCTCCAGATCGTGACGGGCAATCTCGACGTAGTCGATGGCAGTGGGATCGGCGTTTGCCGCCGTCAGCAGGTTCTTCTTTGCGTCCGCGGTGAAGGCGCCGGCGCGCCAGGCATCGGCGTAGCGCACCCGCGCTTCGGCCCCGGCGGCGGCGTATCCGGAGGCGGTGGCGATGGTGATGCAGACGCCGACCTGGATGGCGAAGACGTTCTCGTCTTCGAGAATGCCGGCAGGGCGGGCGCCGCGGTTGTCGCCGCGCAGGTCGATGATGTCGATGGTGTCGAAACGACGACGCATCATCTGGCGCAATCCGGCGTAGGGGTGGCCGGAGAGGAAGGTGCGATTGGTGATGAAGCAGACGACGCCGCGGCGGGGGGCGCCGTCGCTGTCGAACAGCTTCCACATCGCCCAGCGCCAGAAGGCGATGGAGAGTTCGGGGAAGGTGTTGAGCTCGTTGCCCCAGCCGGCGTTGCGGACGGGGGCCTTGAGGTCGTCCCAGAAGCCGGTGGCCCAGCCGGTGGTGATCGGCTCCTCCTCGCCGGCGGCGAGGCGGCGGTAGGGCGGGTTGCCGAGGATGGCGAGGATCGGGCGGTCGCGCTTGAGCGCGTCGGCGGCGGCGCGTTCGGCGACGATGGGCGCGGACATGAAGCCGAGGCGGGAGACGACGTCGCGGGCGCCGATGGGCGGAGCGAGGGTGTCGGCG
>CAZJTF010000637.1:0-2346 GCA_964548565.1 uncultured Planctomycetales bacterium | reverse complement strand
GCTGGCCGTCCTCGGTGACACCGCCGTCGAGCAGCGTCGCCACGTTCGGATGATCGAGGTTGGCCAGAATCTGCCGCTCGACGCGAAACCCCTGCGCAGCCGAAGACGTGCATGCGTGGGCGTGCAGGAACTTGATGGCCACGCGCTTCTCGAACTGCTCATCGGCGCGCATCGCCTCGCAGACCGTACCCATGCCGCCGATGCCGATCACGCGGGTCACACGCCAGGGGCCCAGGCGCGCCCCCAGCCAGCGCGAACTATCCACTTTACCGACCAGACCCCGGTCGAAGGACAATGCACGTCCCAGGATGGTCGTGCTGCTCTCGTGCGCAGCGATCAACGCCAGCACTTCCTCCCGCAAGGTGTCGTCATTGCCGCTCTCGCGATCGAGCAGCGCCACCCGCTCGGTGGCCGGAACGGCCAATGCCTGCTCGAACAGCTCCTGCAAACGCGCGATGCGAGTGGGAGACAGGTCACTCATCCGCGGAACGCCTGCAACTCGCGCAGCAGGAAGGCTCGCGCGAACGTCCAGTCCCGTTTGACGGTGGCCGAAGAGACATCGAGTGCCGTGGCAATGGCGTCGATTTCCAGCCCGCCGAAATAACGCAGTTCGACCACCTGCGCCTGACGCGGCGCCGCGGCCTGAAGCCTGCCCAGCGCCTCGTCGATGGCCAGCACATCCAGGGCCCCATCGGCCGTTTCCGCGATCGATTGATCCAGCGTAACGCGCAGGCCGAAGTCGCGCTTGAGGCGTCGCCGCGCCCGCGCGTGGTCGACCAGAATACGACGGATGGCGCGGGCGGCCACGGCATAGAACTGCCCCCGATTCTGCCAGTTGGCATCGCGCTGGCCGATGAGCCTCACGAAGGCCTCGTTGACCAGCAGCGTGGGCTGCAGCGTGTGGTCCGAACGCTCGTAACGCATCGCCCGATCGGCAATCCGGTGCAGTTCTTCGTAAACGAGTCGGGCAAGCTCGTTGGCGACTCCGGTATCGCCCTCGCCCAGTTTCTGCAGCAGTACGGTGACGTCCGACGGCGAAACCGACGGGCCAGGTGCGCTCATCCTCTTACCATGTGCTTGTATTTATTGGGTTCGCGACAATTGGAACCCGATCATACCTCCTCATCGTCGCAGCGCAGTGATGCGGTAGCGATCGAGCGGCAATCTGTCAAAAGGGCAAGCTTCCCGTGGCGAATGAGCCGTTTGTACCGCGACTGACGCGTACCCCCCCGAGTACCCGTCAACAAGGGCTGGAGAGACAATGCCTTACCACGACTGGACCGCAATGACCATATCGAAAGTTTCGGGCTGACCCTGGAGGCACGGCGGCTTCCAACGGGCTGCGCCGGGAAGCGCACTGAGGGCGCTCCTCTCCATGTTGTGGCTGAGCGCGCTGCTGGCCGGCTGCGGCGGCAGTGGCGGCACATGGACTCAACGGGCCTACGTGATAGCCTCGAACACCGAGGCACACGATACATTCGGCGTGAGCATCGCACTATCCAGCGATGGAGACACGCTGGCAGTCGGAGCCATCGGTCAGGACAGCAGCGCCACCGGCAGCAACGGCGACCAGGCGAACAACACGCAAACCAGCAGCGGCGCAGCGTACGTATTTGCGGGTGTCGCGGCAGACTGAACGCGGCAACAGTCGGCAGGAAAGCCGGCGCCGGAACCCACGGCCGGCGGGAATGCCTGAGCAATGCAGATTCCGCCGGCCGCCGGCGTGGTGAAGATCGACAAGGGGCGGCAGCACTTCTCAGGCAACGAGTTCCGCCGCCAGCGCGCCGATTTCCAGCGCCACCGGTACCCGCTTCATCTGTCCAAACGGACTGATGCCGCCGACCTTGTAGCCCTTGAGTCGCTCGGCGTCTGCCGGCGACATCATCTGTGTGGCCTTGCCGCCCAGCGCCTGCGCCAACTTCTTCATCGACAACTCTCGATCCGACGGCAGGATGGCGCAAACCGGCCTGCCATCTACACGCGCCATCAGCGTCTTCAGCACCCGGCCCGGCGGCTCGCCCAGTGCCGCAGCGGCAGCCAGACCGATACTGCCAACATTCGGGTCGTAGTCGTATTCGTGCAGGGTGAAGGCAATGCCCGCCTGCTGCAGCTGACGGGTGGCACGAGTGGCTTTGGACATGGGTGGATGATAACCGCCGCGTCACCAGCCAAACGGGTCACCCTCGCCTACGGAATCAGGCCACAGGCGGGAAAGCGCCTTCTGACGCTGGACCATGAACGCTGGCCGGCACACCCGCGACTCGACGACGAGTCGCGGGTGTAGTCCGACGTTATTTTAGAACGCCGCTTTCCACCATCCGCTGAATGACCGCTTCCTGATCCGCA
>CAZJTF010000636.1:0-2360 GCA_964548565.1 uncultured Planctomycetales bacterium | reverse complement strand
GTGCGGGCACCTCCACGGGCTGATTGATGAAGGCCGTGCTCAAGCCCAGCGCAGTAGCCTGGAGGGCAAAGCGTTCATAGCAGCGCCCTGCCTCGATCCAGTGCGCAATGTCGTCGACCTCTGAATGGATCACCGCCACCGCAGCGGAACTGCGGATATGCCTGGCGTCCTTGCGGTTCTGGGTCTTGGCGGAAAACCCCAGACGCATGAAGAGCGAGCCCAGCCAGCGCGGCACGTCCGGGCTGCCCATCACAGGGCCGTAGAGCCCGTCACCAGTGGTTGCAGCCTCCCTGGCGTTGAAGCGAATCCACGCTTTCAGTTCTGCAGCCCATGCAGCATCCGCAAACTGGGCGGTGTTGCCGGCCGCGACAAACTCGACGATCTGCTCGATCGCCTGAAGCTCTGTCAGGAACCGGATCGTGACGCCTTGGCCCTGGGCCGAGTTCTCGAGTAGCTGAAGCTGCTCCACGGAAAGAGCCTTCCCATCGTACTCCGCGCGACAGCACTGGCGTCGAGGCATAGCATCAAACAGCTCGCATGGTGACGGCGGTATCGCCTCGAGTTCCACTCGCACGCACGATGCGACAGCGTCGAATGACAGATGGCCCTTGAGACCTTGCGCCTTGGCCGCTAGGAGCAGATTCTCTGCCGCACAGCCCAGGCTTGCATGGAGGTGATGATCATCGGGATCCACCGCTGGGCAGCGGCGCGACAGGTCGGGATGGATCGAGATAGCGTCGGGTTCGAGGTGGAACTGCCACGGTTGCGTGTTGTGGCTCGACGCGGCCAGTATTGCAAGCCGCACCAAGTCCATGTAGTGCTTTGTGCTCCTGACTGAATCGTCGGGAGCTGGCGGAACACGCGGGGTGGTAGTGGCCATCGAATACCTCTCAATCGTGCAGCGGCGTTTCCTTATTGTGCCAAGAGTTATCTCGAAGAGGTTCTGCCCCGGTGGCCAGTCAACTACAGGAGCTCGGAAAAACTCACAAACGACATCGAGTAGCGATTCGCTTCGAGTACCGCTTTGAACCCGTCCGCCTCGGGAACCGAAATTCGTCCTTGGCGGATAGCTTCGAGGAGTATCGATTCGGTGCGGAGAATGCGAGCCTCTCCGATCAGCTCGATGGCGCGCCGGCGAAATCGCTTCTTCTCGTCCGATGCAATGTGAGATCCCATGGTCGCAGCGAGCGCAAGGCACGCCGCTTCGCCCCGCCCCATTACGTCGCGCAATGCGGCGAAGAGTGCGAGGGCTTCGATCGTGTCGACGACTATTTGCCCGAGATGGCCCGCAGCGATAGCCACGGCGAGAGCGTCCCGCTGCGCCGGGTCCGTAATCTCTCCCACCACTTCCTCGGGCACGAGGAAGCGATAGGCATCGAGCTTGCCGAGAAGCGGCAGCTGACCGATTCGCAGAAAGTTGATGAGAACGTTCGCGTCCGTGATGACGACGATTGTCTCGGCGTTCGTGGTCATGGAACGCGCCTGCGCCGAGGCAGCTTAGTCCAGCTTCGCCGAAGCGAGCGCCATTCCGAGCTCGTTCTGACTCAAGTAGACCATCCCCGCGAGCTCAGCAAGCTTGCTGCGCGTGATCTCCTCGCGACGATAGGCTTCGAGTGCAAGTGCAAGGAAGCGCCGTCGGAAATCGTCGCGCGACAAGTCTTCCAGCGGAGCTTCCGGTGCCGCGAGAAAATTTGCGATCGTCTGACCCGCCCCACTGTCTTCTTCAGTCTTGAGGCGCTGAAACTCCCGATCATCAATTAGTCGAAGATTCTTGATCCGATACAAAGCCGAGATCCGGCTCGCCCCGAAGTGATGGGCGAGCAATGCCACGTCATAGAGTTGGATGTCCTGGGATCCTGGCGCGGCGCGCTGCTCGACCTGTACCGCCTCGGCTTCGTCGAAAACCGCGATCTGCGCACGGCTTGCGCCCCCTTTGCCAAACGCGACCACAAACTGCGCGACACCCTCCGCCGGCATCAGGAACTCCGCGGCGAACGCATTCGCCCGGACCTCCAGGAGATCCGATCGATTTTCCGCCCGGCTTATGGCGCCGGCGCGTTCCCGATCCAAGAGGACGTGACCGTACTCGTGAGCAAGGGAGAAGCGCCGTCGGACTGCCGCGTGCTTCGCGTTGATGACCACGAACACGCCGATCGTGCTATCGACGAGCGTCAGTCCCGAGATGTTTTCTGGGAGCGCGACGGCGCCGGTACGCACCCCTTGCGCCTCTAGCAGATCGCTCAAGTCACCGATCGGCGCCACTCCGAGCCCCAGCCTCTGCCGTTCCTCGGTAGCCACCTTTTGCCCCTGCTGAATGGCGTCCCAGCGCGATTTCGGAGCGGGCAATTCATAAGACGCGG
>CAZJTF010000635.1:0-2378 GCA_964548565.1 uncultured Planctomycetales bacterium | reverse complement strand
GGGGTTCTTGTAGTGGGCGATCTGGCCGCTGATCTCGTTCTGCTGGTGCTTGAGCGAGTCGAGCTCCTGCTGCAGGGCCCGGCGGCGATCGTCGAGGGCGCAGAGGGCGTCCACGTCACAGTTCACCCGCTTGTTGACGGCCGCCCGCTTGAACCGGTCCGGATCCTGCCGAATGGCCTTGATGTCGATCATGCGAAGCTCTCGTTATGCCAGCCAAAGTGATCAGCGAACACGCCCGGCGCCAGACAACAAAAAAACCCTGAGCCGTTTTCGCGTCTCAGGGCATTTTGTTTCGTCTTATGTCGCTGATCTATGCCCTCAGACGCTTGCGGCCCTTAAACCAGAACCAGAAATAGTAAGGGAACGAGAAAGTACCGGCAACGCTGGCACGTGCGTTGGAGCCGCGGCCGAACTGGAGCATTTCCGAGGTCATGAGCAGCTTTCATTGTGCCGTCGCGTGTCCCGCACGTCAAGACCATCGGCACATCCCCGAAGGATCACGCATCCGGGTGTGGCATCGATCGCGTCGACCCCCTGCGGCCGCTGACCCCACGCCCCGCGATGACCGTCCAAATGGCCTGTTTTTCAAACGTTCTGCAGTGACGGGCCACGGGTCGGGGGTAAGCCCGCCGCTGGACCACGATCCCGTCGACCAGGAGACTTGACCGCCGGTGGCACCCACCCTATTATGTGGTTCTTGATTGCGGGGTGGAGCAGTTGGCAGCTCGCGAGGCTCATAACCTCGAGGTCACAGGTTCGAGTCCTGTCCCCGCTAGTCTCGCAACAGACGCCGAACGCCTTGTTCGGCGTTTTGTTTTTCGGCAGTCAGACCACGCGCCCTACCGAGGCCGCGCAACACTCATTCCGAAACAGTAGAATCCTTCCCACAATCGCAGCACGCAGGTCAGCCGCGAGGAGAACGACCATGCCGATGCACCTGGGATCCCGGAATCTTCATCCGCGCGATGTCGCTCGGGGTCTTTTCGTGTGCCTTGCGGTTGCAGTCGGTCTTGCCTGCGCGGTCGAGGCGGCATCGCCAGTAAAGGGTGACGCTCGGGCCAGAGGGCCGCTTCGCACCCATCCAGATAACCCGCGCTACTTCACGGACGGGACTACCAGGCCGGATGGGTCCCTCCGAGCGGTGTATCTTGTCGGCGCGCACACGTGGAACAACCTCGTGGACATCGGCCGTAGCGATCCGCCCGAGCGATTCGACTTCGCCGCGTACCTCGACTTCCTCCAACGCCACCACCATAACTTCATTCGCCTGTGGGCATGGGATTCGACGTGCTGGAATACCCGTGCGAACGGGCCGCTCGGCAAGGACTTCCTCCACCATGTCGCTCCGCAGCCGTGGATGCGGAGCGGCCCGGGAAATGCTCTCGACGGAAAACCCAGGTTCGATCTGACCCGCTTTGACCCTTTGTACTTCGAGCGGCTCCGGTCGCGCGTGGTCGCGGCAGGGGAGCGCGGGATTTACGTCAGCGTGATGCTCTTCGAGGGCTGGGGGTTGATGCATGGCAACCGCCGCCGGAACACGCAGGACGGCTGGGCGTGGAGGTCGCATCCCTTCCACCCCGCCAACAACATGAACCAGCTCACCATCGAGGGCGGCGATGGCCCCGGGGGGCGGGTCCACACGCTTCGCCATCCGGAGGTCAACCGGCTTCAGGCGGTGTACATCCGCAAGGTCGTGGACACGGTGAACGATCTGGACAACGTCCTGTACGAGGTGATCAACGAAGGCGGCGAGAAGGAGTGGAACTGGTGGGTCATCCAGACCGTCCAGGAGTACGAGCGGACAAAGCCGAAACAGCATCCGGTGGGTCATACCGGACACGGCGCCGAACGGCTGGCCAGCCTGTCAGCCAGTCCGGCAGACTGGGTCTCTCCCGGGCGATCGGACGGTTTCGCGGAAGACCCGCCCGCGTGGAACGACAAGAAGGTCAGCCTTCTGGACACGGACCATATCTGGGGAGTCGGCGGCAACGCGGCCTGGGTCTGGAAGAGCTTTCTCCGGGGTCACAATCCGATCTTCATGGACCCGTATGACGGATCGGTTCTTGGGCAGGACCGCGGGTGGGGACCGCTGCGCGCGGCGATGGGCCAGACCCGTCGCATGGCGGAGCGCATGAACCTGGCCGCGATGAAGCCCCATGCCGAGTTATCTTCGACAGGCTACTGCCTGGCCGATCCCGGCCGGGAGTACGTCGTCTACCTGCCGGAAGGGAAGGATGCCACGATCGATCTGCAGGCGACAGGGGTTTCATTTGCGGTTGAATGGATCCAGCCTGTATCGGGCGATACTGTGCGTGGCGAAAGCTTCTCCGGCGGAGCCGGGCGATCGCTCAAGCCGCCGTTTAAGGGCGATGCCGTGC
>CAZJTF010000634.1:0-2383 GCA_964548565.1 uncultured Planctomycetales bacterium | reverse complement strand
TGCATCAGCCTCGCCTGCCGGAGCACGCGGTACGCGCCGACGCTCAGCATGGCCGAGAGAAAGAGGCTCGCGCTGCCGGGCGTTCCCGGCAACTGCCGCACCCCCCGGGCCGGCGTCTGCTCGGGCAAAGCCGCGTTCCGGTCCGGCAAATCAGGCAGCACGCGGGAGGAGAAGCTCACATGTGCATCCTCCCGCACCGCAGCACCGATCGGCAGCGCCTCGGCGAGCGCGACCGGCGACGCGCCGCGTGCGTTCTCCAGGGCAGGAGCGAAATCCGCTCTTGCCGGAGCCACACTCGCAGCAGCGAGCATGGGAGCCAAAATGGATGCGCGCATCCTCACGAAAAGCCCGTGGTTATTGAATGGGAATCAGCCCCGCGAGCAGAGGATCCTCCCTGCTCCAACAGAAGCGTATGCGGCTGGGGTGACAAGGTCAACGGCGTTTCAGAACCGCGGCAGGAAACCGGCAGCGGGCGTGCACTTTCCCGGCTGAGCTGCGCGCGGAGTATGCTTCAGCTTCTCAGAACCGCGGATGAGGGCGCCGGCAGCACCTGAAACAGGCAGTGGCACTGACGGGAGATTCGTGGACGATGCGCACGGCCCCGGCGTGCCGGATGGGCTTGGCTATTTCTTACCGTACACTTTCTCAGGGTCGACGAGGCGCTCGGCGTTCACTTTCCACGCGCCGTCCGGCGTGAGCGTCCGGAAGAAGCAGTTTCGGTAGCCTTCGTGGCAGGCGGCGCCGTGCTGCCGCGCTTTGATCAGCAGGACGTCCGCGTCACAGTCGGTGAGGATCTCCTGGATGTCCTGGGTGTGGCCGCTGGACTCGCCCTTCATCCAGTATTTCTGCCGGGAGCGCGACCAGAAGTGCGTCTTGCCGGTCCGGATCGAGTCCTGCAGGCTGGCTTTGTTCATCCAGGCCATCATCAGGATCTCGCCCGTATCGGCGTCCTGCACAATGGCAGGAATGAGGCCGTTGGCGTCGTACTTGAGCTCGTCCAGTCCTTTCATGATCCGCTCCCTCTGTCAACCTCCAGCACCATCGCAGCGGCGCGAAAGCGCAGAGCGCCCGCTCCTCCTCGAGGATACCGACATGGCTGCACCGGGCCCGTCCGGCTTTGATACAAGGGTATCACGCCACGTCGATGAACGCCACCTTGTCGCGGAACCGCCGGAGCAGCTCCTGACGCAGCCCGGCGTGGGCGGGCGTGTGCAGGCCGGGATCCGCGGCGACCAGTTTGGCTGCGTCTTCGCGGGCCTCCATCAGCAGGTCGAGGTCCTGCCCGAGGTCCGCGATGCGGAATTCCGGCCAGCCGTGCTGCCGCGTGCCGAGCAGTTCGCCCGGGCCGCGGAGCTTGAGGTCCTCTTCGGCGATGCGGAAGCCGTCCGTCGTTGCACAGAGGACGCCCAGCCGCTGCTGCGCCGTTTCGCCGTCGCTGTCGCTGAGCAGCAGGCAGATCGAGGGCTTGCTCCCGCGGCCCACCCGTCCGCGGAGCTGGTGCAGCGCCGCCAGCCCGTACCGCTCCGCGTGCTGGATCACCATGACGGTTGCATTCGGGACGTCCACGCCGACTTCGATCACGGTCGTCGAGACCAGGGCGTCCAGCCTTCCGCGCGAGAACTCCTGCATCACCGCCTGCTTCTCGGCGTTCTTCATGCGCCCGTGCAGCAGACCCACGCGCGTGCCCGGCAGCAGGTCGGAGGCGACGCGATCCACCTCGGCGGTGGCGGCCTTCAGATCGAGCGCGTCCGATTCCTCGACGAGCGGGTACACGACGTACGCCTGGTCGCCTTCCGCGATGCGCCGCCGCACGAGCGTCCAGGCCGCCGCCTCGTCACGGGGGCGCACCAGACGTGTCTGGATCGGCTGCCGCCCGGGCGGGAGCTGGTCGATGATCGAGACGTCGAGGTCGCCGAAGACCGTCATGGACAGCGTGCGCGGAATCGGGGTGGCCGTCATGACGAGGCAGTGCGGAACCTGGGCGCGCAGGGCGGCCGTGCTCTTGTCGCGCATGGTCGCCCGCTGCGAAACGCCGAACTTGTGCTGCTCATCGACGATGACGAGATCGAGCGACGCGAACCGCACCTTGTCCTCGAGCAGCGCCTGGGTGCCGACGACCAGATCCGTGCGACCCGCGGCGATCTCCTCCAGCATCGCCCGACGGGTCGCGCCGGTCGTCCGTCCGGTGAGGAGGCAACGGTTGACGCGGCTGCCCGCGAGATACTTCTCGATGCCTGCGAAATGCTGGGCGGCGAGCACCTCGGTCGGGGCCATGATGGCACACTGCGCGCGGTTGGCAACCGCCACCAGCGCCGCGTACAGGGCGACCACCGTCTTGCCGCTGCCGACGTCACCCTGCAGGAGCCGGTTCATGGGGCGTTCG
>CAZJTF010000633.1:0-2388 GCA_964548565.1 uncultured Planctomycetales bacterium | reverse complement strand
CTGCTTGGGCGGTGGCTCTCCGGGCCCAGACCGGTGCTGAGACTTGGACGGACGCTCTACTCGGTCAATATTCGCTATTGGCCACCGACCAAGGAGTGCGTGGCTACCTCCAGGTATTGAACGATCTGTCGGTATGGGCGATTGACGCATCCGAGTTCGCGGCGTGGCAACGCGGACGGACTCACGACGCAACCGATCTCAACGAAGTATCAGATGCAGTCGACCAGCTTCAGACGGATCACGAACGCGTGGTCGAGTTCCTGGCGGACTTGGCCGTGGGCGTCTCTTCGTTTGAATGGCGCACCGCAGGCTTCCCGGGGCTCGACGAGACGACACGGCGTACCCAGGCACTCTATCGAGCGGGTACGGGCTACAAGGAGGTGCACAAGCAACTGCTACTTCACCTAGCCGAGCATGGAGGGCGTCTTTCCGAAGAGTCCGCGCGTCTGGCCGCTGCGCGTTGGCCGGATGAGGACAACTAGTGTCGCCTCGCCCAACCCCGCAGGAGATCAGGCTATTTGTAGCGGCAGCTGACCGGGGGCGGACCGTGACCGCGCTCGGAAACGGTGCCACAACGGTCGCTGCGCATCTTCGGTGGATTGCCCCCGGAAATCCGCTTGAACACGATGCGGTCAGGTCGCTTGCGGGCTCGGGCGACGACGATCGCTGCGCCTATATCAGTGCTTCCGCGCTTCTCCACGTGCTCGATGGTTGGCGTTATCTCGCCCGAGCAGCGAACGCACTCTGCATGGGAGATCCCAACGCGGCCATTCATCTTGCCTACTACGCTGAACTCCGAGCCGGCATGGCTGTGCTGGCTGCCGAAGGCATCGGCGTCTTCGACAGGGCGCACTACTGCATTACGGCGAATGGAACTCTTCGACTGCAAGGAGAACTAGGGACGCATCCAGCGGTATGGGCATTGCTACGAGCATGGGCGGATGTTCCGGGGAGCGCCACTCGGGCACTGAACTCGCTCTGGTTCGGCGGCTGCACATTGGCCGACTGGACATCATGGGCGATCCGTGGTGGGGGCGGAACCTTGGCCTCTTCGGACCTGGCTGCGACTTGGATTCGCGCATGGAGTCTAGATATTAAGGAGCTCGGCCAAGATCGATTCCGCCGGAACGAGGCCAGCTACCGGCCGTCCGGGATGATCGGGCTGCCCGCGGCGGATGCCTCGGCAGAGGCGACCGCGACCCTGGTGAATGCTTGGTCAGCGCTCGCTCCAAGCGGCGGCGAGGGTGGGGTGGAGCTCGACGGGGAGCTTCTCTTCTTGGCTCTCGAAAGGGTACGCGGCGGGCGAGAGTGGCCGGAGCTCTTGGATAATGTCTCGGCAGCGGCGGAAACCGATGGAGCCGCAGTTCCGTCGTACTCTCGGGCTTGGTTGGAGTCTCGCGTTGGTGAGCCCGAACACTGGTTGATTGATACTGCTTCCGACTCCCAGTCCTCATCCGCTGCACCCATCTTGAGTAGGGCTGCGCTGTTGCTTCGACTTGCCTCTGCCATGACACGTCAAGTAGCGCTTGATGCGCAGTGGAGTGGATCAGATCTGAGGCAGTGGTGGAGCGCCGTAGGCGTGCATTCGGGATTCGTACGATCTCCGGGAGATTGGGACGACCCCCCGACCTTATACGACGAAGTAGCTGCTGCCGTCGATCAGATTGATTCGCCATCTTCGATCGCCGACTTGCTGGATCGAGCCAGGTATCCGGTCTACCAACTCGACCGCGTAGGTGCTTGGCTCACCCAGGTCGCTTGAACTCTCTGCTACCCGTAAGGCGTCGGGTCGATTGAGTCCGGATCCGGACGAAATGGTGCTGCCACCTGGAAGACGGTGGATTTGGACATTTCACGGCTTGGTGGCATCCAGAAATGTCCACCATCCCAACACCAGAGCATTTTCTTCGTGTCAAGCTTGACCGTGAAACGGCAGCGCGCGTCGATCCCGAATTTGGACAAAGGCGGCCGCTTGATTAGATCGGAAACGACCTTGCTGGCAGCGGTCTGATCTGGAACTCCGGCTATTTCGAGTTCCGCAGAAAGTATTGCGAAGGGTTGCGATGGCTTCCTTCGTGAGCGGTTCACAATAATGGCCGTCGGAGGTGATCCTGCTCGCGTCAATCCGTCTCCTACGAGGCGAGCGAACTTCAGCATGCGGAGCTCTTCGATCGTGCTCCTGAATGTCTCGCGGCGCGCTTCCGAGACGTCTAGGCTCGACAAGAAGGTCTGAGCTGCCGCTCTAGAGTCATCGTACAAGTCCTGATACGACGGCGAGAGCTCGATTCCGTAGCCAATCCGTCCCATTGCATTGGCCATCGCGGGAACGCTCCAGGAACCGGCGAACGGGTCAAGGACTGCATCTGCTGGCCGGGATGTCAGCGAGAT
>CAZJTF010000632.1:0-2427 GCA_964548565.1 uncultured Planctomycetales bacterium | reverse complement strand
GTTCTTTGCTTGGTGCGACGCCCGCGGCCTCCGGCTGGACGGAATCCCGCCAGTAGTCGTTGCGGCCTACATCGAGCAGCTCCAGGCTGAGAAGTCCCCGCCAACCGTCAAGCAGCACTTGGCGGCCATCCGGATGCTCTTTGACTGGCTCGTGGTCGGCCAGATTGTTCCGGTTAATCCGGCAAGTTCCGTTCGGGGTCCCAAACACGTCGTAAAACGCGGCAAGACCCCAGTCTTGACAGCCGAACAGGCCCGCCAACTCTTGGACTCCATTGATGTGGGCTCAATCACAGGCCTCCGCGACCGTGCCCTCATTGGCCTCATGGTCTACTCGTTTGCCCGGGTCGGGGCCGTCGTGGGCATGAGGGTCGAGGATTATTACCAGGACGGCAAACGCTGGTGGTTTCGCCTGCATGAGAAAGGCGGGAAACGGCACGAGGTCCCCGCCCACCATAACGCCGAGGCGTACCTCGACGCGTACCTGCAGGCTGCCGGCATCGTCCAAGACAAGCACGGCTTCCTGTTTCGCAGTGTTGACAGATCTGGCCAGCTCACCGTTAATGGTGTGCACCGTACGGATGTGTTGAGGATGATCAAACGGCGCGCGAGACACGCTGGATTGCCGCAAACCACGTGTTGCCATACATTTAGAGCCACTGGGATAACGGCTTATCTCGATAACGGAGGCACGATAGAGAACGCCCAGGCGATCGCCGCACATGAATCGCCCCGGACGACGAAGCTCTACGACCGGACGAGTGACGAGATCACGCTGGATGAGGTGGAACGGATTGTGATTTGAGGAGTAGATTCATGAGGGACAACCCGTACCAGAGGCGTCAACCCAGCATCGACGGTAATCCCCGGATTCGGGCTCCTCAGCGGGAGGCATACTCTGCTCTTGCCAACTTCGCCCAGACCAACACCGCCGAACGAGAAGCGGGTGTGGTACTCCCTGTGGGGTGCGGGAAATCTGGCTGCATCACTCTGGCCCCATTTGCATTCCGTGCTATGCGAACGCTCGTGGTTGCACCGGGCGTAAAGATCGCCGAGCAGCTCTACAGGGACTTCCATCCTTCAGACCCTAAAAAGCACTTTTACACAAACTGCGCGGTGCTCAACGGCTTACCGTTCCCCGAACCTGTTGAGATTCGAGGGACCACTACCAATCGCGGCGACCTCGACGAAGCCGATGTCGTCATCACCAACATCCAGCAACTCCAGGGCGACGACAACCGCTGGCTCGCCGATCTTCCGTTGGACTACTTCGACCTCATCCTTTTTGATGAAGGGCACCACAGCGTCGCTGCCACGTGGGAGAACCTCAAGGCCCGATTTCCCTCCGCCCGCATCATCAATTTCAGCGCCACGCCTCTCCGAGCTGACGGCCAACGCATGGCTGGCCGCATCCTCTACTCCTATCCTGTTTTCCGCGCTATCCAAGAGGGCTACATCAAGCAGCTCAAAGCCGTCGTGCTCAATCCCCAGACGCTCAAGTATGTTCGGCGTCAGAACGGTGAGGAGATTGAGGTGTCCCTCGACGAGGTGCGCCGGCTTGGTGAGGAGGACGCCGAGTTCCGACGTAGCATCGTGACGTCCGAGGAAACACTCACGACTATCGTTGATGCGTCCATCCGTGAGCTCCGACGTATTCGCACTGAGACCGGAGACGACCGGCACAAGATCATCGCTTCCGCCCTCAATTTTGATCACTGCCGGCAGATTGTTGAGGCATACAAGGCCCGGAACCTTCGCGTGGACTACGTTCATAGCCGTGAGGAGAGTGTCGCGAACGATCGCGTGCTGAAGAAACTAGAAGCGCACGAGCTCGACGCGATCGTCCAAGTTCGAAAGCTCGGCGAAGGTTTCGACCATCGCTACCTCTCCGTCGCGGCAGTGTTCAGCATCTTCGCCAACCTCTCGCCGTTCGTTCAGTTTGTCGGCCGTATTATGCGCGTCATCGAACAGAACTGCCCTGGCCACGTGCAAAACCAAGGGAGTGTTGTCTTCCATGCTGGGGCCAATATCGCGAGCCGCTGGAAGGACTTCCAGGAGTACAGCGAAGCTGACCAAGACTTCTTCGACCAGCTCCTCCCGATGGAGGGTCTTGAGTTCAAGGACGCCTCTGAGCTTGTAGTCGCCCCGAAGCCGCGGAAGCCGAGCACGGTTGAAGTCAAGGGTCAATCGACTGTGCTTCTCGAAGAGATTCCGCTCATCCAGGACGACGAAGAAGCCATGCAGGCTATCGAGACACTCCGCGCAAAGGGCTTCTCTCCCGAAGCGGTCCGCCAGGCCATGGAACTCCAAGCCGTGCCCACCACAAAGGCCGATGAGCGTAAAGCGGCCCGAACAGGCCTCGACATTCGAATCCGCAACGAGGTGGGTCGAATCTTGGCGAGCCGCAAGCTCAAGCCCCAGGGCTACGAC
>CAZJTF010000631.1:0-2433 GCA_964548565.1 uncultured Planctomycetales bacterium | reverse complement strand
GTCGAGGATCCACGTCATCGCGGCCCGGGCGGGAGGTTCGTGCAGAAGCCAGCCCACCGAGTCCGGCGGCTCCATGAACAGCACGCGGTTCGTGCGGGCCAGGCGCACGACGGTGTTCTGGATGGCGGTGACATGGGTGCTCCACCGCTGATGCGAAAGAAAGACGATCTCTTCACCGGAGAGCGGCCAGGTTTCGGCCGGAGAGGACGCATCGGTCCGGCGGGTGAGCTCCTCGATGAAACCGTGGTGCATGACCGTCATGCCGGTCGCCCTCCCCCGGCGACCGGGAGTGCGAGCTCGCGCGCCACCAGTCCGCCCAGGAGCAGTCCGGCAAGGACGCGCGTCACGAGAGCGACCACGGCGGCCCCGATCATGCCGTACGCCGTGATGGCGAAGTAATTGGCGGCGCCGTTGGCGATTAAGACAAGAATGTCGAGCACGGTGATGAACTCCGTCCGGCCGCGGGCGTGCAGGACGACCTGCAAGGGGTGCGTCAGCATGTTGAAGACCGCCCCGGGGAAGATAATCGTGAAAACAGGCAGCGCGGCGGCGAATCTCGCGCCGAGCAGCAGGTCCATCGCCGGACGGAGCAGGATGAAGCTGAGGGCCACCGGGATCGTGAGCAGCGCGGAGACAGCGAGCGACTGGCGGGTCCTGCGCCGCAGCTCGGCGATGCTTTCGGTCGCGCAGACCTGCGGCAGGAAGACCGTCAGCAGCGATGACGTCAGCAGATCGACGAGCTGAATAAACGTGACAGCGGCTCCGTAGATACCCGCGACCTGCGGACCGGAGAGGCGGCTGAGCATGAGCTGGTCGAGCCGGGTGTACAGCAGGTAGATCACGCTCGAGAGCACGAGCCAGCGCGAATAGCGGTAGATGGTGAACCGCAGATCAGGCTCGGCGCGGAAGCCGCGCTGCCGTGGCGACAGGAAGCCGTAGCCGAGGCCGGCGGCACCCAGATACGCGGCGCCGGTCGCCAGCATCGCGAGCGCCGGGGTCAACACGCCGGCGACGATCATGCCGGCGGTCATCGCGAGTCGTGCGACGGCGTTGGCCACCTGGACCATCGTGAACGTCGTGAAGGTCTGCATCGCCTGCAGGCACGCGCCGGTGTATCCCCAGAGGGTCGCGGGAACCGAGCATGCGGCGGCAACCCACACGGGAGCGAGGGATGCGTCCGGCCCGATGAAGAACCGGGTGACAGGCCAGGCGGCCAGCATCCCGAGGACCCCGAGGGCAGTGCCAACAACTTCGCATGGTGAACCGTCCGGCAGGCCTGGTCGGCGCGGTCGGAGTCGGTCCGGGCGAACATGGCAACGCAGCGAACGAGGGCCTGGTCGAGACCGCGCCCGGTGAGCTGCCACAGAACGGTGAGGAACGTCGTCGCGACGATAACGACACCGAAGCCCTCGGGGCCCAGGGCACGCATGATGAGGATGTTCGTGACGAAGCCGAGCGCGGTAGCGCTCATGTTGCCGCCGAAGACGAGGACCGTCTGGCCGACGGTGCGGACCGACGTACCGCGCGCGGGGGGGCTCTCCGAACCTTCCGCGGGGTCCATCATGGTCCCGCGAGGCGGACAGGGCTCCTGCTTAGAGTCGGCGATAGGCATAGCGCGGGATGAAGAAACGGCGACGGTTGAGGACGACTCCCAGCGGCCGAACAGACGACTCCTTGAGACGGGCGGTCGCCTGCCGCACGACTTCGACACGGGTTCTTCCCGCCTGAACGACGAGCACTGCACCACTCGCATGTTTGCCGAGCACGATGGCGGCCGCGGACGCGAGCAGCGGCGGCGCATCGACGACGACCCAGTCGAACGCCTCGCGCCATTCGCGGACGAGCGCGGCGACACGCTCCGGCGGCGCGGCAGGCAGCGCCACCTCCCTGAGATTACCCGCGGGCATGAAGAACAGCGTGTCGGTGCCTGCCATTGCGTGCAAACAGTCCTGCCACTGTGCACGGCCGGCGAGGACGTCGGACAGGCCGGCGGCGCCCGGGGCGGCGTGCCGGCGCGAGAGCGCGGGCTGGCCGAAATCAGCGTCCACCAGCAGCGTCCGGCGGGCACCCACGCGGGCGCTGCAGGCGGCCAGGTTGGTCGCGACGGTCGTGCGGCCCTCGCCGCGCGAAGGACCGGCGACGACGACGAGCGGGTGGCGATCATCGGCGAGCGTCACGCAAAGTTGCTCGTAGAGGGCCACGTGGCTCCGCACGTAGGCGGAGGGCGACGTGAAGTCGGTAATCACGCCCCTGCGATGTGGGCGGCGCAGCATCAGGACGCCCCTCCGAAAAGCCGCGATCGACGGAAGTCGGGCACCGACCACACCTGGTCGAGGCCGGTGGCGGCGGTGATGTCAGCGGGCGTCTTGACCGACCGGTCGAGGAATTCGAGCAGCGCCGCCAATGCGCCGGCGATGAACAGTCCGCCCAGCA
>CAZJTF010000630.1:0-2439 GCA_964548565.1 uncultured Planctomycetales bacterium | reverse complement strand
CGTCCGCCGTACGATCGACGTCCGAGGGGCGGGAAGCAGGCGGCCTCGACCGCGGACCGCGCCTCCTGCGCGTTTTCGACCATTGGCACCATCAAGCCCGCCGCCCCCGTGTCGAGCGCCCGGCCGATCTGGCCGCTGCTCAACTCCGGCACCCGTACGACCGACGGGCGCCCCCGCAGGTCGCAGGCACGGACGGCGCCGAGGATGTCGGTGTAATCGAACTCACCGTGCTGACCGTCGATCCAGATCCAGTCCCAGTCGGGCGCGATCCGTTCGAGCAACCCCGCGGCCGGGTACATCACAGCCAGGCCGATCTGCGGCCGGGCGTTCAGCGAGGAACGGAACGAGGCGATGAGGGATTCGGGCATCCGGCATCCTTCCTGCGTTTAGTCCTCACCATCGAGTGTCAGGATGCAGAGGGTGCAGACTGACTGAGCGTGAGAAGATCCTGACGCGGCATCCTGCACAGGGTGGCGCGGATGAACACGCGGCGCATTCTATCGGGCCGCCGCGGATTATCACCTTCCGATGAGCCGAAGCGTCCGGCGACGCACTCCCACTCCGTCCGCGTGGCGGCGCCGGGCGGGGCTGGTATGCTGGTACGCCGACCATCCCGCTCGAGACGTTGCCGCGCGACGGATGTTGTCAGCCCGAACATTGCGAGACCACCGATGTCCCATGGACTGAAAGCGGGAGCCGCCTCCGCGGATACTACGCCAAAGAATTCGCAGTTTTTGTACGGCTATCCCCATGTGAAGCGCTACAGCACCGGCGTGCACGATCCATTGCTTGCGTCGGCACTCTACCTGTCTGACGGCCAGACAAGCCTGGTGTTCGTCGCGTGCGACGTGATTTTCATCACCAAAGCGCTGGCGGAACGTGCCCGGCGGCGCATCGCCGAACGCACGGGGATTCCGCGTGACAACATCATGGTCACGGCCACGCACACGCACTCCGGGCCGATCACGGTCTACTACCTGAGCAACGAGGCGGACCCCGTGGTGCCTCAGCCGGACCCGGGCTATCTGCGCCTGCTGGAGGACGGCATCGTGACGGCCGGCGAGCAGGCGTGTGCCGCGGCGCGCACTGCAGAGGCGGGGCTCGTGGTGGCGGACGGCACATCGGTCGGAACGAACCGCCACGACCCGGCGGGCCCACGCGACCCCGAAGTGCCCGTGCTGCTCGTACGCGGGACCGACGGCGCGTGGATCGGGGCCATGTTCGTGTGCTGCATGCACCCGACCGTGCTGCACGAGGACTCCACGCTCGTGAGCGGCGACTTTCCGGCGATCACGCGGCAGTATCTGCAGTCGCATGCACTGGCGTCGTGCCCGATCCTCTGCCACACGGGGCCGGCGGGCGACCAGAGCCCGCGCCGCGTCGTCCGCGCCAATACACTCGACGAGATGCGGCGACTGGGAACGCTGCTGGGCGAATCGATTGCGCGGGAGATCCCGCGCGCGACGTTCTCGTCGGACCTGCGTCTCGCCTGTCGCGCGACCACTGTCGATCTGCCAGTGCGGCGCATGCCGGCGGTTGACGAGGCGGTCACCCGGCTTGCATCCGTGCAACAGCGGCTGGAGAGCCTGCGACAGGCAGGGGCTTCACGGGAGGAGGTTCGCACGGCAGAGTGCGACTGGTTCGGCGCGGAAGAGTCGGTGACGCTCGCGCGGGCTGCCGCCTCCGACAAGCTGACGGAGTATGCGCGCACCTGCCTGCCAGCCGAAGTGCAGGTCATGCAGGTCGGTCCGTGGCGGTTCGTGGGGTGGCCGGGCGAGTGGTTCGTCGAGTACGGACTGCAGGTGAAGGCGCGGCAACCATCCACGTACGTGATGACGCTGGCGAACGGCGAGTTGCAGGGGTACATCGTCACGCCGCAGGCCGTCGCCGAGGGATGGTACGAGGGGTCCAACGCGCTGTTCGACGGGCCCGCGTCCGGCGAGCGCGTCGTGAACGCGACGATGAAACTGCTGGTGTGAGCAGTCGCGCGGGCGCGATCGCTACCGCTGTCGCAGCCGAATAAACGCTCTCCTCACGCGATTCTACAGTTGCGGCGTCTTACGCCGTCGCGGCCGGCTGATTCCGTGCCCGGGACCTGCGTTCAAAGTATTCCTCGATCTCCTCCAGCGTCTTACCCTTGGTCTCGGGCATGAAGAACGCGGCGGTGATGAAGTAAATCACTGTGCAGCCGGCCCACAGGAAGAACATCGCATGGAAGCCGTAATTCCCGACCACCGGCAGGAAGAAAAGCTGGAGCAGAATCTGCACCCCGGTGTTCAGCACCATCGCGATGCCCATCCCGGTCGCGCGGATGCGCGTCGGCATCAGCTCCGTGAGCGCGAGCCATACGCACACGCCGGGCCCCACTGAGTAGAAGCAGATGAACAGACAGAGGAAGATCGTGACCAGCCAGCCGGTGGCGGGGGAGGGGATGGGGCC
>CAZJTF010000629.1:0-2444 GCA_964548565.1 uncultured Planctomycetales bacterium | reverse complement strand
ATCGCCGGCACCTGCACTCTGGGGAGCCAGTTCGTGCTGATCGCCAAACTGCCGCAAATCGCCTTGGGGCTTTGGGTGTTGGGCTTGATGCTATGGGGGATCCTGATTTATGGCGTGTTCACCCTGCTAACGGTGAAGGCCATCAAACCAGTGTTGACCACGGGCCTCAACGGTGGCTGGCTGTTGGCGGTGGTGGCGGCGCAGTCGGTTTCCATCCTGGGCTGCCAGTTGTCCGGGCGATTTGCTTCCGCCACCGAGCCAGTCCTGTTCTTCTGCCTGGTGATGTGGCTGGGCGGGGGCATGTTATACGTCTGGCTGATCTCGTTGATCTTTTATCGCTACACGTTTTTCGAAATGAAGCCCTCGGACCTTGCGCCCCCCTATTGGATCAACATGGGCGCGGTGGCGATCTCCACGCTGGCCGGCGCCTTCCTGATCGACGCCAGATCGCACAGTCCGCTAATCGCCGAGTTGATGCCTTTCATAAAGGGCCTGACCCTGCTTTTTTGGGCCACGGCAACCTGGTGGATACCGATGTTGATCACGCTGGGCCTATGGCGCCATGTGGTCCGCGGCTTCCCCCTGCGTTACGATCTACTCTATTGGGGCGCAGTCTTCCCCCAGGGGATGTACACTGTTTGCACCTTCCGTTTGGCCAACGTCATCGACGCTCCGTTTCTACATGTCATCCCGCGATGTTTTGTGTATGTGGCGCTGGTGGCCTGGGGCGCGACTTTTGTCGGACTGCTGCATGAACTGTCACGCTCGATATTCCCTGCGGCCGAAAGGAGTCACTCGTGATCCCCGGTCTCCCCGCTGCTGTGATTGAACCACGCCACACGCTCGCCGATTCGCACGGATGCGATATCGGATATCTGCGTCTTTCATTGACGCCGGCCTGTCCGATACGCTGGACCTACTGTCGGCCGAGCACCATCAAGGATATGCCCTCTGATCAGCGCATGTCTGCCGCCACCATCGAGTCGTTCGTCCGGGTCCTTCCGGTGAGCCTGCATGAATTGGCGTGAGGCGTTTGGTATGGTCGGCGGTCAGTGCGAATCCGCGGGGAGAACCGCCGATGAGTATCCGACGTACAAATACTGTGCCCGCCCGACTGAAAGGCTTGCAGAACCCAGCGACGAGGTTGCGCTGGGAGGAGCAGGATCTGTTCCCAGCGATTCAACGAGCTTACGGCGATGAGCAATTGGCCGCGATGGAGCATCGTGCCGCTGATTTTGGGCCTCGATGTCCGTGTTCGGCGTGTATGCGGCTGAAACGTCAGAAACCGAACAATCTTCGTAAGAGTGAGGCTTGATATGAGTAGCGCGAAAGCCCGTGATGCGGAGATCCACGCGGACATGATGATTCCTGATCTGCTGACCCGGTATCCGCAGCTTCGTCGTGTGCTTGATGAGTACGGCCTGCGCGGATACGGCGGGCCATTGGGGCCGGCCGAGACCATCGGCTACTTCGCTCGTGCTCATGGTGTCGAGCAGACCAAACTGATCCGGGAGTTGAGTACTTCCGCCTCACAGCCTGCACCCGCAGCGCTGCCCGCGAATCCGGATGACTCAAATGGACACCTTGCCGACACGATCTACCGCCGCTTCTTCAAGGCAGGCATTGTGGTGGTGCTGACGGCCGGCGTCGTTTGGGGAGCCTGGTTGCTGATGCGTATCGGCTTGGCGGGTGACTTTACCGCCGTATCCATCCATGAGATCAATGCCCACGGCCATGTGCAGATCTTCGGATGGGTGGGCCTATTCGTGATGGGCTTCGCCTACCAAGCGTTTCCGCGTATGAAGCACACGAGCCTGTGGCGGCCGGACCTGGCGAACCTGACGTTCTATCTGATGGTGATTGCGATCCTCGCCCGTGCCGTCGGCGAGCCACTGTTTCATTACCCCGTCTTTCGTACCATGGCGTTGATCGCTTCAGGTACGGAAGCGATCGCCATCGCGTTGTTCGTGATGATCATCCTCACCACACTACGTCGAAGCGGAAAACCGTTTGAAACGCACGAGTTGTACATTCTCGCCGCGCTCTTCTTTTTCGTTCTCCAGGCCATCTACGAAACGGTGCTGCTATTTGCTTCGACGTCAGCGGCCACGCGAGAGGAGTTACTCGGCATCATTGCTACATGGCAGGCACCTCTTCGCGATATTCAAAGTCACGGCTTTGCCATGCTCATGATTCTGGGCGTCGGCTTGCGCATGTTCCCAGCGTTGTTCGGGTTTCATGCCCCGGGGCGACGCATGGCCCGGCGTTCGCTCTACCTGCTCGCCGGGGCCATCGTCGGTGAAGTGGTCTCATTTCTCATGATGCGGTGGACTGGAGAGGGAGTATGGGCAGGGATGTGGTACGCCTCGGTCGTCGTACTAGCCGCCACTTCGATGGGGCTAACGCTACAATGGGGCCTGCTGGCCCGACCGAGGGAGCAGGAC
>CAZJTF010000628.1:0-2479 GCA_964548565.1 uncultured Planctomycetales bacterium | reverse complement strand
AACCAGATCGGCCTGGCTCTTGCGGAAAGCCTGGACGGGCCGTGGGTCCGCTACGGTCCGCCGATCCTGCCTGACGCGGCAAAGGGCGTGTGGGGCACAGGACAACCCTCGGCCGTTTCCCTTGATCGCAAGGGGCGGCTGCTGCTCTTCTACACGCGCGGGCACCACGGCGCGGCCGGATTCGTGGCGGAACTCGATCTGTCGGACGTGGCACATCCGGTGATCGGCCAAGCGATCCGGATCTCGGAGGGCGGCTTGACGGGAATTGACGGCAAACGCGACCGGCTCAACAACTTTGACGTAGTCCTTGATCGCCGCCGGAGCCGATTCATCATCGCCCGCGAGCGACATCCCTATCCGGCCACCCAGCCCAGCTTCATCGGCGAGCAGATCCAGGTGGCCAGCCTGCCCATGAGCGATCTTCGACGGCCGGACGCGGTATGGAGAGTGGAAGGCGAGATCACGCCTGCCCTGACCGGCTTTCCCCGAAATCACAACGCAGGATTCGCCCGCACCGCCTACGGAGAGCTGCCCGAGCCGAACCGGCTTCGCGTCTTTTTCTCGTCAAGCCGCGCGGAACCCTCACTCCAGGGTCAGTTCGCCGTGTGGACGTACGCGCTGCACGAAATCTCTGCGGAACTGATCGAAACCGGTGAGCCGAGCGTACCCGAACGCTGATTCGGCCATCGGTTATGCGCCGAGGAGCGAGTGGGATCGCGGATGACCCGCCGCTCAACGACGAGCGACACGGCTTGAGCTTCCTCGGATACCTGGAACTCGCGCTACGCTGGCGTGGCTTCTCCGGCCGCGACCGCTGTTTTGGCCACAACTGGCCGATCGATCAACTCGTCGCACCACCATGACTCGCTGGCTCTGCTCTCGGTGA
This sequence comes from uncultured Planctomycetales bacterium, assembly GCA_964548565.1. Taxonomy (GTDB): domain Bacteria; phylum Planctomycetota; class Phycisphaerae; order UBA1845; family PWPN01; genus CAYLLT01. Next base: position 1,593 of record CAZJTF010000628.1, on the reverse strand, counting down.
CACCTGCCCGGCTCTACTCCTGCTTGTTGTGCTGCGCGTTGCCTCCCCACGCGAACCAGCCGTCCGCGTCGGGTTCACCGGTTTTCAGGCAGATCACCATGCCATCCGCCGTACCCATGTAGATGTTCCCCCCCGCAAGCGTCGGCTGAAACGCGATCGGCTTGTTCAGCGCGTAGGTAAAGACGGTCGAACCCGTCTTTTGATTCTAGGCGAGGACATGTCCAGCCATGCTGCACAGATACATGCTTTCACGGCCAAGAGAAGGAGGCGAGAAAACTTGGGTTCCCGCATCAATGTCCTTGCCGGTGGCCTCCAGCGTCCAGGCAGTCTCACCACTCTGGGAGCGCACACAGTTCAGACGATTGCCCTGGGCGTTCATGATCTGGCCCCCTCGGTACGCGGCTCGTGACCCCTGGTAAGCCCATGCCCCCGCCACGGTGGAGACGTTCACGTTGCGTGCGGCCTTCGAGAGCTGCGCCATCGCCGGGGCACCGCCACCAAACCCGACAGAGCTGTCCTGGAGCTTCTGGGTGGCGACGGATAGTCCGGTACTGCCCTCGCGACCGGCCTTGAAGTAATCGGCCTTGCCGCCTGCCAGGAGTTGCTTGTCCTTCTCCTCTCCTCGCTTCACGTCCAGCCGCTTGAAACCTTCGAGGACATCATCGCCTCGGTTTTGCCGCTGGGTCATGACAACCTGTCCATCTGCGACCAGGGGAGCGCTCGTCCCGGCGTTCTGCTTCTTCCAGATCACCGTTCCGTCTGTCGCGCTTAGGCAGAAAGACGTGCCATCAAAACAGGTCAACAGCACCTGGTCCTCGGCGATGATGGGTGCGGAGATCACGTCGGCGGTGATGTCCTGCTCCCAGATGTGCTCACCGGTGCGAAGGTCGGCGCAGAGCAGTCGATGGCCTTTCCCCCGAGCCGGGCCGACTCTTGCGGCGGGTTGCGGGATGCCGCCTTGCCCGTGTTGGACGCCCCGAGGACTCCCGCCTGGGTAGGCCATGAACAGCTTGCCTCGGCTGATCGCCGGTTGACTCATGAGCGGATCGCCCAGCCACTCCTGCCACAGCAGCTTGCCGGTGCGGGCCTGGACCACGATCACGGTGCAGCTCTCCGTGTTGAACGCGACACACCCGTCTTCGACGACAGCGGCCGTTGGACCGTCGTCGGATGTTTTTGTCTGCCAAACGACCGACCCTGTCTTTGCGTCGAAAGCGTAAAACTCGTGAGAGCCGTAGCCGCCTCCCACGTAGATCACACCCTCTGCAAAAGCAGGCGTAGCGATCGGCCGGTTTCCTGGGATGCGGATCGCCCAGCCTTCTTTTCCGTCAGGCATTCGGAAGGATACCGGCGTGAGATCCGCCTGCACCTGCGGCACGGGAACCGCCGTAGCCGCATCGAGATCGATCTTGGCAGGCTGAGAGGTCGGTTTTGTTGCCCCTGCCGCCTGGGCAATCGAAAACAGCAGGACGGGCATGGTCGTCATGGCGTTCCTCCTGTGAAGTCCCTTAGATTTGACGCTCTGGGCCGCTGAAGGTTGGTAACCCTCCGGTGAACCACATCTTGTTTTCCTGTCCTCCGTCCTGCGAAGAT
>CAZJTF010000627.1:0-2529 GCA_964548565.1 uncultured Planctomycetales bacterium | reverse complement strand
CGCCGACCGAGGCGCCGAGGGAGCGAATCTCCTCGATCACCCGCAGCGGCTCGCCGACAGTCTCGATGTGGAAGGTGAGGTGATCGCCGCCGGCCTTCACGAACGCGGAGGCGTACCGCATGGGGTCGCTGATCATCAGGTGCGTGTCGAACAGCAGCCGCGTGAGGGCCCGCAGACGCTCGATGACCGGCACCCCGAAGCTGATATTCGGAACGAAGTGCCCGTCCATGACGTCCAGGTGCAGGATCTCCGCCCCACCCGCCTCGATCGCGGCGATGTCATCCTTCAGCCGTCCGAAGTCCGCCGCCAGCAGCGACGGCGCGATCCGAATCCGCGGTTCCGCCAGTCGCCATGGACCTCTACTCGACCTGATCATGCTCGACTCGGGTAAATCCGTCCTGCCGACTCTCCTGGAGGGCAGAACGGCTTCCGTTCGCGACGGAGTCCTCGCCGTCTACAACACCCGAAACCACACGTCGTGGAAGACCACAGCCAGCCGAAGCAGAATGCTGCGGGACGCACCGAAGCGCGCAAGCGTGTTCTGAATCCTCCCGGGGCTCTGAGCCTCAGCGGCCCATCAGCCTTTACGCCTCGTCCAGGATCTCCACTGCCTTGAACGGCTTGCCTTCCATGAATTCGAGGCTGGCCCCGCCGCCCGTGCTGACGTGGCTGACCTTGTCGGTCAGGCCGGCCTGTTCGATGGCGGCCGCGCTGTCGCCGCCGCCGATCACCGTGATGGCGCCTTTTGCCGTCGCCTCGACGAGCGCATCGGCGATCGCCTTCGTGCCCTTGTCGAAAGGTGGCGTTTCGAAAACGCCCATCGGCCCGTTCCACGCCACCGTCTTCGCACCCGCGATCACCTCCCGATACGCTTCGATCGTCTTTGGCCCGATGTCGAAGCCGCTCAGATCGTCGGGAATGTCGCCTTCGACGGTCCTGGTCGCAACCCCGGACTTGAGCTCGGCCGCGCAGACCACATCGAGCGGCAGCTTGAGCTTGTCGCCCCCGAGTTGCAGCAGGCGCCGGGCCTCGTCCACCTTGTCGGGCTCAACGATGCTCTTGCCGGTCTTCTTGCCCTGCGCGAGCATGAACGTGTAGTTCATCGCCCCGCCGATCAGCACCGTGTCGCACTTCTTGAGCAACGCCTCGATCACCGCGATCTTGTCCGACACCTTTTTGCCGCCGAGGATCGCCACGAACGGGCGCTTCGGGCTGTTGAGCGCGTCGCCGAGGTACTCCAGTTCCTTCTGGACGAGGCAACCGACCACCTTCGGTTTCTTGCCCATCTGCTGAGGAACCGTGAGCATGCTCGCGTTGTCCCGATGGCAGGTCCCGAACGCGTCGTTGACGTAGACGTCCGCAAGATCGGCCAGCTCTTTCGCGAAGGCGTCCTTCTGCTGGCGCAGCGCGGGATCTTCCTTGGCTTTCTTGTCCTTGATCTCCTCGGCCCTGTTGAAACGCACATTTTCCAGGAGGCAGCACTCGCCGTCCTTGAGCGTGCTGACGACCCGCTGGACCTCGGGCCCGATCGTCTGTCCGACGAACGCCACCGGCTTCCCGAGCAGCTCGCTCAGTCGCTTCGCGACCGGTGCGAGGGTGTACTTGGCGTCGGCCTTCGGATCCTTGCCTTCCGGGCGGCCCAGGTGGCTCATCAGGATCAGCCGCCCGCCCCCCTTGAGCACGTACTGGATGGACGGCATCGCCATGCGGATGCGGCGGTCGTCGGTAATCACGCCGTTATCGTCCTGCGGGACGTTGAAATCCACCCGCATCAGGACCTTCTTGCCCTTCACGTCCACATTCGCAATCGTCTTCTTCGCCATTGTGATGACCTTCCGTTCGTTGTGGCAGAATCGCGATGGTGCACGGACGTCGCACCCGTGCGGCGGCCACAGCCACACTGCTCAACAGACAATCCGCAGGGCCGCGCCAATCACGTTATTCTCAGGGAAAGCCGGGATCAAATCCAGTTGGAGGCCCCGCCGTGGGCCGTTACATGCCCGGAATGGATGACCGCACTCGATCAAGCAACTCCCGCGTCCCGTGCTTGTCGCACCAGTGCTCAACGTAAGCCCAGTCCAGAACGTCGCGGTGAACCTGCGCAAACAGAACCGGCCGACAGGGCTTCCCCTGCCGGCCGGCTGATTCTCACCAGGTTACTTCAGCCTGCGTCGAGCGCGGCTTACAGCAGCCCGTCCTTCTTCGCCATGTACTTGATCAGGTCCACGACGCGGCAGCTGTAGCCCCACTCGTTGTCGTACCAGCTCACCAGCTTGAAGAAGTTGGCGTTCAGGCCGATGCCGGCCTTGGCGTCGTAGATGCTCGACAGCGGGCAGGTGATGAAGTCGCTGCTGACGACCTCGTCTTCGGTGTAGCCGAGAATGCCCTTCATGCTCGTCTCGGACGCCTTCTTCATGGCGGCGTTGATCGCCTCCATGGACGCCGCCTTCTCGGTCCGGACCGTCAGGTCCACCACCGACACGTCCGGCGTCGGGATGCGGAAGGCCATGCCCGTCAGCTTGCCCTGCA
>CAZJTF010000626.1:0-2535 GCA_964548565.1 uncultured Planctomycetales bacterium | reverse complement strand
TTTATCGCTTTGCTGCCAATCCCGAAGGGTGAGGGAAGAACGGGCGGAGCACGCCAGGCGGTCCGCCCGCCCTTCGGTCTTGGCCCCCGGCTCAGCGCTCGAGTCGGTTCCCACCGTCGCTCTATCCTCCGCCCGGGTCGTGATGGATCGTATCCTCCGTCCGCCCATAGTCACAAGCTGCCCTGGTCACATGGCTACCGCCTCTGTCTCTTTCTCGGCGCACTTGAGGTGCCGCGTCCGGTAAGACGGTCCACGACCAAGATCAAGCGCCCGCGTTCCAGCACACGGTCGGTGATGGCCTCGGCCAGATCGGCCTCGTGCAGCACGCGGCCCCACTGGTTCAGCGGTTTGTTGGTGGTGAACAGCATCGACTTCTTGCGCAGGTAACGGTGGTTGCAGTCGTTGGGCGAGACCTTGGCCGTCCGCAGATGGCGGACGTACTGCTCGGCCATGCCGCTGTCGAAGCGGTCGGTCCGCAGCCCCGGATATTCGGCCTCGGTGAACCGTCTGAGGTGTTCGATCGCCGTTCGATACCGGTTGACGGTGTTCACGGCCGACCGGCGAACGTGCTCGTGGTGGTCGAGCCACTTGGCGATCATCGCCGTCAGGGCGATCGGCTGGAACGCGAGCATGGTCGGCACGCCATCAGCCAAACTGGGCGTTGATCTTCGCGGCGACGGCCGGTGCCTCCTCGCGACTCGTGCCCACCGGCCGACGAACCGGCTTGTAATCCCGGTAGTAGAGCCAGTACCGACCCCCACGCTGATACACGGTGACGCGGCCGACACGGCGGCGCCAAACCTTCTTGGAAGAGGCCATTCCAGAGAACCTTCCGTGCACAAATGTGCACAAAAATGTGCACAAACAGGAGTCCCCTGAAATCGCGAGTCCTTATTTGGCCATCACTTACGATTACCGAAGACATGAAAAACGGAGAGGGGGGGATACTCCCGGAGCCCTCATCCGGCATTCTCGTCGAAGTCCCCGTTACACGAAAAAGCCTGATTTCATTGGCTTTTCTGAAGCCGGGTCAAGAACCGCTTTTGCGGCCGGGTGCAGAAACCGCACTGGCGATTTCCACAAATCTTCCACAAAACGGCTCGACCGTGCTCGCATAACGATCGACTCGTGAAGTGTACCTCATTCAACTGGCGCGACGCAAACTCGACGTGCCCGGTGTTCCTTGGGCGGGCCGAATTGAGTCTGCACAGGTATAGGGAGATCCCGCTCACATCCGGCGTCCGCGACTCACCGGCTCGGCTCCAGCCTCAGTCTCCGTCGAGCTTACCGTGAGCGGGGTTTGCGGTTGCTCCCCCTCCTTCGGCCGGAGTAGATTACGGGCGCTCCAGCGTCAGGAGGATACATGGCAAGCGAGTCACGACCGAGGCAGACCTACGAGGAGTCGTGCCACAAACTACAGGAGGTCGGCTGGCTTGAACCGGGCGAAATACCCCCATTGCCTACGAGGCGTCCCCGGCATGACGATCCCGAGCCGTTGGGCGTCTCGTTCTTTCGCACTCGCGTCACGGGAGACTTCTCGAACATGACGCTCCCCCGCACGTTCTTCGGTCGCTCGGAGATAGCAGCGGCATCGTTCAAGGACAGCGATTTGTCGGAGTCCACACTGTGTTGGAATGACTTCGAGGACGTTGACTTCAGCGATTGCAGCTTACGGGGCAGCGATCTTCGTGCTTCGCTCTTCAACGGCGTCAACTTTTCGCGCTGTGATCTGCGAGAGACTGATCTCAGACGCTCCAGCTTTGACGGCTGCGATTTCAGCGAGGCTGATCTTCAGGGGGCAAAGCTGACTCGACGACAAGCGGCTGGCCTGAGTTTATCAAGTGGCCAAGAAGACGGCGTGGCTTGGCAGCGGGCTGATGGTGAGGAACCGGATGGCGGGTGAGCAATCCTCATGAGCCGCCAGCAGGTGCCTGCTGAGCGCAACCGGAGCCTACGGTATCTCCGGTGACACCATTGTCGGCGATTACCTCGTGGGCGACCGCAGGCGGCAGACGTATTGGGCGACACCATCGTCGGTACGTACACGAGCGGAGGTCGCGGCCACGGATTCATCCTGGTGCTGCCGGAACCGAGTGCGATGTCTCTGCTGGCCTGGTCAGCACTGCTGATTCATTTCTCCACACTGCGGTACACTCACGGGCATGGATTTCGATCCCGACTACTGTGAGGCGCGCTGCCCGATCTGCACGCGAGCGCGGAAGGGGAACCGCCTGGCCAGGCTGCTCCAGCGGATTGAGCAGGTTCTCACGTTCGGTGGATGTCCCTGGGGCCGGGCCAGACGGAGACGGTATGGGGTGAAGCCTGGTGAGCCTCTACCCGAGGCGACCGCTGAGAAAGATGAGAGCAGGCAGGAGGGATCGAGCCGTTCCGACGAATTAGCAGTCAAGCGGGTGATGTGGAGAAGGGTGTGGACAGCGCCAGAACGGACGATGCTGAACGGAGTGATTCGTGACCGATTACCCAAGGCGGCCTTCGGCCGCAACCAAAGGGAGTTATGGCTTTCCATTCGCAAAG
>CAZJTF010000625.1:0-2544 GCA_964548565.1 uncultured Planctomycetales bacterium | reverse complement strand
CCACCACATCGGCATCCGGGACCATCCGGTAGGCGGCGGCGTGGATATCCGCAACGAAGCCCGTTCCGATGAGACCGACCCTGACTTTCGACATGTCCTGCGCTCCCGTGCACGAGGGGTTGTGCTGACGCGATGCCGGCGATGGTACGCGCGCGGGATCATCCGTCAATGATCAGCGAGGTGGGAGGCGGACAGACGCTATCACTTGGCGGCGTTGATCGTGCCGCGCCACGGACGCTGCCACTCGACGTGGGCATCGAAACAGAGGACGTTGATGCCGCCGCTGTGGTAGGGTTCGCGCGGAATGAGATTGTCGTCAGTCACAAACGGGAACTGGTACGTGCCGCGTCGCCACTGGCCGTCCTTGCGACCGGGGACGATGGTCCTGGCGTAGCCGGCATCGTCGCGACGAAACGCGTCCGCGACCGCCCACTCGCGTCCAGGTTGCGGGATGACGCTCAGCTTCTTGGGACTGGCGTCTTTGTCGGGAGAGGTGAGGGGCCTGAACGGTGGTGGCGCGTTCTGCCAGTAGTAGTCGGGATAGCCAAAGTACCAGGGTGGGTCGGTGCCGTACTGGACGCTGGCGCTGGAGCCCTTCTTCCAATTGTTGAGGGCGTAGGTGAACGAACGCCGGTAGTCGGTCTTGGAGAAGTTGATCTTCCGCATGGCCCGCTCGGCCGTAGGGCAGGTCGAGACGCGGTCCGTGCCTTCGCCCGTGCGGCCTTTCTCGGCGAAGTACCTGCGAATGAACCACGGCAGATGCCACTGCTCGTAGTCGCTGCTGGCGACCTTCTGGTAGCTCTCCAGTTCCAGGGCGCCGTGGATCGGGCCGGGCAGGCTGTCGCGCTGCTCAGCCGAGTACATGATGGTGCCCTTGCCGAATTCCTTCAACTGGCTGGCGCAGAGGGACGTACGGGCCTGCTCACGGGCTTTCGCCAGAGAAGGCAGCAGAATCGCGACCAGCACGGCGATGATCGCGACGACAACCAGCACCTCGATCAGGGTGAAACCGCTCTCTGGCCACCTGGAAGTACGGACGGGGCGAATCGCCATGCAACCACCTGCCGAACAGAACCGAGAGGAGCCTGACTGCGACCCACCCATCCAGGCCCGCGGGCGGTCCCAGATCGCAGCCAGCGACGGCATTATAGCTCCCCGGCGCGAAGCCGGGGAAGCGGTGCACTCCATATCTCGTGGCGCACAGATTCGGGACCGGCCGCGCACGGGCACGACCGGTCCCGATGAGACGATTCAAACGCCTCGGGCAGACCGGCGCCGCAGCATCGGGAAGCCGCCCAGAAGCAGCAGCGCGAGCGTCGCGGGCTCGGGCGTGACAACAATGTTGTCGATCAACGTGAACAGCAGCGCCGCGTCGTTGGGGTCGGTCGAGGAGGTGGCGTTGATGTCCGAGTGACCGAAGAAGATGTTGTTGCCGCCGAAGGTAAACGTGCTCGAGTCAACCGTCGCGATCAGCGTTCCGTCGACGGTCCAGGTAACGATGTCACCGAGTTTATTGATCTCGACCTGGTGCCATTCCCAGCCGGCTGAGCCGACCAGCGTGGTTCCCGTCTGCTGCGGGAAAGCTGTAACGTGTGCAGCCGGAGCGGTCACGCCGCCGAAACCGGCATAGTAGGGATGCGTGTTGTTGCGGGCATCCGGGCTTGTGCCGGTACCGGCGGCAAAGACGCCGCTGGGCGCGGTGTAACCAGTGGCGGCCGCCGGCGAGTACGCTCGCCAGTCCACACTGGAGTTGCCGTCGCCGGTTCCGCCGAACCAGAGGCTGTCCTGGGTGCCGCCGGGCCACTGCGGGGACGTGCCGGCCGTGCCGATCCCGAAGGTCCCCAGATTGGTGGACCCGGAGCCGCCAACCGGGGCAGGACCGTTGAAGCTCTCCCACCAGTCGAACGTCACCTTGTAGTTGCCGGTGAAGCTCTTACCAATGGGCGACACGCTCATGCCGGAAAAGATACCATCCGACAGATTCGCCTGGAGTTTCATCCCGCGCGTACCCGCCCCACTGGGTGCTGCGGGGATCCCGATCGAGCCATAATCGAAGAAGAAGTCGGCGGCCTCGTCACTTGGGCCGCCATTGACGACCCAGTTGGCCGTGGGGTCGACCTCAAAGTTCTCCGAGTACAGCTGCGCCGAGACGGTGGCCGTGGCGCACAGGATCGCAGCAGTTGATGCAATCGCGATTCTCATCCCCTACCTCCCTTTCGTACAGTTCGAGCCGAGCCGTTTCACCCGCGCACCGCACGTGGGCCCGATCGGCGGGCGGTACGCCTTTGAACCGAAACGAACAGAACGCATCGGTGCAGAGCGCCGGCGGAGCCCTTTATACGGTTCTGCCGACGGACGCCTGCGTCTCATGTCATCACTGCGCCCGGTCAAATGTCGGCGGCCGGAGCGACGCCGGCGTGGCCGCGAGCGACTCGCGGTAGCCCACGTAGAAGGCGCCCTTCAAACCCGCAGCCGTCGTGAAGTTGAAGGTCTGCGTGTTGAAAATGGCGGTCACCGACCCGTCACTCGTGTAGGAGATCGACA
>CAZJTF010000624.1:0-2548 GCA_964548565.1 uncultured Planctomycetales bacterium | reverse complement strand
GAAGCTGCTGGTCAGCCGGGATGGGCTCGACTGGCAGAAAGTCCCCTTCCAGAACGAGAACGGCTTCCCCGAGGTCTTCATCCCCAACGGTATCGAAGGCGGCAATCACGGGCGGAACGACGGCGGCTACATGAGCATGTTCAGCCAGGGGCCGCTACGGATCGGCGACGAGCTGATCTTCTACTACTCCTCCACATCCTGGGGCCGTAGCGTCCTGCCGCCGGAACGCCGGGTGAAGGGCGGCGGCATCTTCCGGGCCCGCCTGCGCATCGACGGCTTCGTGTCCGTCACCGGGGGAACCCTGACGACTCGCCCGCTGGCATTCGACGGGGACGAGCTGCTCGTCAACGGCGCAGGCCCGATCCAGGTAACGGCACTGGATTTGGATGGCCGGACGCTGGGTGATGCCCGGGTCGAAGGCGACTCGCTCCAACATCAGGTCCGTTTCGACGGGCGGCCCCTGCGTCAGGCCTGCGGAAGTGGCCCCATCAGGCTGCAGTTCACCGTTGGCTCCTACGGGCGTCTCTACGCGTTCAGCGCGCGGTGACGACCGGCCCCGGCCCCATAACCTGTGTCAACATGATGGTCGAATTGTTGTTGACAAATCTACTGCGGTGATTTAGATTCGCTCCAGGAGCTGGTCGAACGAGCCTCCCAAGTCTTTGCGCTCACCCGACCGCCTCCGGCCGAACGCACGTTTTCCCCTCCTCCCAGCCACAAGGGAACCGGGGGCGGGCCGACGGTCACCGTTCCGACGTCGCACCTTGTTGTTTGCCCGGAATCGTTGCCCGACTTTGTTCGACCGCCCGGGTCTGGCGTTACCGGCAGAGTCTCATCTGGCAATCCGCGGGTCGGCCGCAATCCGGGGGTGGAGCCGCAATCCGAACGAGGGCTTTCCATGAAGCTGGCATTTGCAACATCTGTCATTCTGCTGGTGGCGAGCGCTGGCGCGTCGGCCGGAACATGGTGCGACAACTTTGATGGTGTTGCCCTGCCGCTCCCCGTCTTCTGCGATGATTTCGACAGGTACTGCCCCCCGCCCAACACCCCCTGCCCGCAGGATCAGACCTACGACAACTACATCAAGAATGCGTGGCCTCGGACCTCGTGGAGTTTCCACAATCACCAGGATCAGAAGTGCGGCAGCGAGATGAGCCTGTCCGACACGCAGGCGCAACTGACCACGACCTACCACGGCGCCCGCCTTGTCAACGGCGGCGATGAGGGCGGCACGCTCGGCCAGTCCACGCGGTTCATGACCACCGGCATCCAGGCGAAATTCGGCCCCCAGTACGACCAGGTGCAGGGCACCGATGCCGCGCCTCTGGTGCTCGAGTTCATGATGGCGAGCAACATCAACAGCGCCGCGTCGCTCGATATCAGCAACGGCTACATCGAACTGGCTCTGGACGAGCACACCCTGACAAAGCTCGAGTACCTGGACCTCGGATATGATCCCGAGGTCACCCCCACCGACTACATCAAGGTCGGCGGCAACGACGAGATGAACCCCGGCTGCCTCAGTTGCTGGGGCGAGTGCCGGAATCTCGGGGCCACGGACGGACGGGCGCCGCACCACGCATGGCCAACGATTTGCCAGTCGTACGACGCGCGCACGCCCGGCTCTCTCTGCCCGAACCCCGCTGGCGGCGATCCCATTCCGTGCCCGCCGCCCTACTGCCCGGAGACACCGCCGAACAAGCTGCACAAAACGCTGGCGATCGGCGCGCTGGCCCTCCTGGATCCGAATCCCTGCCACTGCGAAAACCCGGTGAAACCGAACAACTCGCACTGCCCGCGTGGCTCCGACGACACGTACGTCTGCGGCACGAGCGGATTCTGCAGCGGGAGCAGCGGCGGCACCGCGACGCCCTGCACGTCAAACGCCGACTGCTACAAGCAGATGCCCGAGTACACAAACCACACCACGACGAACAAGCACCTGGCGTTCTTCGACGGCTGGAAATGGCGGAGCCTCAGCTCCGCGATTTTCGACGATGGCAGGGGAGGCGGCATTCCCGGCGTCGTGGGGAGCGGTGATTTCCTCCTGGGCGACAAGATCGACGGCGTGAGGCTCACGATCAAGAGCACCACCGTCAAGATCGAACACTGGAACGCCCAGAACAAAGGCCAGTACGTCCCGTACGCAGGTGACCCGATTTGCGAACCCGATGCGAAGCGGAATGACACCATCGCCGGCGGGATCACGATCACGAATCCGGGCGCCGGCTACACCTCCCCGCCCGCCATCACGATCGCGCCACCCTCCAATGGACGCCAGGCGACAGCAACCACCACCATCACGGATGGCCTCGTCACCGGAATCACGATCACGGATCCAGGGAAGGGATACAGCTCCCCCCCGACGATCACGATTGCCCCACCTCCGGCGGGAGGCACCCAGGCGACTGCCGCGGCAACTCTCGGCGGCGCCGCCCATTACGAACCCGGCCTGTACAGTTGGGCCGACAACATCCCGCGCAAGTTCCTCGGCGCGTTCAATGCAATCCGTATGGGCAGCTCCGCGAGCTGCCGCCTCTGCTCGCAG
>CAZJTF010000623.1:406-2557 GCA_964548565.1 uncultured Planctomycetales bacterium | reverse complement strand
TACATTAAATCCCAAGTCAGATTGGCTGAAAGGGATTTCCGGGGAGCCGTAGTTGCAACATCTCCTTCGCATTTCGACAAGTCTAGGAGTGCGCCATCGACCGCGCCACGAGCTCCGCGCGGGAACTCGAGTCCCTGAGGTCGGCCTGAATCGCAACCGCGCGGCCGCCCTGAGCTTCGATGGTCGCCACGGTTTCTCGCAACGTGCCGGGAAAATTCGGCTGCGAACTATCGAGCCTACGTGCCGTAACGGCCACCACCGCACCCTCCGATGCCAACCGCTGTGCGATTGCGGCGCCGATGCCGCGGCTCGCGTCCGTGACGAGCGCAACCCTACTTTCGAGCAAACCCATGCGTGTTCTCCTCGCCGTCAGCCCGCCGTCGCCACAGCCTCCGGCACCTCCCAGCCGAATCGTGCGAACTCTCCAGCCAGCTCGGTGTGGATCCGCGCGTCGTCGAGCCCGAACTCGGCGAGGCTGTAGCTGTGGTTGGCCTCGTGCTTCTTCGCTTTCTTCTGTTCGTCAGCGAGGCGGGCCGCGAAGGTAGGCGTCACGGGCAGGCTGAGCTGCGCATACAGCTGCTCGACGGTGCGCTTCGGTTCGGCGACGAGATCGCGATAATCGACCACTGCGTGCCGTGTCTCGGGGTGACGGGCGAGCACCTCGAGAGGGTAGCGGATCATGTGCAATGATTTCGAGGCGACATTGTCGACATTGCGCCAAATGCGCGCCTCATCCCAACCGCGATACTCCCAGGCCCGCTGCATGAGCTTCATGCTGCTTGGTATCGTTTCGTACGGGTGGCGCATGGCGACGACCACACGCGCATCCGGGAAGGCTTCCAGCAGGCTCTCGATGCGTCCGCAGAACACCGGATTCTTGCTCAGGTGCGTGCGGTCCGTCCCGTTCAGGTAGAGCTGGCGCTTGACGCATTCGCGGTAATGGGCCATCAGCCGCCGACGCCGCGCCGGTGGCTGCTCGTCGATGTAATAGAAGTCCATTTCATCGAGATAGGGCAGCATCACCATCCACCAGCCCGAGGCGCAGGACGGCGTGAGAACGAAATCGTCCTCCTCGGGCAGCGTGAGGCCCATGGTGTGCATGCCTTGGGTGGTCTTGAACTTGCGCCCTTCCCAGGCGCGCAGGCGCCGGGCGAGCGGGCCGCCTCGTCGCGCGTCGAGCCGCGCGACGAGGCGGATGATCTTTTTCTGGATCAGCGAAGGGAGCCACAGCTCGTAGAGCATGAAGTAGCTGAAGCGCTCGCGGTCCTCGCACATCAGTCGATGCAACAGTGTGGTGCCGCTGCGCGGATGGCCGACGATGAATACCGGCGCGCGGACTTTCATCCGGTGGAGGCCGGGAAACAAGATGCCATCGAGAAAGAAGCACGCGGCATGGAACAGCGCGACGAGCGGGACCCGGACGAGCAGCCGGCGCAGCAGGCGCCACCGCGTCTTGCCCTGCTCACGCAGCGCCAGCCGCACCAGGATGAAATAGTTGTGGAAGTCGAAGTAGAAGAACATGTCTTCAGCCCCTGAAGCGCCGCCACACGGCGTGGCGCCGCCGGCGCAGGATCTCGGCACGCGCCTGTGCGTCGATCGTCGGCGTACCGTTGGGCAGATGCCGGAACAAGTCAGCGAGCTTGACGAGTCGGGTGACTGGCTCCGGCCCGGTCTCGCTCAGAAGGTAGCGGATGGTCTGCAAGCCCTCGGTGTGCCCCATCAGGTCGATCCAGTTGTGCGCCCGCGGATCGCGGTGGGCGAGCACCAGCCGATACCTGCCGTCGGCATCGGCGCGCGCCTGATGACCATTGAGGCTCGATTGCCGGTAGGTGTAGTCCCAGGTGACCTGCCACCAGTTGTACACCTGGAAGCTCCAGTAGTGCGCATCGGGCGGCGGCTCGAGCTCGACGATCAAGGCCTCGTCCTCGGCAACCCGATACCAGCCGAAGCCGTAATGCTGGTCTGGGTCGGTCACCGATCGCCCGCGCTCGATCATCGGCACCTGATTGACCGGCTGCGCGTACAGCCCGCGCGAAACCCGATCCCAGTACTGAGCGCCGGGGCTGATGAACTTCATCGCCCCACGCAGGCGCTTGTCGAACTGTTCCGCCGTCATCCGGGGCGGCGGGTACTCTGCGCCGACGCGCTCGA
>CAZJTF010000623.1:0-396 GCA_964548565.1 uncultured Planctomycetales bacterium | reverse complement strand
CCCAGTCGTAGAAGAACTGACGCACTCCGAGGCCGTCTGCCCTGGGGTTGGTGCGCAGCCAGTTACCCTCGTGCGGCTCGGGGCTGACGATGAGCTCGAACGACCCGTCCGGCTCGTAGGCGAGATCCAGGTTGGTGATCTTGCCGCAGGAGCCCCCCGGGTGTTTGTCCTCGGGTGTGTCGTCGCCGAAGCTGCCGTAGGTCGCCACCAGGCTGAGGTAATGCGCGCTCCCACCCTGGCCGCGAACGCGATAGGTTGCGTCGCCACGTATCGAGCACTTCGAGTACAGGCAATCGGTGTTGTCCTGCCCCCATTTGATGGAGGTGTCCATGAAGCGGCCGAACTCGGGGTAGTCCTTGTCGGCGAACTCGACGTGCATGATCAACGCGGCGTTGA
>CAZJTF010000622.1:0-2558 GCA_964548565.1 uncultured Planctomycetales bacterium | reverse complement strand
CGAGGTCCAGCCGAAGCCCCGCGGAGACCAGTTCTGCCAGCGCGGGATTATCCCGCTCGTTGCCTGCAAGAATGTAGAGCCCGGGCTGATCCGCAGCCGCGCCACGCGGGACGGACCATCCGTAGCAGTGGTTCAGGTATTCGTTCAGCGTGTCGTCCACGACACGAGCGGAAGGTCCGACGGGAGGCACGAGCTTCGCCAGCACCGCCCCGTTCTCACGAACGGCCACTCCGGCCGCAAAACCGTGCGCGCAGACGGCAAGTACGCTCAGAACCGAGAGCAGTCCCTGGATGCTCACTAACAACCTCGCTTTCTGTCACGTGCCCGAAAGAATGGTCAGTCCATCTCCGGCGGGCGGTCTTCCGCGGCCACCTCTCTCTGCCGTCCATGGGGCCTTCAGGCAGGCGGGTTACGGTGAAGGCGCCGCATCCGCGCGAGCGGCGCGGATTCCATCAATCGCCTCGCGCATCCGGACGAAGGTATCGCGGTTCCGGGCTGAACCCTGGCCGGCGCGGGCGGCCACGAACGCGTCAATCGTGTTGATGGCGGCCTCGGTTGCCGCGGACGGATCCGGGCAGTAGTCCGCCAGGTTCAGGTAGTGAGTGATCGACTCCGCCGGCATGTCCGCATCAAACAAACGCCGGGCGAGCCGGGCGCTGAACTGCTCGCGCGTCATGGTCACGTCCCAGCACCGCTCGCGGAACCAGTACTGGTGCGAGAAGTACGGCATCGTATAGGGGTCGAAGTTGCGCGGCCCGGTGACGCCCATCTTCGCCCAGCCGTTCCATGGATTGCCGAAGCCCATCCCGGGATCGTAGCTGGTGGCGATACCCTCCAGCGGCAGCTCGTCCGGGCCCGGCGGGCGCTGCGCTTCGCCGTTCACCAGGGTCGTATGCCAGCGGAGCACGAGCGGATGCTGCGCCAGTGCGTTGTCGGCCGTCGGGTCCCCCCAGCACCACCACCAGAACAGCCGGTTCGTGTCGATGGCATGGACCGCCTGCCGGTAGTTTGGGTCGTTCCACCTGCCGATGGCGACGACGAACTCGAACTCGGGCCGGCATCGCCAGATCGCTTCCATCATCCGTTCCATCACCGCCGTTCGCGGGCGCCAGACCTCCGGCTTGACTTCGAATGTCTCGCCGGGGGGTTCGAGGAAGATCCCCTCTGAGCCCGGCAGGAGCCGGAACAGGTCGGTGTAGTACCGCCCCCCTCGCTCGAGAGACCCTGCGGCGTGGTCCGCATGGTGCCAGTGGAACCAGCCGCCTCCGATGAGAAACTTCATGCCTTCGGAACGGCAGAGACTGATGAGGCCGCGGACATTGTCCGCGTCGGCCAAGGCTGTCCCGACGTACGGCCCCCCATATTGGGGCATCAGCGGAAAACCGTTCAGCCAGAACCACACGCGGTTGATTGTGAGTTCCGAGTTGAACCGGAGCACCCGTTGCCATGATTCCAGCGAGTCGTAGGCAGACCAGCAGGGCAGCATGTAGATCGGGCGGTTCGCGAACTGCGGCTTCATGCTGATGTCCATCGGCCAGTCGACCCACGCCTGTGACGCCGTGGCCTGGAGTCTGTAAAAGGCAAGTTCCTGACATCCATGTTTGAGGCCAGCGGGCGAGTTGGCGGCAATGATGATGAATCGACGGGAGCCCGATTCGTGCGTGAAGAGGCGGAAACCCTCATCGCCCAGAGCCGAGATGTTGAGATGAAGGCCGGCGGCGACCAGCCCCGCCAGCACCGGATTGTTCGACTGGTTGCCGGCCACGATGTAGAGGCCGGGCTCAGCAGCGCTCTGGACCAGGGGAAAGCTCCAGCCGAACCAGTTCGACATGTGACAGTTCAGCGTCGACGGGACGATGCGCTCCACTGCACCCGTCATGATGGGAGGCACGAGCGCCGCCTGCGGCTGTCCCCCGCTTTTCAGGTAGACATTCTCGCCGCGTGCGACCGACGCCGTGGCCAGGACGCAGATCACGATACGACTGTTGACTCTCACGATACCCTCCCAATGGTGGTGAACGTTCGGCCCTCAGTCGCAGTCCGGAGCCGCCGGAACGCCTGCGCCGCTCGCGCACGCCTGGAATGCGGCAAAGTCGGCGCCGTCCACGTCACCGTCAGCGTCGCGGTCCATACATCCGCAGCTGCCGAGAGGAGGACCGGGCAGACCGAAGCAGAGCTGGACCGCGCCGAAGTCATCCATATCCACGTCTCCGTCCCCATCAACGTCGGCAAACGGATCCCTGCAAATCGGCCGTGGCGGGAACGGCATGCCGACCTGGACATGGTCGAGATAGAAGAAGTCTGCGTTTGACGGCGTACCCGTCAGCGTCTGCTGCTCGACGACCGCCTTCGTAATGCCGACCCTTGAAACAGCGCCGAGGAAGCCCTCGACAGCCAGAGTGGTTCCGTTGCCCGAATCCATCGGCGTTGACGCCGTCGTCGTACCGCCCGCTTCCGTGACCTTCAGAACAAAACGGCTTGCCTCGATGGCATCGTCCATAACCCAGACACCGAACGCCTCGACGGGTTCCGAGAACGTGAATTCAATGCCCGCCCCG
>CAZJTF010000621.1:0-2565 GCA_964548565.1 uncultured Planctomycetales bacterium | reverse complement strand
TTCGGCACCGGCACCGTCTTCCCCCACGAGCAGACCTTCGGCGGCCCCAAGGAAGACCGGTTCCAGCTGATGAAGGCGACCCGCTGCCAGCTCTCCGCCGTCTTCGGCCTCTACAGCGACCCCGGCAACACGATCAGCTCCCTGCTGACGGTCAGCGATCGCGAGCCCGACGTCGTCGCCGAAATGGAAGGCGTCCGGAATCGCCTCTGGCTCGTCCAGGACACCGCCACCATCGAGCAGGTGCAGTCCCTCATGCAGACACGCGCCGTCTACATTGCCGACGGCCACCACCGCTACGGGACGGCCCTGAACTACCGCGACGCCCTCACCGCCCAGACCGGCCCGCTCCGCCTCGACCACCCGGCCCAGTTCGTGCTGGTCGGCTTCTGCGCGATGGAGGACGAAGGCGCCGTGATCCTGCCGACGCACCGCGTCCTGAGCGGCTTCGGCAGCGTCCCGCCCGCCCGCGTCCTGCGCGCCCTCGAAAAGGGTCTGACGCTCTCCCCGACGACGTCCGCCGATCCCCAGGCCCCCCTCGCCACCGGCGCCGCCGACGTCGTCCTCTACGTGGCCGACGGCGCGAAAACGTATGCCGCCCGCTTCACCCAGCGCCGCGTGCTCAATGCCCTGGCCCCCGAGCGCACCGACCCCTGGCGCGAGCTCGATCTCGCCTACCTGCACCGCTATCTCATCGACGAACTCGTGACCGGCGAGGCCCTCGGCGGCGCCGCCCCCACGATCCACTACATCAAGGCCGCCCCCGACGCCATCGCCGACGCAAAGGCCACCGGCGGCATCGCCGTCCTCTGCAAACCCTGCACCATGGACGAACTCCGCGCCGTCAGCGAAGCCGGCGACCTCATGCCCCAGAAAAGCACCTATTTCTACCCCAAACTCGCCACCGGCCTGGTCATCAATCGGCTGGAGTGACCGAAAGGTGGGAGTGACCGAAAGGTGTGGCACCGGCTTCCAGCCGGTGATTCTGCACTGTGGTATCGGGCTTTGTCCGGCCATCTTTAATTGTGGCAGTGGCTTGCATCAGGTGGTACCATTCCCCAAGAGTCCGTCTGGTCTTAGCTGCGGGAATGGACTCCATCCGACGGCGCAGGCAGGCTCGTAGCGGCCGCCCTCCGTGGCGGCCGTTCCTCAAGCCGCAGGCTTGAGACACAATAGCGGAGAACACTTCGCGGAGGTCGCATGGCAACAGGCGTGCGATGGTCACGAGATCAGCTGCTGGTGACGTTTCGGCTGTATTGCCGAACCCCGTTCGGCAAGCTCCACCGGCTCAACCCCGAGATCATCGAGCTCGCACACCGGATCGGACGCACACCATCTGCCGTCGCCATGAAGGCGACCAACTTTGCGAGCTTCGACCCCGTCCATAGGGCGCGGAACGTCGCCGGTCTCGGCAACGCGAGCGACGCGGACGAATCGCTCTGGCGCGAGTTTGAGGCCAATGCCGAGCAAATCGCCGCTGAGGCCGAGGCCGCCTACGTCCGACTCACCGGTGAAGACGCCCCTGTGCTCGAGGCCGAACTCGAACTGCCGCAAGGCCCGACGGAGGTAGAACGCACAACGCGAACGCGCCGGGTCCAGGCTTTTTTCCGCACCGCGGTACTGGCCAGCTACGAAGGCCGATGCGCTCTCTCGGATCTGTCCGTCTCGGAGCTCCTCAATGCAAGCCACATCATCCCCTGGCGGACCGACACGCACCGACGCGCCGACCCGCGCAATGGAATCGCTCTGAACGCCCTTTACGACCGCGCCTTCGATCGCGGCCTGATCACGTTCGACGCGTCGTTCCGCGTCATGATCTCACCGCGCGTGCGCATCGACACGCCGGCGATCTTCCACCAACACACCCTGCTGGATCTGGAAGGCCGCGAACTCCGCCGACCCACCCGCTTCGCCCCCGACCCCGCGGCGATGACCTACCACCGGGAACACGTTTTCATCTCAAGATGAGCAGGAATCATTAGTCGCTTTTGACCGTTTTTAACCACCGCACCGTCAGCTGATTGCGGTGCCGTATAAAATCGCTCTGGCCGTCTGTTCGTGAATCGTCGCGAGGAGCCCAGTAGCACTGAGAGCTCTGTCAACACCATTTCGAGAGGGGGCCAGTTTGCAGCGGCAGTGCACGACCCCCCAGCGATCACGACGTCTGTGCAAGAGTCCTACCATTGTCTTGGGACGGGAGTGCACCTGCTGGTTTGCTGGCACACGATAACACCAGTCGACAGCCGCCAGGTATCTGAGCAGTACACTTGCGGGATCGATACGCGCCAGCAACTGGTGCACACAACTAAGACGCTCCACCGCCGAGAGGTTCCTCCATCGCTTTCCCGTCGGTGATCTCGGGTCTCGACGGTAGTTTGTGAACTCCGGTTGGGCCATGATTCGCTTCCGCCTGCGATCGATCTGTTTGTGGTCAATTCGCTCGACACCGAGAGCCATGCTTTCGGCCAACTTGTACAACTCGGCATCTTCGCACAGATCCAACTGGCCCTTCAACCTTCCGCGGACGCACCGCCCGGACCAACTCGTACACCGCCGACTTGCCCCCGG
>CAZJTF010000620.1:0-2586 GCA_964548565.1 uncultured Planctomycetales bacterium | reverse complement strand
CGTCAGCAGAGACCAGGACGGCGGTGAGAGCCTCAGGAAGATGCGATTGCCCTGAGCCGGGCGCGGACTCGGAATCGCCGGAATCATTCTGAGCCTCCTCGGGCTCATCCTCGGACTAGGCTTCTGGACGATGGCCGCGCTGTCGCCGGACAACACGCCGCGCACGGGCGTGCAGATGAGTGAAAAGGACGTCGCCACGCTGCGGGCGATGAATGTTGTGCAGCCCGGCGAACAGATCGAGCTCTTCTGTGCCTCGGGTACGTTCTCCATCAAGGAGGGCGGCGTCGTGTTGACTGACGGGCGCCTGGTCGTGTACGGCTCCTCCGGCGCCCCTCGGTCGGTGCGTCTCCAGGACATCGAGATGATCGACTTCACGCCGGCCGAGAGCTGGATCGGCGACGGTCACTTCACGGTGGTCAGCGAAGATGGCCAGGTCCTCACGTTTACCGTCGACGGCATGGAGAAGGGCGACCGGCTCTTCCACCGCACGCTTGAGCGGCGGGTCGCGCAGGTGCGGGAAGGCCCCGGTAAGACGCCGCCGGTCACCAGTGCTCACGCGGAGGACCCGCAGCCCTAGGCTTCGTGCCGGTGCCGACTGGCCGTCCACCCGCCGGATGAAACTGCCGGAGGGGCGGCAAAAAATGCCGAAGTGCGGGGCGGCCGGGTCGCGGCAGCGTCCGATATGCTGCAAAAAATGCCGCGCCTTGTTTTCATCTAAAGCGACCCCCCCGGAACGGCCGACACTCGGGGTGCCACTCGAGACGGGCGGCACGAAACCGGAGGACGGACGCGACAGGCAGGGAGCAGCCGGACGCGTCGGAACTTCGAGCCGGTCGGGAGGACCGGAATCAGGCCTGTCTCACGCCGGGCGTTCCTCGGGACGCCGGGCATCCCGCAAGAGGGGCGGTGGAATCCGCTGCTGGCGGGTCGGGTTAGCCGGACCATGTCGGTTCGGCGACGGGACACACGGCTGTGTCCCGGACGGTGCAAGAACGGATACTTGCCCCGACTGTCAGGGAGGATACCATGAGTCGCATCAACACCAACATTTCCTCGATCCAGGCAGCGCATCGCCTCGCGGCGAACCAGTCTGACCTCGGGCTGCGGCTCGAGCGTCTGAGCACGGGTCTGCGCATCAACCGCGGACGCGATGACCCGGCAGGCCTGATTGCGTCCGAGACCCTTCGGAGCGAAATCCGCGGCATCAGCCAGGCCATCGAGAACTCGACCCGCGCCACGAACGTCATCTCGACGGCCGAGGGGGCGCTCAACGAGATCTCGTCGCTGCTGCTCGACATCCGCGGCCTCATCAACCACGCGGCCAACACCGGTGCGAACAGCGCGTCCGAGCTCCAGGCCGATCAGCTCCAGATCGACTCGCTGCTCGAGAGCATCGATCGCATCGCCAACACCACGCAGTTCGGCGGCGAAAAGCTGATTAACGGCAACTTTGAGTACAGCCTGTCGGGCATTGCCAGCTCGGCCATCGCCACGGCCACGATCTTCGGAGCGAAGGTTCCGGCCGGCGCCTCGCTCAATGTCGTGGCGGAGATCGTCGGATCCGCTCAGACCGCCCAGGTGGCATACGCGGGCAGCGCGATCGCGGGTAACGTGACGATCGAAGTGGCCGGCAACCGCGGCACCGAAATCTTCTCGTTCGCCAGCGGTCTGAGCGTGCAGAACATCGCCCTGGCGATCAACTCGTTCGCCGATCTGACGGGCGTGTCGGCGTCGGTGACCGGCTCGGGTGCGGGCACGCAGCTCCTGCTCAACAGCCAGAGCTACGGTTCCGACGGGATGGTGTCGGTCAAGCCGATCGACGGTAATTTCATCGTTGCCACCGGCTCGACGGTGCAGGACAACGGCCAGGACGCGACCGTCCTCATCAACGGCCAGTCGGCCCGCGTGCAGGGCACGGTTGCCTCGCTGCGTTCGAACGGCCTCGACCTGGTGATCGACTTCACGGCCGCCCGGGCGACGACGCTCGGCACGACCAATTTCGCGATCACCGGCGGTGGTGCGACGTTCCAGATCGGGCCGGAGGTCGTCGCGAATGCCCAGGTCTCGATCGGCATCCCGTCGGTTGCGAGCAGCAACCTGGGGAACGCCAAGGTCGGGTTCCTCAACACGATCAACGGGGCGGGCGCCAACTCGGTCGTCGACGGCAACACGGGCCGGGCCGAACGCATTGTGACCGAGGCCATCAGCCAGGTCGCGATCATCCGCGGGCGTCTGGGCGGTCTGCAGAAGAACCAGATCGAGACGAACATCAACAGCCAGCGGGTGGCGCTCGAGAACGTGCAGGCGGCGGAGTCGGCGATCCGCGATGCGGACATTGCCACCGAGGTGGCTGCCATGACCCGGGCCCAGATCCTGGTTCAGAGCACGACGTCCGTGCTGGGTATTGCCAATCAGCAGCCGCAGAGCGTGCTGTCGCTGCTGGGATAAGTGCTACCGGGTTCTTGACTCGTGGGTAGCTCCCGGAACCGGCCTCACCTTCGGGTGGGGCCGGTTCTTTGTGCGCCAAGCACGTTGTGAATCTTGGAGGTGGAAGTCCTCTGCGGGGCGTGATGACCGCAACCGC
Source organism: uncultured Planctomycetales bacterium (assembly GCA_964548565.1). Classification (GTDB taxonomy): domain Bacteria; phylum Planctomycetota; class Phycisphaerae; order UBA1845; family PWPN01; genus CAYLLT01. The sequence continues at coordinate 2 of CAZJTF010000620.1, read as the reverse complement.
GA
>CAZJTF010000619.1:0-2605 GCA_964548565.1 uncultured Planctomycetales bacterium | reverse complement strand
GTTCACGTTCCGAGGCACAAACCCGTACCGCTCCGCATCCGACAGCATCTCCTCGATCGGCTTGTCACCGGCCAGAACGACGGCGTCTACGTCCTCCGTCATCCGGGCATGCCCGAGTGCAGCGACGGCGACTCCGCCGACGAGAGCATGGGGGATGCCACTGGTCTCCAGCCAGCGCGTCAGGTCACGTATTGCCCCCATGAGTTCAAGAAGAGCGTCATCCTCGACCATGACCGCCTCTTTTGAGTCGCAGCCATCGCTCTCTGACTGCCTGATCTTCGGCCTCCGTGGAAGAGCGCAGCCCCAGTGTTCGAGCCATGCGCATCAGGCGGGCCAACTGGGCGAACCGGTCCTCCAGGCTCATAGCCAGACGTTCCTGGCGTTCGTACGCGTTGACGGCCTGCCACCGCTCCATCCAGGCTCGAACTTCGGCCTTGTCCAGTTTTGCCTGCATACGGTTAATTCTAAGTTCTTCGGGATGAGATTGCGATGAATCGACCCATTCAGCTCAAATCGGATCATCCTCACACCGGCGGCGGCTGCAGCTCCGGCGGGTGCAGTTCGGGCGGGTGCGGCTCCTCCGCGAGCCTCGAGCCCCAAGCCTCAAGCCTCGTCCAACTGCACATCACCGGGCTGCAGGCCGCACGCAGCAAGCCGGAGGCGGCGCCGCTGCCGTTCGAGGGCACCGCGAAGTACCCGCGAGGGCTCATGATCGGGCTGGACGTCGGCTCCACCACCGTCAAGTTCGTGGTGGTCGATCCGGTGACCGACGAGATCCTCGCCAAGGACTACCAGCGGCACGAGACCAAGCAGCCCGAGAAGTGCCTGGAGATGCTGGAGGCGATCGAGCGGCAATTCCCGAACGTGCCGCAGACCGCGTTCCGTATCTTCATGACCGGCTCCGGCGGCTCCGGCATCGGGGGACACATCGGCGCCAAGTTCGTGCAGGAGGTCAATGCCGTCTCGCTGGCCGTCGAAAAGCTGTACCCCGACGTCCAGAGCGTCGTCGAACTGGGCGGCCAGGACGCCAAGATCATCGTCTTCAAGACCGACGAGGAGACAGGCAAGAAGAAGAAAATCCCGTCCATGAATGACAAGTGCGCCGGCGGGACGGGCGCGGTGATCGACAAGATCAACGCCAAGTTGAAGATCCCGCCTGAACAGCTCTGCCAGATGGGGTACGAGGGGCTCCGCCTGCACCCCGTCGCAGGCAAGTGCGGCGTCTTTGCCGAGACCGACATCAACGGCCTCCAGAAACAGGGCGTCCCTTCGGACGAGCTGATGGCCTCGCTCTTCGAGTCCATCATCATGCAGAACCTGTCCGTCCTGACGCGCGGCCACACCCTCAAGCCGAAGGTCCTGCTGCTCGGCGGGCCGAACTGCTACATCAAAGGCATGCGCGACTGCTGGCGCCACAACATCCCGCTGGTCTGGAAGGAACGCCGCGTGGCGCTCCCCGAAGGGGCCACACCCGAGGACTTGATCATCGTGCCGGACAACGCCCAGTACTTTGCCGCGCTGGGGGCCGTCGAGTTCGCCAAGGGCGAGATCGAGGACAACCCGCACCAGGGCGTCTACGCCGGCACCGGCATGCTCAAGTGGTACCTCGACATCGGGCGCGTCGAGGAGAAGAAGGCCCGCGGCTCCTCCGGCCTCGTGAAAGACGAGGCCGAGCTGCAGCGGTTCAAGGAGCGCTACCGCAAGGAGCCGTGGAAGCCGGCAGCGCTGAAGGCCGGTACGGTCGTCGAAGGCTTCATCGGCCTCGACGGCGGATCGACCAGCACCAAGGCGGTGCTGCTCGACCACGACCGCAACGTGATCGCCGCTTCCTACCAGCTCTCCAAGGGCAACCCGATCGAAGACACGATGGACGTGTTCCGCGACCTGGAGCACCAGATCACCAGCCAGGGCTGCACGCTCAAGGTGCTCGGCGTCGGCACGACGGGCTACGCGAAAGACATTCTGAAGGACGTGATCGGCGCGGACGTCGCACTGGTGGAAACGGTCGCGCACACCGAGAGCGGGCTGCACTTCTACCCCGGCACCGACGTGATCGTGGACGTCGGCGGCCAGGACATCAAGCTGATCGTACTCAAAAACGGGCGCGTCAAGGACTTCAAGCTGAACACGCAGTGCTCTGCTGGTAATGGGTACTTTTTGCAGTCTACGGCCACGGGGTTCGGCTTCGACGTGCGGCAGTACGCCGACCTGGCGTTCAGCGCGCAGGCCATGCCCGAGTTCGGCTACGGCTGCGCGGTGTTCATGCAGTCAGACATTGTCGACTTCCAGCGCCAGGGGTGGACGCCGACGGAGATCATGGCGGGGCTGGCGGCCGTGCTGCCGAAGAACATCTGGCTCTATGTCGCACAGGTGCCGAATCTCGCCAAGCTGGGCAAAAAGTTCGTGCTCCAGGGCGGCACGCAGCACAACCTGGCGGCCGTGAAGAGCCAAGTCGACTTCATCGAGTCGCGCTTCGTCGGCACCGGCGTCACGCCGGAGATCATCGTGCACAAGCACTGCGGGGAGTCCGGCGCGATCGGCTGCGCGATTGAAGCCCACCGGCTCTTTACCGAGCAGGGCCTCAGAACCAGCTTCATCGGCATGG
>CAZJTF010000618.1:0-2606 GCA_964548565.1 uncultured Planctomycetales bacterium | reverse complement strand
AAGATGCAGCACGCGGGATCTGTGGGCAATACCCCGGGGGCCGTCACGCAGGCTTGCAGGCGCCCGAAGTCATCCTGGTCCACGTCCCCGTCGGCATCGTAATCGTAACGCGAAAGGCCGGTGGTGGAGTCACAGGCGTCCCCTTCCTGGTCGCCATCAGCATCGGACTGGGTGGGATTCGCCACCAACTGGCAGTTGTCATCGCAGTTCGCGACCTGCCCGCCGGTACAGCGGTCGTCGCCGATGACCCCGCTGGCGTCACCGTCGTCAGGGATGCCATCGTTATCATCGTCCGGATCACAGCCATCATTTGTGCCGTCCGCGTCATTGTCGAGGTCGCACTCGTCCGGCACCCCGTTCCCGTCGCAGTCGGTGGCGGCTCCCTGATTGATTTCGCAGACGTTCATGGTGCCGTCCCCGTCGCAGTCCGGCGAGGTCCCCGGGCGCACATAGATTGTCTGAACATCCCCGCCAAAGAACTGAGACGAAGCGAGGCGAATGAAGTTCTGGCCATCGTACCGCCAGATCTCAGCCTGCCACGGGTTATTGTCTGTCGGGTTTTCATAGACGCCGAGACCGAGATAGAGATACTGGTCCTGCAGCGCGCCCATCGCGCATACAGCCACGTTCCCGGTTTGGGTTGCCCAGGTTTTCACATGAGAAAGACGGCTCCCCGCGGGGGACGCAGGATCGTATCGCCAGAGCCGTGCTCCTTGCTTTTCTTCATCACTACAGAGGGCGGGAACGCAGGTACTCGGGAGACTGCAGTTCCCACCGCCAGTGCCGATATAAAGCATTCCCTGGAATGCGGCGCATGAGCGGTTTCCAATCCCTGTCGTCTCGACGGATGAACTGAACCACGCATCCTGGCCGTCGCGGGGCAATTGGCACGATGCCTGCTGCATTTCGAGTACCTGGCCAGCGTCACTCACGGCGTAGAGCCGATCATCCAATTCTGCGAAGCGAGTGATGCCGCCGCCGAGGCCCAGGTCGATCAAACCCAGCGTTCGGTCGAGGCGGCGAATCCGGCTGGCCGAACCAGCGGCGTAAAGTGCCTCCTGGCCTCCGCAGATACGCGACACGATCCCCACCTGGGGCCAAGCCGCCGCTCCAGCATCGGCAACCAGCGTCCAGTTCGGCTCGTCATAACGATGGATACTGCCGGAATTCAGAAGGGCGTACAGCCGACCGTGCATCACGTGCAGGGCGGTGACAGACTGGTCGAAAGAAACCGGCAGCTTCGTCCAGGCGCCCGCGCCGGAGTCGTAGCGCCAGATGCGCCCGGCCGAGAGAGGATCAGATCCCAGCTGGACACCGGCGTACATGTAGCCGCCATGATCGACGATCGTCCGGACCGCCGCTGCGCCCTCCAGCCCGTTCGGCGTCAGGTCCGTCCAGCCCTGGTCCTCAGCCGGCGCTCCCGAGTAACGATACACTTTCGCAACGCCGTTCGACCTGCGATTGGTGCCGACGAAAACGGCCAGCCGGTCACACTCGTCGGGCTTGTCGTCGGTATTGCAGTCAATGCCCTTTTGACATTCATCCAGGATGCCGTCCTGGTTGCAGTCGGTGCCCTCGCCGCCGTCGATGTCGCAGCTATCCGGCACGCCATTGCCGTCGCAGTCGCCAGCAGTCGTGAAGTGCTCGACGGTCAGGTTGCACAGCGTGGGCGTGCGGAAGGTGGGCGTGGGATTCGGGTTGAGCTGGGTGCGCGGCGTGGCGTAAGCGTACCAGCCGATCAGCGTCGCCTCGACCTGCACGTACCGGCCCCGGACCCCCGAGAAGACCGCCCCGTTCTCAACCGGCACGTAGGCCAGGTCGTCGTCGAAGTCCTGCGGATCGTCTGCCGCTCTCACGCGGACCTTCAGCTTCGTACCCGGCGGCACGTGCGGATCAGGCCAGCTTTCGGGATTATCAAGAACGCAAGCTTCCGTGTTCCACGACAAGCGGTTCCAGCGGGCGTTCGGGACAGTGCCGTCGTGCACGACCGTCCAGGTACCACGGAGGGCGGATTGCTGGCCCGTCACGGAACCGAAGTCGCCGTAGTTGTAGGGGCCTGCATCGCTGCCCAGCGACACCTCCTTCGTAGTCTGCGTGTATGGGTCGATGCGAACGGCCTTGTGGCTGTAACGGCAAGAGACCCACAGCCGGCCGTAGGCGTCGGGAGCCACACCGGTAGTACCGGAACCTCCTGGGAGAGTAATCCGGTTGAGCACGGCGTAGTTCCCCGGCGTGGGAGGCCACGTGGTGGGGGCGATGTGGACTATCCGGTAGCCGTTGACCTCCGCGATCCACGCGTGTCCCTCCCAGTCGACACACATCCCCTGGCCGGGCAAGCCCTGATCATGAGGGAGGCCGACCTGCTCGCCGGCCTCGTCGTCGATCTCATATGCCGTGCCACTTTCCCCCGATGACCAGACGTGGCCAGTCTGCGGATCGAGAGCGAGCCCGTAATTGGCTGAAAAGTTCAAGCACTGGATATCGCCCGGCATCAGAGGGTTGTACCGCAGCGGCCCCTTGGCGCTCCAGAGGGCGCCGTTCTTGTCTACCAACCCGCCGTAACCCCCGCAGTTAAACGCGAAGGTTCTCAGGCTGGTCACTGTACC
>CAZJTF010000617.1:0-2618 GCA_964548565.1 uncultured Planctomycetales bacterium | reverse complement strand
GCTGTACGCGTTTCTGAAGTGGGCGGACAGGATTCCGGGTTTTGGCAAAACCGAGGTGGCCCAGTCGCTGGCGAACCTGGCGTTTCTGAACCGGATGGCTGTCTGCTTCGGGGTGGTGCTGCTCGTCCTTGCGCTCATGCGGGTGGCCATGCCGATGCCGCAGGCGGTGACCCTGCCGGTGAACGAGCGGATGAATCTGGACTCGAAGGGCGACGTGAAGCTGTGGGGCGTCCTGGTCGTGCTGGCGACGCTGAGCCTGTACGCGATCTTCTGGTGAGATGGGGCGGCCCGTTTGGGTGTTTCAGAGGTGCTTGAAGGATCGGCACGGTCCGGTCTGCTGCCCGCGGGACATGGGCGGCACTGGATTCGGGCTTGACGGGGCGGCAGGGACTATGCTAGTAGTAGGTCTAAGTTAGCGGCAGTGTGCCGGTCTTGCCGGTTCCGCCGCAACACCATTGATCACGGACTGTTAACGGCACCCGATCCATGACGCGCACGTCGGCTTGATATGGCATCTGACGGAACCAGACCGTTGATGCCCTCCGACCGCGCGAACGCGATCCGGTGCCGTTGTGTTTTATGCAGGGTGCCCCGCGCGATGCGGGGAGGCGCCGCATGTCGGCGAATGATGATGCACTCGAGTTCGGAACAACGATGCCACAGGTGACACTGCCCGACGGGAAGAAGCTTGACGTGCCCGCCGGTACCACCGTCGGCCAAGTCGCGGCCCAGATCGGACCGGGCCTCGCCAAGGCCGCGATCGCCGGGAGAATCAACGGCGAAATCGTGGATCTCGCCCGGCCGATTACCTCCGACTGCACGCTGGAGATCCTGAAACTCGACGCAACGAACGCGGACAGCCTGTATGTCCTCCGGCACAGTGCGGCCCACGTGATGGCGGAGGCGATCTGCGGCCTCTTCCCCGGGACGAAACTCGTCTATGGGCCGCCGGTGGAAAACGGGTTCTATTACGACATCGACCTGGATCGGCCGCTCTCGTCCGAGGACTTCGAAGCGATCGAAAACCGCATGGCGGAGATCATCCGCGCGGACCGGCCGTTCACCCGCTATGCCATGGGCCGCGACGAGGCGATGAACAAGCTTCGGGCGGAGGGCAATCGGTACAAGGTGGACAACGCCGAGCGAGCGGAAGGCGACCTCAGTTTTTACGTGACCGGCAACCGCCCCGGGGCGGACTTCGAGGACCTCTGCCGCGGGCCGCACCTGCCCAGCACCGGGCGGATCGGCGCATTCAAGGTGATGCAGGTCAGCGGGGCGTACTACCGCGGCGACCAGAGCGAAAAGCAGCTGCAGCGGGTGTACGGCACCGCCTGGCCGACGCCGAAAGACCAGGCGCGGTACCTGCAACAGCTCGAGGAAGCAAAAAAGCGCGATCACCGCAAGCTGGGCCAGGAGCTCGGGCTCTTCGTGATCGATCCGCTCGTCGGCAGCGGCCTGGTGCTGTGGAAGCCGAAAGGCGCGATTGTCCGCACCGAGTTGCAGGAGTACCTGCGGGGCGAACTCGTGAAGGGCGGCTACCAGCCCGTCTACACGCCGCACATTGGGCGGCTGGGGCTGTACCGCACCAGCGGGCACTTCCCGTACTACAAGGACAGCCAGTTCCCGCCGCTGTACGAGAGCCGGCGCGACGAGCTGCTGAACCTGCTGTGGGAACAGGTCCGCGCACGCCCGGAGGGCGGTCCGCTGACGGCGGCCGAACAGGATGTTTTGCAGGAGCTGCAAAAGGCGGATCCGGCCGCCTACCGCGCGCTCATGGGCGAAAAGGGGAACGCGTTTCCGAGTCCCGCCGGCAAGCCGGGCGATCTGAAGGCGATCGAGACGCAGCTCGAGCTGTCGGACGGCTACCTGCTCAAGCCGATGAACTGCCCGCACCACATCCGGATCTTCGCGTCCGACCCGCACAGCTACCGGGATCTTCCGGTGCGGCTGGCGGAGTTCGGAACGGTGTACCGGTACGAACAGAGCGGCGAGCTGTCGGGGATGACGCGCGTCCGCGGCTTCACCCAGGATGACGCGCACCTGTTCTGCCGCCCGGACCAGCTGCTCGACGAGATCGGCGGCTGCGTGGCGCTGACGCGGAAGGTGCTGGACCTGCTGGGGCTGCACGAGTATCGCGTACGGATCGGGCTGCGCGACCCGGCGAGCGACAAGTACACGGGCTCGCCGGAGAACTGGGCGCTGGCCGAGGACGCGGTGCGGGCGGCGGTCCGTGGAAGCGGTATGAGCTATACCGAGGAGGTCGGCGAGGCCGCATTTTACGGGCCGAAGATCGACTTCGTCGTCAAAGACTGCATCGGGCGGGAGTGGCAGCTCGGGACGGTCCAGGTGGACTACAACCTGCCCGAGCGGTTCCAGCTGACGTACGTCGGGGCAGACAACGCCCCGCACCAGCCGGTGATGATCCACCGGGCTCCGTTCGGCAGCATGGAACGCTTTGTCGGGATCCTGATCGAGCACTTCGCGGGGGCGTTCCCGCTGTGGCTGGCGCCGGTGCAGGTGGTCGTCGCGTCGGTGAGCGAGAAGAGCGAGGCGTACGCCCGGACCGTGCGGGACCAGCTGGCGGGCGTCGGCGTACGGGTGGAGCTCGACACGAGCGC
>CAZJTF010000616.1:0-2620 GCA_964548565.1 uncultured Planctomycetales bacterium | reverse complement strand
TTTTCTCGAAGCTAGGCCCGTTGGACGTGAAGCTCCTGGACATCTCCAAGGAGAACAAGCGCTATTTCGGCGGCCACGTCACCAACGCCCGCAGCACGGTCCGACGGTTCGCCTACCTCTTGTCGTGGGTGATGTCCGACATCCGGATGCCGTATCAGGAAGTCGTTTTCGTGGACTACGGCGGCGGGGACGGCAGCTTCTCGCTGCTGGCCAAGGAACTCGGCATCGGAACAGTGATCTATGTGGATATCTATGAGCCATCCTCGCGCGACGCCCGAGTGATCGGCCGGGCACTGGGTCTTGAGGCCGAGCATTACCTTCACGGCGATCTGGATACCCTGCTGGAGTTTGTTCGAACCCAATCCATCTCATGCCACGCCCTGGGGTCTTACGACGTCATCGAGCACATCTACGACATCGAAGCGTTTCTCGGAAAACTGACGGGCTTGTCGAACGGGCCGTTGAGCATCCTGCTGGCTTCGGGTGCCAATCCGCGCAACCCGCGTATCCGCCGCGCACTGATGGAGTTTCAGCGCAAAGCCGAGCATGGAGGCCGTCAAGCCAAACAGGGCTTCAAGCCGGATTTTTGCACCACGGCGTACGTTCAGGTTCGCAGCGAAATCATTCGCGAGAAGAATCCGTCCCTCACGGACGCCGAAGTAGACCGGCTGATGAAGGCCACGCGGGGCAAGAACGCCGAGGACATCAGAGCGGTGGTCGATGGTTATGCGGAAACGGGTACGGTTCCGCCGGAGCCGGCGCATCCCACCAACACCTGCAACCCCTACAACGGCAACTGGTGCGAACGGTTGATGGAGCCGTCTTACTTGCGCAAGATTCTGGAGCAGGCCGGTTTCAATGCGCGAGTCCTCGGAGGTTACTACGGCAGTTCGGAACAGAACAGCCTGCTGGTGCGGGCGGCGGGGGGAATCCTGAATCCGCTGATCAGTCTGCTCGGTCCAGCCGGTCTGGCTCTCTCGCCCTTCTACACCTTGTACGCACGAAGGGACGCAGCCAGATCTGGATCGTGATTAAAGACGAGCCTGGCTGCTTCCCCTGGGGTGCCTATGTCGTTGCGAAGACGCATTATCATGAACGCCGGCTCGAGCTGGGTTTATGTATTCGTGACCTCGGTGGTCGGCATCGTGCTGGTGCCGATCATGATCAACAGCATGGGGGTGAGGCTCTTCGGCGTATGGGCCTTGTTATCCAGCGGTTTGAACTATCCCATCATCCTGCAGGGGGCCTTCGGTCTGGCGATCAACCGGTCCGTCGCGTTTTACCGGGATGATGTCGATCAGGTGAACCAGGTGGTGGCCGCCTCGTTCATCATTCTGCTCGGGATGGCGGTGTTGTGTGTGTTGGCCTCCATAGCCGTGTCGTTTGTCCTCACCGACATGTTCGCGTCGATTCCGCTCGAATACGCCGCGGACGCACGTCGGACATGCATCCTGGTGGGCCTGACGCTTGCGGTCAGTATGATCCAGGCGAATTTCAGCGGCGTGCTCATGGGGTTTCAGAACTACCTGGCCTCGAATATGGTCAGCAGCGGGGCGATGGTGCTGCGTGCGGTTCTGACCGTGGTGATGCTGCGGTTTTCGCAAACCGCCACTGCGGTGCAGTTTGCCTTCTTCGTGGCGATCGCCTTGTCCAACGTGGCCATGATGGTGATTGCCTGGCGGGCCGTTCCGGGATTCAGCGTGCGGCCCAGGCACCTTAGCCGCAGCGCCACGCTGGAGCTGCTTCGCTTTACGGGGCATTCGCTGGCTCGGTCCGGCAGCACCATCGCCATGCAGACGACCATGACCCTGCTGGTGGGATGGAAGGGGACGGCCGTTGACGTGGCGGTCTACAACGTAGCCACCCGGATCCCGAGCGTTTTGCGCGGGTTTTTCGCGGCTGCCCAGAATGTGTTCCTGCCCGCGGTCACCACGCTGAGTGCACGGGGAGAGGCTCAGAATGTCAAAGCGTTGGTCAAGCGCGGTACGCATATGAACGCGGTCGTCACCTGCCTCACCTCGCTTCTGCTGGTTGCCTTCGCTCCGGAACTTCTGCAACTGTGGTTGAAGGGTGCTGTCCCGCAAGAGACCGTCCAGGTGATGCGCTGGCTGGTGTGGTCGGTCGTCCCGGGAGGCTTGTTCGAGTTGTGGCTGCCGGTGCTGGTCGGGGTGGGGCACCTTCGCGGCTTGTCGATCGCATCGATGGTCACGGCCGGTAGCGCCATCGTGGTCCAACTGGTTCTGATGCACGGAGTGTGCTCGCCGGCGATGGCACCTGCCGTGGCGCTGGTTATCGTCTTGTGGGCCAAGACAGGCTTGTGGCTGCCGCTGTACGGGATTCGCAAGATGGGCATCGGGCTGGGTGAATACCTCGCCGGTACGCTTCGACAACCGCTGCTGGCCACCGCTTTGTCTGCGGCTTTTCTATGGATCGTGCCTCGCCATTTGGCGAACACGACCTCGTCGCGTCTGGCCTTGCTCACGGGCAGTTTCGCGGTGGTGTGTTTCATCTTTGTAGCCGTTGCATTGAGGCGGGAGGTGGGCGAGCTTACCATGAGCCTCAGGAAACGGGCCGCAGTTCGTGGGGATTCCGCATGAAGGTACTCATCATCAACCAATGG
>CAZJTF010000615.1:0-2632 GCA_964548565.1 uncultured Planctomycetales bacterium | reverse complement strand
CGGTGAGTTGGCGGGCGAGGCGCGCGTACTCCGCAGTCTCGAACCCGGCCGGTTGAGTGGCGGTGCCGCCGGGGCGGAGGCGGAAGCTCTCGACATTGGCCCAGAGCTCGACGCCCGCGGACAGGCAAGCGTCGCGCATCGCACGAAATGCGGGGATCACGTACTCTTCGAGGTTGTCATCCCAGCCGCGCGCTCCCACTCCATCCTGCAGCAGCACGAGATCGATGCCGGAGTCCTTGAGGAGCGATGCGTACACGCGCCCGAGGACTTCCGGCGACGCCTTGCCGGAGATGAAGGGAGAAATCGCCACCGGGCGCTCGCCCGATTCCCGCTTGCAGGCGTCGCTGATGCTCCGGAAGCAGCGGCGCAGGCGCGTGACCTCTTCCGGGGTGTAGTCCTGGTCCCAGGTTTCAAGCGGGACGTACCAGCCACCGAAGGAGGCGTGCTGGCCGTAGCGGTGCCGGATCTCCCGGGCGAGGGCGGCGCTGCGCCCGGCGATCTTGTCGAGGAACGCGTCGTCATTCCAGCGGTTCCACCACGCGTTGTCCATCGCGAGGCCGAGGAAGACCTGCATACCGATGCGGTCCGCCTCCTCGAGAATCACGCGCGTGGGATCGCGCTGACCCTCGCCGGCCAGGAACGAGGCGTCGCCGGACGCGAGCCACTGCAGAATCAGCGTTTTCATCCCCGCGCGCCGAAAGTCGGCCATCTCCGCGCGCCAATCTTCCGGCGAGAGGTTCATCATCCAGGGCTGGTACTGGATGAATCCGCCGTCGAGACGCAGGCCGGGGGAATGGGGACGGATTCGGGGCTGCGGAGCCGCCGCGGACGGGTCGGCCGCCAGGGGTATGAGCAGACAGGTAGCAAAAAGAGCTTCTATCATGTATAGGTGTCCTGCGCGGCGGCATCGGCACGCGCTGCCGGCACGCATCGACAGTCGGCGCGATCGACCCCGGCGACATCAGAGGGTTTTCATGAGAAATTGTCAAAAAAGGAGGCGCAGTGGGGCTGACAGGCGAACCGAGCCGGTTAGAATGAGCGCGGGCACGGCCTCGCCGCATTTGACCGGGGCCGCCCCGACCGTCGCCCGAAGCCTGCCTGTCCGCTGTGCGGGCAATGCGAATCATTGAGATCTAAAGGCGAGGAGCGCACCGTGGATGTGATTATCCGGGACGCGATGCCCGACGACATCGAGTTGATTGCGGAGTTCAACCGCCGGATGGCGCTGGAGACCGAAAGCAAGACGCTCGATCCCGCCGTCGCGCGGCAGGGGGTGGCGCAGCTGCTCGCGCGGCCGGAACTCGGGCGCTACTTCGTGGCGTGCAGCAATCTGAGCCAGTCCTCCGGAGGCAGGGACGAGGATGGTTCGATGGAGGTGGGGGTCGTGGGCCAGTGCATGATCACCTACGAGTGGAGCGACTGGCGTGCCGGGCTGTTCTGGTGGATCCAGAGCGTGTACGTCCAGCCGGACTTCCGCGGGCGGGGGGTGTTCCGGGCGATTTTCCAGCACGTGGCGTCACTCGCGCGGGCCTCGCGCGACGTGTGCGGGCTGCGGCTGTACGTCGAGCACAACAACAGCGGCGCGATCTCAACCTATGAGCGGCTCGGGATGGTACCCAGCGGACACACGATGTTCGAGATCGACTGGTCGGCGGAGATCAGCTGACGGATCGCCGCCGCGGAGATGTGTGCTGCCAGCACGGAGGGCCGACATTCGAGGAGCAACAGTGATGGGTCTACTATCAGTCGGTGACCGGTAGAGGCTACGGGGCGGGAGCGCCGTCGAGCTGCGAAGCTCAGCCGGCGAGGGTCTGTCTCCTGCTCGCTTCTGTGTCCCTGGCTGGCAACAGCAGGTGAGCCATGCGAATGATTATCATCTCGAACCGTCTCCCGGTGGTCCTTCAGAAGAAGGAGGACGGCTGGGACATCCAGACGGGTTCCGGCGGACTGGTCACCGCCCTGAGCCCGATCCTGCGAGCGCTGGGGGGGACGTGGATCGGCTGGCCCGGGCTGACTGACACGGAGGCCGCCGGGGTCGAATCTCCGCTGGATGAATACAGCACCCGACAGGGACATGGTTTGAAGCCGGTCATCCTGACGGAAAACGAGCTCAACGGCTTCTACTACGGATTCAGCAACGAGATCATCTGGCCGCTGTTTCACGACCTGCAATCACGGTGCAACTTCGTCCCTGAATACTGGGAGACGTACCAGGCCGTGATGCAGAAGTACGCGGATGTCGTCGTCGCGGACGTCCAGGCGGGCGACTTCATCTGGGTGCATGATTACCAGCTGATGAGCCTCGGGCTGAAGCTCCGCGAGCGCGGCGTCCGCAACAAGTTGGGATTCTTCCTGCACATTCCGTTTCCGCCGCCGGACATCTTCTTCAAGCTGCCATGGCGGACGGAGGTACTCGAAAACCTGCTCGGGCATGACATCATCGGGTTCCAGACGCCGCGCGACCGCGGGAATTTCCTGGATTGCGTCCGGAAGCTCCTCAAGGATTCCAGGATACGGCGGCGGGGCCGCGAGCACGTGGTCGAACGCAACGGGCGCGCCACGGTGGTCGGCACGTTCCCGATCGGCATCGACTACAAGGAGTTCGCCGAGGAAGCGATGAAGCCGGCCACCA
>CAZJTF010000614.1:0-2636 GCA_964548565.1 uncultured Planctomycetales bacterium | reverse complement strand
TCCGCCGCTGACGAGCCCCCCATCGTTTGTTCCATGCAGTTTCAGCTTGGAGAAAGGAGAGAGATGTGATCGGAAGAGGGATCTTCGCTGTCGCGCTGTCGGGACTGGCAGCGAGCGTAGCCAGTGCCGCGACGACGTACATGAACGTGGGTACTTTGGGTAATTACGGCTGGAACACGGTCGTCATCCCGGATTCGAGTGGGCGTGGTTCCGTCACAGATCGTGTCCAGAATGGTTCGAACGGCCTGCAGTTTACGAACGGCAACAAGGAACTGACGAGCGGTACCTGGGCGGCGATCAGCACACCCGCGTTCGACGGCGTGCGGGCCGACGCGATCAGCGCACTGAACATTCGCGTGTTCGGCACCGAAGGTGACGGCAGCGACTGGCAGCCGCCGGCGTTCATGTTTGCCTTCAAGCGGTCGGATATGAGCCTGAGCAACCGCTACGCGTGGTGGATTCCCTGGGCCGATGGGACCCCGCGGGCGCCTGGGAACTGGCAGGAGTACAACGCGCTGACGGACGGCCAGTGGTTCATCCCCAATGCCGGCGGGGCGTCGCCGCACTTCGGCCGGTTTAACTCGTTCGCCACGATGTTGAGCTACTATCCTGACTTGAAGTTTGCGAACGCGACGGAGCAGGCCACGATCGGCGCGCTCCCCGCGGGTGCCCATTCGTTCAACCTCGGCTATATCACGTCACCGTTCTCGCCGAACGTCCAGAACTACACCGACTCGGCCCGCGGGACGGTGGACTGGTTCGAGGTCGGGATCGGCGGGAATATCACCCGGTATGACCTGAACGACGTTCCGGAGCCCGGCACGCTGGCAGCCCTGGCCATCGGGACGTGCCTGATCGGCATCCGCCGTCGCCGGCTCACCGCCAGGCAGTAAGTCGACGCACGCGCCAGGCGTGCACGATGAGATCATCACGCATCATGTAGCGGGAGGCCCGCCTGAAGGGTGGGCCTCCCGTTCTGTTCGTCCTGCCCTCCTCAGTGCAAAGCGCGAAAGGGCTCCCGTCGCGTTCTCGTTCCGCCGCCCTCCATCGCTCAGTATTCCATGACGGAAACCCGCTCGCGACCAGCGCCGGGGCATTTCGGACCGCTGGAATTTTGTGCTTGACGGTTTTCCTCTAACGAGATACACTAACGCCCAATAGCTGTGCAGTGGGGGTTCAGCAAGGGGCACGCAAGTGTCTCCTGCTGTCGATGGCGAGAAGTTTAAGCTTCTGCGCTTTCCGCTCTCGTATGGTGCAACCTGATTACGGAGGTTCTGCTATGCGCCTTGCATGCGCGGCGTCTGCGGCACTCGTCTGCCTGCTGGGTTGTTCCGAGGCTTCCCGCCCGAGTGCGCTGACCCCCGGGGCAGCCAGGAAGCATATCGTTCGGGGCGAAACGACCCAGGCCGAAGTGGTGGAGGTGTTCGGGACGCCCAACATCATCACGCAGAAGAATGAACTGGAGATGTGGGTCTACGACACGGTTTCCAGCCGCCAGACAAGTGCTGCCTTTGGCGGCGGCGGTCTCGGCGGAGGTTGCGGCAACAGCGGCTTTGGCGGCGGCGGTCTGGGCGGCGGCGTCGGCAGCTCGGAGCGTTCGGAAACAACCGTCATGCTGATCATCTACTTCGATCAGGCCGGCATCGTGCGTGACTACAAGATGAGTCAGACGAAGTTCTAGGAGTTCCAAATGATAATGAGAGCATTCTCGCGGATGTCCTGCTGCCTCGCAGTTCCTCTGCTCGTAGCGACGATCGGGTGTGAGCAGCCGCTGAAGCAGTCGGAAATCAAGTTCCTCGAAACGCGCCAACTGGAGCTCTCGTACGACGATAGTTTCAAGGCGGCTGCGAACGGGCTCTTCGCACTTGGATTCACCGTCGATCACAGCGACAAGCAATCGGGTCTCCTGACCGGAAAGCGTACGGACCCGCAGACCGGAGCCAAGATCGCGAGTGCGATCGCTTTCGGAGTTGTCGGGCTGCTCGCTACAGGCGACAGGAACGAGGCCGTCACCTTCATGGTGACCGCAGTCGAGCCGAAGGTTACGGAACTCAGGATGAAGCTGCTCGTCAATGGGAAGCAGGTCGTGGACCGAACTGTGATGACGAAGATCTGGCAGCAGGTCGAGCGCGAGGCGATGCTGGCTACCGAGCCATCTGAGAAACCGCCGGCAACGGCTCCCGTGGCGGCCGCTGATCATTAGACGAGCCGACTGCCGCCGTACTGTTCGGCCGGGTATCGGTTACCAGCCACGCCGTAGGGCAACAGGTCTCGTTCCCGGGGACAGACTGCCTGAGGGGCGCCCCTTGGCACTTGCCGGCCGTTGTTCCGCCATCGGCGAGGCCAAATACTCATCCCCCTGCACTGGTGCAGGCCGCAGAGCTTCGCTATCCTGACCGCTCCCGGCTCCGGCTGTCGAAGGGGCTGGCCTGGCAGGGTACCGGCCGCGCGCCGGACCGTCGCAAGCGAGGCGTCAGCAGCATGGGCAACTTCACCTGGATCGACGGCAGCATCGTCGGGATGTATCTCCTCGCGACGATGATCGCCGGCATCACCGTCCGAAAATACGTCGGCAAGGTCGAGCACTTCCTCGTCGCCGGCCGCGAGATGAATCTCTTTCTCGGGATCGCTTCGCT
>CAZJTF010000613.1:0-2636 GCA_964548565.1 uncultured Planctomycetales bacterium | reverse complement strand
GGATGAGCGCCGGCTCCTCTCCGCACGCATCGAGGGAATCGGCGAGCCTGCCGGGAGCTTCAAGGTCACCGACGGCGACGGCAAGACGCTCACATCCGGCGAGCAGGCCCTGCCCGACCATGCGGTCGCGGTGCAACTGCTCGAGGACGTCTTTGTCAATCGCGGCATGCGTCTCGGTGTGAGGGGGATCGGCCACCGCATTGTGCACGGCGGCCCGCACTTCCGCCTCCCCGCGATGATCACGCGCGCGATGATCGACGAACTGCATAAGGTCGTCCCGTTCGACCCGCTTCACCTTCCAGCCGAGATCGCGGCCGCGGAGGAACTCGGGCGCCGCTACCCGTCGCTGCCGCAGGTCGCGTGCTTTGACACGGCGTTTCACCGCACGATTCCCGACCGGGCGAGAGTTTTCGCGCTCCCGCGTAAGCTTGCCGAGGAAGGGCTGGTGCGGTACGGATTTCACGGCCTTTCGTACGAGTACATCCTCGAGCAACTCGACAAAGAAGGTGGCTCCGGGGCCGGCGGGCGACTGATCGTCGCGCACCTGGGCAACGGCGCCAGCATGGCGGCCGTTCTCGACCGGCAATGCATCGACACGACGATGGGGTTCACGCCGACTGGTGGTCTGGTGATGGGGACGCGCAGCGGTGATCTCGATCCCGGCCTGCTCGTCTACCTTGTCCGGCAGCGGAACATGACGGCCGAGGACCTGCGCCGCCTGCTGAACTACGAGGGCGGTCTGCTCGGGATTTCGGGGATCACCTCGGATATGAAGACGCTCGTCGCTCGCTCGCCCACCGACCCGGCGGCGGCACTGGCCATCGAGATCTTCTGCTATACGGCGCGCAAGTTCATCGGCGCCCTTTCCGCGGCGCTGGGCGGGCTCGACACCCTCGTGTTTACGGGCGGCATCGGAGAACGTGCGGCCGACGTGCGTGCCCGGATTCTCTCCGGGCTCGAGTATCTCGGTGTCACGCTCGACGGTCGGCGCAATGCGGCACACGAGCGGCGGATTTCGACGGACGCGGGACGCGTCCAGGTTCTTGTGGTACCCACGAATGAAGAACTGATGATCGCGCGGCACACGCAGCGCGTACTCGACAAGTGAGTCAGCCCGACACCGCTGCAGGAGAACGCCATGGCCAGTCCACTTGCCCCGGACGAACTGAAGAAGATCGACGCGTACTGGCGGGCCACGAACTACCTGTCCGTCGGCCAGATCTACCTCTGGGCCAATCCGCTTCTCCGTGAACCTCTGAAGCCCGAGCACATCAAGCCGCGCCTGCTCGGTCACTGGGGAACGACCCCCGGCCTCAACTTCGTCTACGTCCACTGCAACCGCGTGATCCGCAAGTACGACCTCGACATGATCTTCATTGCCGGCCCCGGTCACGGCGGACCGGCGGTCGTCGCGAATACGTACCTCGAGGGCAGCTACAGCGAGCTCTATCCCAACGTCTCGCAGGATGAGGCGGGGATGGATCGCCTGTTTACGCAGTTCTCGTTCCCAGGCGGCATTCCCAGCCACGCCGCACCGGAGACGCCCGGCTCGATCCACGAAGGCGGCGAACTGGGCTACGCTGTCTCGCACGCGTACGGCGCTGTTTTCGACAACCCCGGGCTGATCGCCTGCGCGGTGGTCGGGGACGGCGAGGCGGAGACCGGCCCTCTGGCGACGAGCTGGCACTCGAACAAGTTCCTGAACCCGGTGCACGACGGGGCGGTGCTGCCGATCCTGCATCTCAACGGTTACAAGATCGCCGGTCCGACGGTGCTTGCCCGGATTCCGCGGGAGGAGCTTGACCAGCTCTTCCGCGGGTACGGCTACGAGCCGCTCACCGTGGAAGGCAGCGAGCCGATGGAGATGCACCAGCTGATGGCCGCCACCTTCGACCGCGTGATCGAGCGGATCCGCCAGATCCAGGACGACGCGCGGAAAGGAGGCTTTCGCAGCCGGCCGGCGTGGCCGCTGATCATTCTCCGCACGCCGAAGGGCTGGACCGGCCCGAAGGAAGTAGACGGCAAACAGACCGAAGGCACCTGGCGCTCGCACCAGGTGCCGATGGGCGAGATGAGTCGCCCCGAGCACGTGCGGATCCTTCAAGAATGGATGAAAAGCTATCGCCCGGAAGAGTTGTTCGATGCGGCCGGGCGGCTCAGGCCCGAACTCTCCGAACTCGCGCCGAAAGGCGCGCGTCGCATGGGGGCAAACCCGCACGCGAACGGCGGAATCCTGCTCCGGGACCTGCGGATGCCCGATTTCTGTGACTATGCAGTGAAGGTCCCCGCGCCGGGCGCCGTCGAAGCCGAAGCGACACGCGTGCAGGGGGCGTTCATTCGTGACGTGATGCGCCTCAACGCGGAGATGCGGAACCTCCGCATCTTCAGCCCGGACGAGTGTGCCTCCAACCGGTGGGGCGACGTGTTCGAGGTGACAAAACGCACGTCCACCGCCGAGATTCTGCCCGGGGACGAGAATGTGTCGCCCGATGGTCGCGTGATGGAGATGCTGAGCGAGCACCAGTGCCAGGGCTGGCTCGAAGGCTACCTGCTGACGGGCCGGCATGGCTTCTTCTCGTGCTACGAAGCGTTCATCCACATCGTCGATTCGATGTTCAACCAGCACGCCAAGTGGC
>CAZJTF010000612.1:0-2654 GCA_964548565.1 uncultured Planctomycetales bacterium | reverse complement strand
GTCACCTGGATCTCCGGCAACCAGGACACCGAGGAGGAAAGGCCCGAGACCGCTACCCACGACGATCTTCCGCCCAACGCCGATTGGCGGAGCTGGCGACGGGGCCAGCTCGTCCGGCACCCGAGTTACGGCATTGGACGAGTCATGTGGGTCGAGCCCCGGCAGCAGAAGACCTACGCCGGGATCCATTTCGCGGCCGAGGGCCAGAAGACCATCATTCTCGAATTTGCGAAGCTGCAGGTGATCGAACCGGACGAGATCGGGTAAGATTCCGTCCGGACGACGAGCCCAGAATGGAATCTGCAGGCGGAGAGAGCATCGATGCGACATGCCGTAATCATGGCCGGTGGATCGGGAACGCGGCTCTGGCCGCTCAGCCGCAAGGGCCGCCCCAAGCAGCTCCTGCGCGTGTATGATGGGCAGTCCCTGCTCCGCCGCTCATTTGAACGTCTCAGAGGGTTGTTTCCACCCGAGCAGATCTACCTGATCACCGGGGCCGAGGACATGCCGCTCATGGCAGCCGAACTGCCCGAGCTGCCCCCGTCCAATCTGATCGCCGAGCCTGTTCCCCGCGATACCGCGAACGCCGTCGGCCTGGCGGCCCACCTGCTCGCCCGCAAGGACTCCGAGGGCACGATGGGCGTCTTCACGGCCGACCAGATGATCCGCCCCGTCGAGGTCTTTCAGCAGACGGTGAAGCGCGGGTACGACGCGGCCGAGCGGTATGGCGACACGCTCATCACGTTTGGGATCAAGCCGCGGGCACCCCACACGGGCTATGGCTACATCCACCGCGGTCGCCAGCTCGATCCGGACACCTACCAGATCCGCCAGTTCAAGGAGAAGCCGGACGCCGTCACTGCGCGCCAGTACCTCTCCAGCGGCGAGTACTACTGGAACAGCGGGATGTTCGTCTGGCGCCTCCAGGCGATTCTGAGCCAGCTCTCAAAGCACCAGCCAGAGACCGACCGGGCCCTCCGCGAGATCGCCGCCGACCTCCCCAACCCCGAGAGGACGGAGTCGGTGCGCGAGCGGTTCTCAGCCCTGCCGCGGATCTCTGTCGACTTTGCGATCATGGAGAAGGCGGACCGCGTCGCCACGGTCGAGATGTCGTGCGACTGGCTGGACGTGGGCTCCTGGAACTCGCTCACGGAGATCATCGAGCCCGATGACTTCGGCAACACGGTCGCGGCCCCGAACGTTCGCCTCATGGATGCCGGCGACAACGTCATCGTCAGCGAGTCCGACCACCTGATCGCAGCCGTCGGCGTGGATGATCTGATCATCGTGCATGCAAACGATGCCACGCTGATCTGCCGGCGTGACGACGCCCAACGGATCAAGGATCTCGTCGAGCAGCTCTATAAAGATTCCGGCGAGAAGTACATGTGACCGCCGATCGGGACAACCCCGCTCCGTCGCCCGCTCTGGACGGGCGTTCGCGCCTGCGGGACATGCTCCTGCCCGGCTGGCAGACACGCAAGCGGATGATATACCGCGAGGCGTGGTGGCTGGTGCTCCTCTCGTATCCGCTGATTGCATTCGCCTACCTGTGGCCGCCCGATTTCCGAAACACGCAGCCGGCGTACGTCCTGACCGCGTGGGCGGCCTTCATGATCCGCACATTCCTCTTCCACGCGGGGCTGCTGTACGTGGTCGTGGCGGCAGTCTCCGCCTGGAAACGGCGATACCGCCTGCTGCTCGCATCGGCCCCGCTGGTGCTTGTGACGGTAGGCCCCACGCTCATGGGATTCCGGCCGAGAACCCCACCGCCTGCCGCGGGCGAAACGTTCACCGTGATGAGCGTGAACCTGCTGGTGAGCAACCGCCACACCGCCTCCATCCTGGACGAGATCCGCGCGGCCGCGCCGGACGTGCTCCTCCTGCAGGAGTACACCGAACACTGGCACGCAGCGATGAAGGAGGGGATCGGGGCGGAGTATCCGTTTGTCGCGGCCGTCCGGCGGGAGGATTCGTTCGGGATCGCGATTTACTCCCGCCGCCCGTTTCTCCAGCCGGTCGAGACCGACCTCCCCCTCGGATCGGCCGACGAGCCGCAGATCCGCGCCGTCATCGCGATCGCTGAGACGCCCGTCGCGTTCTATAACGTGCATCCGCTCCCGCCGCGCAACCTCTCGTATTTCACCGAAGGCCGGCTGCAGATCGCGGACCTGGCTGAACTCGTCGGGGCGGAGCAGTTGCCGCTGGTGCTGTCGGGCGACTTCAACTTCACCGAGAACAGCCCGCAGTTCGACCTGCTCGCTTCGCTCGGCCTCGTCGAAACGCATGAGCTGGCCGGCTGGGGACGCGGCGCGACGTGGCCGGTTCACGCGATCTTCCGGTGGTTGCCCGGGCTGCGGCTCGACCGCATCTTCGTGAGCGGAGGTCTGACGGCCATCGAGTCCCGCACCGGAACGGGGCGTGGCTCAGATCATCGCCCCGTTATCGCGCGAATCGCTCTGCGCAAGGGCACCTGAGCCCGCGGCTCGTCTTTCACCTCAGCCCTCGCACGCCAACATTCGCATCGATCGCCCCGTGGCATAGACTTGTATCATCCGAACTGGAGCCTGCCATGGGCAATTACCGTGTCACTCCTGCCAAGCCGGTCCGCATGTTCGAGGTCATGGTCCCCAAGAAGATCGAGTATTACGCCA
>CAZJTF010000611.1:0-2694 GCA_964548565.1 uncultured Planctomycetales bacterium | reverse complement strand
GTACGGGCTACTGCCCATTTGGTTGACGGCCCTGATTGAATAGCAGTATGTTGTGCCAATAGTCAGTCCCGTGTCGGTATACTGCAGAGAATCAGCCGGTCGTTCAGCAATCTCCGTTGTCTGGTGGGTGGTCATGTCTTCACGCTGCACAACGAACTTTATCTCGTTCGAGACATCGTCCCAGGAGAGCTGGACACGGCTGCCGGAGAGTAGAATGGCCCGGGCGTTGGCAGGCACTGAAGGAATTCCGACGGTCACGCAGGCGGTCGAAGCAGACGCGCTCTCCCCGAGTTGGTTTAAGGCGCGGACGGCATAGCAGTATTGTCTCCCGAGTGCGGCGGTTACATCAATGTACTGGGTCGTATCGGCACCAACAACAATGTCCTTGATCATCTGGGTGGCCGGCTCGTCACGGCGAATCAGGAATCCCGTCTCGTTAGTCGCAGCATCTTCCCATGCAAGCAGAATGCTCCCGTTGCCTGTCAGCGACGCGCTGGGATTAGCCGGAGGGGCCGGCACGCTGACGGTAATACACTTTGATGCAAAGTTGCTGACCCCCATGGCATTGACCGACTGGACGTTGTAACAATAGCGCGTTCCCTCCTCCACCGATTCGTCGAGGTAGCCCATCGAGTCGGCGGGAACGCTCGTATCAACGAGGGCCATGGTCGACATGTCCTGGCGGCGCAGCTTGAAGCTGTCCTCATTAGGCGAGGCATCCTCCCACGTAAACAAGACGTGGCCACCGGCCTGAAGTGCTACCTTGGGGTTCTGCGGAGCCGCCGGAGAACCGACCAGCTTGCATTTCGGTTCTGTGAAACTGCTGCTGCCCATCTGGTTGACGGCTTGAACTGAGTAGCAGTAGGTCCTGCCGATCGTCAGCCCTGTATCGGTGTACTGCACGGAGTCGGCTGGCTGCGGAATATCGACAATCTGCTGGGATGCCACGTCGTGGCGCCGCAGGACGAACCCGGTCTCGTTCGACGAGACGTCTTCCCAGATGAACTGAACACGCCCTCCTGAGAGCAGGATCGCCTGCGGATGTGTCGGTATTGGCGGAATGCCGATCGTCACGCACCTGGCGGACGTGAATGTGCTGTCACCAAGCGCATTGGACGCCCGAACAGTATAGCAGTAGGTCCTTCCCAGAACGGCGGTACCATCTATATGCTGTGTGGTATTCGGCGGGAGCGGAAAATCGACGGTTGCATATGTCGCTGAGTCCTTTCGGCGAACGAGGAACCCGGTTTCGTTCGTCGACGCGTCACCCCACGCCACCACGACTCGTCCATCGGTCGTAAGCACGGCACTGGGATTCAGCGGCCGCTCTGGCACGCTCACCTTGATGCACCGCGCGTCAGTAAAGTCGCTCACGCCGGATGCGTTGACCGCCTGAACGTAATAGCAGTACCGCTTCGCCGCCTCCACCGCATCATCGAGATAACTTGTCGAGTCCGCCGCGAGGATAACGTCCACGAGCCCCATCGTTGTCATATCTTGCCTTCGCACTTTGAAAGAATCCTCGTTAGTCGAGGCGTCCTCCCAGGTGAAAAGGACCTTGCCTCCTGGCTGAAGGGAAATTGCAGGATTGAGCGGCGCCGTCAACGGTCCGCTTGAAAACAGGCCAGGGGTGTGCAGGAACCGCAGCGCATCCGTCATGATGTCGCCCGTCGGCAGAACAGTCTCCGCATCCGTGTGCTGGGCCGATCTGAGCATCGGACTGCTTGCCGCGTCGTCCGGATGCACCACCGCGTCTCCTTCGACCACTTTGTCGGACCAATTCACCATCCCGCGCTCAGCCTCGGATTCGTTGCCGGGATCGGCGGGTCCGGCGTAGCAGCCCCACAACCAGATTGGCCCACACCCGCTGGCAACCACCACAAGGAGGCGTCGAAGCATTCGCATGGGTTGCTCCCTCTCGATGCTGCGGCACATGGAAAATGGATAAACGCAAGAACTGATAACCGATCTTTTCCATCTGCACTTGCCGGACGTTGCGGTCATTGTACAGCGACAGGGGCCCTTCTGCAGCGTTTTCGCTCGAGGTGATCCGCCCCATTTGCCCTTAGCGAAGGAGGATCCCAGTTGTTTACGCCGCCCCTTTTCAAGAATCATGATGCCATCGCACACGTAACCTGGTTTTTCACAGTTACTTGCATGCGTACTCGCCAGTGGGAGAGGAATGTTAATGCCGGTCGAAGCGCAAGCCATACTTTAACCGCAGATTCATCCGATCGGCCATCCGGCAAGTCCGCAGCGTGGTGCTCCCCGACTCTCTGAGGACTTCAGATTCCTCACGAGCCCCCGCTCCGAGTCGGTGCGTTAACGAACGTGTGCGGGCTGCCGGTTGGGAGTCGCTCGGCGTCCTCTCTGTGTACCAGGTTCGTCCACGTCATTTAGCTACGCACCGCGACGCTCTCCTTACGACGAAGGCCAAGCGCTGGACTTACTCTCAAACCCCTGTTCCTCCTGACTCTCCCGGGCAACCTTTCCGCGGTTTTCGGTGATGCTCATCTACGCGTCGGTCGCTCCGGCTATCCGTGTGCTATTCCCCGGAGATCCGCCTGAAAATCAGCTGTCCCCTCTCAGACCGCTCGGCTATCACTGTCGCTGCCTCTTTGAGGAGGGTCGAGGCGCGCCGAGCCGGTTGCGATGTCAGCCGTCCAATGCAGCAGACGGTGCTCCCGCAGCAGG
>CAZJTF010000610.1:1255-2703 GCA_964548565.1 uncultured Planctomycetales bacterium | reverse complement strand
ATTAGGTGGTCCAGCACACGCTGGAACTTGGGATCGCGATCGTGATTGACCTCCAGCGCTTTCAGGCAACGTGCCAGTTCCCCGCGCTCCTCAGCAGTCAGGTTCTTCATCTCTGACTCGGCTGCGGCCGCCTGGGACGCCTCATCGCCTTCGCCGCCTTCCTCTTCGTCTGCAGACCTGGCGAAGAGCGACCCGTTGCCCCAGGTCGCCAACATCTTCCGGGTGGTCTGGGTACCAGCGTAGATGGAGCTGCCCATCCGCCGAAGCAGCAGCGTCTTCAGGAAGCCTGCCCCGCGCACTCGTTGACTGAGCAACCTGCAAAACTCGCCGGCCGCGTCGTACGCATCCTGCAGGTACGGGGGCAACGTCACTGCCTCGTCGTCACCTTCACCGAAGAGTTTCACCCGCACCGGCTTCAAGAACGGCTCACCGGTCGCGGGGTCGATGGTGTCTTCCAGGTACTGGCGCGTGCGCCGCACGATGTGTCGGATGAACGGGTTGTTGGCCCGAGCAAAACCGCGCGACACCTGCGCGAGCAGGGTCCGGGTCGGATTGTTGATGGACGCGATCAGCTCGCCCGCTGCAACGTTGACGCTGTCTTCAAGACCAAGCCGCTGGCGTAGCAGGCGAAAGTTCGGCCCTTCAGTACGAGGCGGAAGTGGGTTACGAACCCAAGGCCAAGCTGCGAAAACGTCGTCTGGCAGATCCTCCTCGCCCATCACCAGTGGCAGACAGCGTTCCGGTTTGCGCCACTCACTCCAGTCATTGCCCAGTACGGCGTCGTTTCCGGCGGACAAGATGGCAAGCAGGTCCCACGCCTCGATCGGGTGCAACTGCACTGGGGTTGCCGTCGCAAGGAGCATGCTCTTCGCGCGGGGGCTGATGCGCGCTAGGAACGCTGCCAAGTTGTTCATCTCCGGGTGCGCGTTCAGGTCGTTCGGATCGACCTTGCGACGCCGTGCGCGGTGCGACTCGTCGCAGATCACACACTCGTACTGCAGTGCGAGCATGTGATTGACGATGTCGTTGCCAGCCACCACCAGGCCCTGTGACACGATGCCAAATCGCCGGGGGCACTTTCGTACGCCTTCTGGTCCGCTGACCGGGTGCTCGATTCCTTGTTCGTCCAGCCAAGCTGTCCCCAGCCAGACCGCGCTGGGTATGCCAAGCAGGTCGCGAAGCTCGTCTTGCCACTGCCGCATCAGCGGCTTCGGCACCAACACCAGCACCGGCTTGTCACCCGTCAGCGCCATCAGTAAGGCGGCCAAAGCCAACTGCACGGTCTTGCCCAGACCTACCTGGTCCGCCAGGACGAACCTGGCCGAGCCCCTGCGGTGCGCGTCAAAGGCCAGCTTGACGAAGTACTTCTGGTGCGCCCATAGCCCAAACTCTTGCCGGTACACCGGGGTCTCGACTGCCGCCGAGGCAGGATCTGCCTGTGCATCTCG
>CAZJTF010000610.1:0-1245 GCA_964548565.1 uncultured Planctomycetales bacterium | reverse complement strand
TCGTCGCCAATCCTCTACGGGGGTTTCCTCGCGACGGGCCAGTCGCTGTGCATCCAAGACAACGAATTCGGCCAAAGGCACCGCGAGTGGGCTGGACCACAGCGCATCAAACTCACTCTGAACCCACGCGACGGACTCGGCGCCTTCGTCTTCCCACAGCAGCTCGTAGTTGAGGGTCCAGGCCGTGATGCTCTCGTTCACGCTTCCCAGGAAGCTGGTCGCACGACCGTCCGCATACCGAATCACGCCCGCCTTGCCGTGAACCAGGCCGAAGGCTGTATCCGGCAGCACGCGCACCTCCAGCTTGCCGCTGGCCAGCAAGTCATAGAGTCGACCGAAGCGCGACCGACCGGCCATGGTGCCGGCCAATGCCTCCGGTTTGGCGGCACACCACGACTGCCGAATCGCTTGCTGCGCAGCCTTCGCTGTCGCAACGTCTATCGGCTCCAGGTCGGAGTTACATACGACACGAACCTTGCCCGTCACGGCCTCGATCGCCTCCCCGGCCACCTCCAGCAGCGACGACCGGAAGTAGCCTGCAATGCGGTCATACGACGCGGCGCCGGCCAGCTTGGCTGCCAGCACGGAACGGCCCAGCGAGGCCTGGCGTGATGAGTACCGCTGCAAGGCCATGGCGCTCAGTGATCGTTCTCGATCACACCGGCCAGCCGCTCGGCCGCGTCGGCATCGGCCTGCCAGTGGGGCATGTGTGCAACATGTGCCAGCGGCTTCAAGTACGCCAGCATGGCGAGGATCGCCTTGCGCTTGCCCCAGTAGTCGATCGAACCGTCGGTCTTCAGGTAGTCCAAGCCTGCCCGGGCATTCTCTTGGCGTACCGTCTCGTGAATCGCGTACAGCACGTGCCTCAACAAACTTGAGCCAAATGAACCCACGGCGCTGTCGTCATCCAGCTGCTGGCGTTTGAACTCGCTGGCCGTCTTAAAGCGCACGGCATTCGGCTGCGATCGTTCGTAGAGGCTGGTGTACTCGCGCACGCCGAAACCCTTGGCGAGCTCTTGGTACGCGCCGCCGCGTGCCTCGCGATGGCGCTCAAGCTCCAGGCCCTTGAGGTAGAGGCGCTCAGGCGCCGCAAGCCCCTTCCAGTGAAATTCTTCGAAGCCGCGCGGGATCAAGTGGTCGGCGGCGATCTCAACTGCGCGATCGATCAGGCGCTCGAACTCCGACTTCTCCCCGCGTGCGCGTTCACGCGAGAGTTCGTGCGCGATGTCCATGCCCTCGATCTCA
>CAZJTF010000609.1:0-2713 GCA_964548565.1 uncultured Planctomycetales bacterium | reverse complement strand
CGGACGTTCTCGTTCAGCACGCGTGACCTGGAGCACGGGCCCATCTACGTGCCGGCGATGAACGCGTACGTCACCCGGTCCGACGATCCGAAGCCGTTCGATGCATCCACGTCTGCGGGCAAGAAGAAGATTCGTGACCTCATCCCGCTCGAACCAGAGCAGTCTTACGAGCGGGCCACTCGGGAGATCCCTCCGCAGGATCCATGGGTCCGCCAGCGGGGCGACATGACGTACCTGGTCGCGGCGGCCGACGCGAGCTGGCAGAAGTTCGCGGTCCGCTACGACGGCGAGATCTTCATCTCGCGGACAGGGACGAAGGCTTTCGCGGCGGAGGCCGGGCGGCTCAAGTGGCCGGGCGATTCGATCCACTACTACATCGGGACAGGAGCGACGCCTTATTTCAGGGAGGATCACAACGGCACCATGGCGGCCGCGGAGGAGCACCTGCCGATCCTGATCAACCGGTGGGAGAGCGACGGGCTGGAGTACGAGCAGGAATCGTTCGCGACGCTGCTGCAAGGACCGCTCGACCCGAATGACCCCGCGCGCAGCGAGCAGACACCGGCCGTCCTGATGGTGAGGCTCCAGGCAAAGAACACGGGCAGCGCAACCAAGCCCGCGCACTTCTGGTTCCAGATCAAGCCCGACGATCCGATCGAGGTCACAGGCCGGCGGATCATCTCCCGGCCCGCCTGGGGAGAGCCGCCTCCCGGGCCCATTCTGCGGGCGGTCATCACGCCCCCGACCGGAGCCGCACTGCGTGTCGAACGCCTGCAATACGGCGCGGCCGGAGCGAGCAACGCCGTCGCGTGCCGGTACGACGTGCCCGCCGGCAAGGTCGAGACTGTGTACCTGGCGATTCCATTTGTGTCCGACGTCGCCGGTGCGGACGCGGACAAACTCGAGACGTTGCGCTACGACGAACAGCGGAAGCGCGTGGGCGACTACTGGCGGACGATGATCGAGCGGACGACGCGTTTCAGCACGCCGGAGCGCAAGTTCAACGCTCTCGCGCGATTTGTGATCCCGCACATCCACATCAGCACGACGAAAGACCCGAAGAGCGGGCTGTACATGGTGCCGGCCGCCAGCTACGGCTACCGCGTGTTCGCGAACGAGGCGTGCTTCCAGGCGATGCTGCTGGATACGCTCGGCGACACGCAGCGCGCCGGGCAGTACCTGGACACGCTGGTCGCGCTGCAGGGCAGCCGCATGTTCCGCGGGACGTACAAGCCACCGCACGACGGCGTTTACCACGGGGCCAAAGTCAGCGATGAATACGACTACACCGCCTCCGAGTACAACCTCGACCACGGGACGGTGCTCTGGTCGCTCGCGCGGCACTACAAGTACACGCGCGACCGGGCGTGGCTCGAGAAGACGCTGCCGAGCATGTTCAAGGCGGTGGAGTGGATCACGCGACAGCGCAAGGCGACGATGCACAACGCGATCGACGGCACGCGTCCAATCGAGTACGGCCTGCTCCCGCCCGGTCACCTGGAAGACAACGCCGACTGGGCCTGCTGGTTCGCCATCAACGCGTACTGCGTCGCGGGGATGGCGGACATGGCGGCAGCGCTCGGCGATATCGGGCACGCGGAGGCCCGGAGCCTCGCCGGGCAGGCGGCGGCGTACCGCGAGGACCTGCGGGCCTCGGTCCTCCGCACGTCCGAGATCGCGCCGGTCGTGAGAATGCGCGACGGGACGTACGCGCCGTACGTCACGACGAAGGCGCGGCAACGATTCCGGCAGTTCGGGCCGCTGCAGGCGGAGTATTACAGCCGGTATGGCAAACCGGAGGACGAGCAGCCCTGCTTCCGGCTGTCCGGCACGCGGGAGGTGCTGTACGGCCCGATGATTCTGCTCGACCTGGGCATCTTCGAGCCGCGGGAGCCGATCGCCGACTGGATCCTGGACGACTGGGAGGACAACCTGACGCTCTCGGGCGAGCGGCGGTTCAACGTGCACGGGATCACCGACGACAACCTGTGGTTCAGCCAGGGCGGGATGGTGTGGCAGTCGAACCTGCAGAACCCGATCCAGGCGTACCTCAAGCGCAACGAGGTGCCGGCGGCGATCCGGAACATCTACAACAACTTCGTCGCGTGCCTCTACCCGGATGTCAATACATTTACCGAAGAATACCGAATGTGGAGCCACGGGAGCGGCCCCTTCTACAAGAGTCCGGACGAGGCGCGCTTTGTCAACCGCCTGCGCGACATGCTGGTGCTCGAATCGGGCGACGACCTGTGGCTCGCGTCGGGCACGCCGCGGAGATGGCTGGCGTCGCCGGAGGGTATCCGCGTGGACGCGATCAACACGTACTTCGGCCCGCTGGGTTTCACAATCCGGGCGGGGGAATCGCCCGGAACGATCGTCGCAAGCGTCCGGCCGCCGACCCGCACGCCGCCCGCGAACGTGTGGCTCTACGTCCGCGTCCCGGAGGGAAAAGCAATCCGGAAAGTCGAGATCGACGGGCAGGAGTGGACGGATCTCGACGCGCCACACGAGCGGATCCGGCTGCCGAAGACGGACAAATCGATCCAGGTGGTCGTTCGATATTGAGGAGTTCCGGGAATGAGCACACGAGTCAACAACAGCAGCATGGCACTGAGGCGACCCAGGAGCGTCTGGTTTTTTGCGGTCGCCGCCTGTTTTTTCGGCCCGGCACAGAGCGGGCGCGGTGCGGCACCGGAGTCACCGGCCACGCTGT
>CAZJTF010000608.1:0-2721 GCA_964548565.1 uncultured Planctomycetales bacterium | reverse complement strand
CCTTGCCGTGATGACAAGTGTCGGCAAACGTAGCGAAGAAATCGCAAGCATTCTCTGTCAGGGGTCGATTCATAACCGGCCATGAAAGGTCGAATTAAAACCGGCCAGTATTTCTTGGATTCCGTATACCTCATCCGGCCTGCTCCTGGCAAGCCTCTTCTGTTTCCAGCTTCACGTTCTTGGTGGTGGGACGGTCCTTCAGCCGGTAGCTCCGCCCGGTGATCGTGATGACCTCGGCGTGGTGGAGGAAGCGATCGAGGATGGCCGTCGCGGACGGGACATCGCCGATCAGCTTGCCCCAGTCCTCCAGGGGCCGGTTCGAGGTCATCATGGTGGAGCGGTTCTCGTACCGCCGCATGATGATCTCGAAGAGGTACTCGCCCGACCGCTTGGGCAGTTGCTTCATGCCCATATCGTCCACGATCAGCAGATCCGGTTTGAGGTATTGAGCCAGGACCTTCTCCTCACCACCGACGGCCTCATCGTGCAGGAAGTCGCGCACAACGTCGAAGATCGAGCGGTACAGGACGCTGTGGCCGATCTTGATGGCCTGATAGCCGATGGCCTGGACGAGATGGCTCTTGCCCGTCCCCGGCGGCCCGAGCAGGAGCAGGTCCCGCCGCTCGCGGATGAACTTGCAGGTGGCCAGTTCATAGACCTGCTTCCGCTTGATGGACGTGTTGAACTGCCAGTCGAAGTCCTCCAGGGTCTTGGGCTCGCGGAATTCGGCCGCCCGCACCCGACGGGCCAGGAGCCGATCCGCCCGCACCGCCAGTTCGTCCTGGAGGATCAGTTCCAGGAACTCCCCGTGCGTGAGGCCATTGCCGGCCGCTTCCTGCAGCCGGACATCCAGCGACTGGGCCAGCCCCGAAAGTCGAAGCTTCTTCAATGCCTTCTGTAGTGAGTCATGCATGTGATCTATCCTCCGAATGCCGTGTGAACCAGTTGGCCGTACTCGGCCATGGAACGAATGATCGGATGCTCATCGATGAACTCGAACTGCTCCTGGCGGTCAGCCTGCCGCCCGAGCAACTCGCGGATGGTGTGCAATCGATAGGCCCCGTGCGTGCAGGCGGTTTCGCAGGCCCGTTCGATTTCATCCGCCGAGTGACGATGGCTCAGATCGATCAGGCCCATCAGAGGCCGCATTCCTTCAATGCCTCTTTGCTGAATGACCTGCTCGGCCCACTTCCCGGCGTGCGGGCCGATGAGGCTCGCCCGGTTGAGCAACCAGGCGGATCCGCGTTCAATGCCGCTTCGCTTGCGGGGATCGACGTGCCGGTCATCCGTGGTGAACTTGCCGCAATCGCCCTTGGCGTGAATGGCGATCTGCTCGAAGCGTTGATTGAACACGCGAACGACGTGCGAGTCCCAGCGGGCCCACACCTCGCGGCCCAGGTACTCCGGCGGCACCGAGTAATAGGCCTTGTCCACCTCGACGTGACCGTCGCGACTGACCTTCCGCTTGCCCTCGTTGAAGGATGGGAACCGGCTCGCGGGCAAGGTCAGCAGGGCTGATCGCTCTTCACCCTCAAAGCAATTCTTCACCTGCTTACGCGTGGTGCCGTGGATCCGCTGGTCGGCGGTGTGCGTCTCCCACTCGTGCAGGTAACGATTCTGCTCGGTGAGGCTGGCGAAGTGCTTGCCCTTGAGGGCATTGTCCTGCACGTAGCCCACGAGCCGCTCGACCTTGCCCTTGTGCCGCGGCGTGCGGGGCCGGGTCGGCAGGACCACCGTGCCGTAGTGCTCACAGAACGACAGGATCTTGCGGTTGAGCTGCGGCTCGTACCAGTCGGCCTTGGTGACGGCCGCCTTGAGGTTGTCGATCACCAGCGTCTTGGGCACGCCGCCGAAGTGGACGAACGCGTTCTCCAGGCAGCGGATGAACTGCTCCGTCGTCTGCTGGTAGACCGCCTCGCTGTAGGCCTTGCGGGAGTAGCTGAGCACGATGCGGAAGACGTGGGTGCGGCGACGCTTGCCGTCGGCCGTGACGATCGGGGCGCCGGTGCCGAAGTCCACCTGGGCCTCGTCGCCCGGACTGCACTCCATCCGCCGGTACGGCAGCGGGGCCGCCGCCTCCAGTTGCCGCACGAACCGCTTGACCGACTGGTAGCTGCCCTCGAACTGCTGTTCGCTGGCCAGATCCTGCCAGATCCGCGTGGCCGACAGCCCCGTCTCCAGCTTGGCCTGGATGACCTCCCGCAGCCGCTCGCATAGGCTCCGCCGGCCCGCCGAGCCGGTGCTGGCGGGCATCGTCGAGCCGAGGGTCGAAATGGCCGGTTTTGGCGGGTCCGATCCGGCGGTCGAAATGGCCGGTTTTGACGGGTCGCCGGGAGAGCCCGGTGGCCGGTTCTCACCGTCCGAGCCGGGGGTCGAAATGGCCGGTTTTGAACCTCCGGCCGCCCGCTCCGTCGCTAACGACAGCCGAACATACCGGCCCACGGTCTCGCGGTGAATGCCCGTTTCCCGGGCAATCCGCCGCTGGGACCATCCCCGCTTCCATAATGCTGTAATCGTCGCCTGATCCGCCATATCGAGTACGTTCGCCATGCCCAATCTCCCCAGCGGACTACCCGCCGGGGATACTGGACCGGCAATTCACGCCTTACTCAATATGGCCGGTTTTGAAGTGACCCGAGGTGGCCGGTTTTGACCGACCGCTGACAAAAACCAAGAGGCGGTTGCGAACGCCGATCAGCTTGGCGAGATGTACGCCTAGCC
>CAZJTF010000607.1:0-2727 GCA_964548565.1 uncultured Planctomycetales bacterium | reverse complement strand
CAGGCGGCCGGGGTGGCGCCCCGCACGCCCAAGGGGCAGAAGGCAAGGGTCTGGGCGGGCACAAGTTACGCCACCGCGGGTCGGATCGACGATGCCATCACGCAGTTCGACCTGTGCGTCTCGCAGGGGCTGGCGAGCGCGGTAACGGAGCAGGCCCTGCATGAGAAGGCTCGATTCTGTGCGGACGCCGGGCGGCGTGAGGACGCCCTTGCCGCCGTCGAGCAGTTACGAGTCGGCTATCCTGAGTCGGACCTTCTCCTCTCCGCGCTCGAAATCCGGGGGCGCCTGCAGGGGCTGAGCCCCGAGCAGATCGAACGCGTCAAGGCGCGCGAGCGGGAGGCGGCGGAAATCCTTGTCCTGGCCCGGGATAAGCTCCGCATCAAGGAGGGCCGCCCGCAGGTCCTCGTTGTCCCAACTGTCCCCCGCAGGCCTGCGCCGGGCCGCGATGCCTGGAGAGTCTGCCCGACCGAGGCAGTCCCGGCAAAAACGTCTGCATGCGGCCCGAGAATCCGGAAGGAAGCGGGACGCACGGCACCCAATGGACAGGCGATCGGTGGGCGTACGAACTGCAGATCAGACTCGATATCATCGATTACGGCCCAGCGGGCCATGTTCTCACAGGCGTCATAGTTCGTCGGGGTCGCGGTCAGCACGTATGTGCCTGGCACAGTGTAATCAACGTGTCCGCTCCACACCACAGGACACGACGCATGGGGCACGCCGGCACCAGTGCACCACTGCGTGTCGAAGCCTACACCGGGCCTCAGCTCAAGTACATTGTCAAGGTGCTCGAGGCCGATCTGCGGAATTGGGAGCCCATTGAAGCGGCAAATGCAACATGGTGCTTGTACTCGAATGGGAGCGGTGGGATCCGGGTGTGGAGGGATCAGGCCAGGTCTCAGGAGATCATCAGTGGTTTCGAATACCCCTGGAGCGATCATCCGACGTCGCTATGGGTCGAAGGCATTCTGCCCGGCCAAGTCATCGTCACCTTGGTCAATCGGGACCTCCATTCCCGCGGCGCGACGTGTGACGACGATCTCTATCTCACTGTCGTGGGCGTGGCCGCAGTCAAGTGGCAGAATCCGGTGACTCAAGCATGGATGGCGATGCCCGGTACGCTCAACATCTTCAAGGACACGCCCCTCACGTTCAAAGCCTTCCCAGACCCGCAGGATGTTGAGTTCCCGGCCGGAAAGCCGGAGTGGAGCGGCACCTCCGGTGCCAGCGGCTCGGGCGAGACCACCACCGTCACGTTCGGAACCCAATCCCAGACATGCCAGGACTACAAGACGCTCACCGTCAGTTGCAGCAGCATTCCACCTGATCCTCCTCTGACCTACAATACGATTGTGTACGGCCTGCGGAAGAACTTCGTGCCAGCCGATAATTTCGCCGGAAGGAGCTATGATCAGTACGGACTGGGCGAAGACGTAACGTTGGGTGTTATTCCCGACCCTGCTCCTTGCGGCGGTGATCCAGGTGCCTGGTTCTCTTTGGGCTATCCGACTAGTGTATGGGCTCCTCCTGCTATAGTGTGCGCGGCGGTACCCTGCTCACATACATTCAAATATAAGATCACAAGCGGGCCATCGCCCCGTGGAATTTGACAACGCGCAGTCGGAGAAAGTCTTGGGTGCGACCGGAACGGTAAATGTCTACAAGAAAGGGCTCAGCGAAACGCGTGCCGTCAGCGATCCAGTGTGCCCCTTCTGATTAGAACCTAGGAGCCTCAGACATGAGCAGGATGTCACGTATGGATTTGAGACCCTCGTCTGGCAGCGTTTTCACGGCCCTCCTCGTCTCAGTCAGTGCGGCCAGTCTCGCCTGGGGGCAGGCATTGAGCGGCTTGAATGAACGGATCGCGAGCGCACGCGAGCAGCGGAACGAAGCAGAGATCGAGCGCCTGGTGACCGAGTGCAAGACCCGCTTGGACCGCGGCGAGAGTAAGCCGGAGCTCCTCGAAGCTTTGTTTCACCTTATGAATGCGACTGGCACCTGGGAGTGGGACGACTTTCAGAAACAGCAGCAGATTCCCAAACGAATTGCGTTCTTCGTCCTGGAGAAACACATGGGAGAGGCGACAATGCAAGTCGAATTCTTCTGTGCGATGACAGTGTCCGATCCGCCGCACCCACGCGATCCCAACCTCGCCTCCTTATTAGCCGAGCGGAAGCATCGACTGCGTCTCGTCATCCCGGTTCTGCACCGTCTTCTCCGGAAAATCGATCCCAGTATAGATCTCCGGGAGATTACCCTGGCGCGTGTGCAACCACCAGTTAGCACGAGGCCCGCTACCCTGCCTGTCATCGGCGCCGAGGAGATAGAGGATCCCGCACTCCGTGCCGACTTCGAACGGCGCTTCCATGAGCGAGAGCTCAAAGAGCAGCGCAAAGGCGAGCAGATTGAGTTACTCCTGAAGAAGAAGATGCTCCTCCGTCAACTGGAGAGCTATATCGTCGCGGTATACACGCTGGGACCGCCTGACATGCCAGAGCTGCAGCAGGTCTTAGAGACTCTGCAAGCCAATGGGAAGACTGAAGAACTTGAAGCCATGGCTGCGAGGATTATGAATCGCGTGCAAGCTGCCGCCACGCGTCCGCGGTGAATTCAAGGCGCTGGCGCCTACCACGACGGATGAGGTCTGGAACGCACCGTGGAGACGCGCCTAGTTCCCCAAGGCGGCCTTCGGCCGCAACCAAAGGGAGTTATGGCTTTCCATTCGCA
>CAZJTF010000606.1:0-2728 GCA_964548565.1 uncultured Planctomycetales bacterium | reverse complement strand
GACCGCATCTCCGCGAAACTGCCGAACGAAGTGGACGTCGATGACCTGATCTCCGCCGGCATCTTCGGCCTGGTGGACGCGATCGAGGCATTTGACCTGAGCCGCGGGGTCAAGTTCGAGACGTACTGCTCGCCCCGGATCCGCGGTGCCATCCTCGACGAACTGCGCACGATGGACTGGGTGCCGCGCCTGGTGCGCAGCCGCGCTCACAAGCTCGAAAACGCGACCAAGGTGCTCCGGGCGGAACTCGGGCGCCTGCCGTCCGACGAGGAAATCGGCCGCAAGCTCGCCGTCAGCCGCGCGGAACTCGACAAGCTGATGCGCGATGCGACGGCCGTCTCACTCGTCTCGCTGTCCCGCCGGTTTTACGACGGCGACTCGAACCGCGAACTGCAGGAGATTGACGTCCTCCAGGATCGTCGCAGCGAGGATCCCGTGCGCGTCCTGCAGAAGAAGGATGTCCGCGAACTGCTCATGAAGGGCATGACTCGCACCGAGCGCCTCATCCTCGTGCTGTATTATTACGAGGAGATGACGATGAAGGAGATCGGTGCCACCTTGGACCTCTCCGAGAGCCGCGTCAGCCAGATGCATTCGAGTATCCTGGCCCGCCTGCGGAACCAGCTCAGCCGCACCCCGGAGCTGCAGCACGAAGTCTGAAAGCAGCGAACAGCACACAGGGGACAGGAAGGGCGGCTTCTGCCTGCGAGTCAGGGTTGGCCCGGATCCAATCGCGACCTGCATGGGGGGCACGGCTGCGCCTCGCCATTCCCGTCAAGCTCTCTTGGCGGCTTCGCCGATATTTCCAGCAGGTAGCCGCTGATCCGTATCGGAACGGGTGGCTCCGGCCGCCCTCGCGGCTCTTGGCTGGCCTGCCGGCGACGAGATCACGCCCATGTCCGCGATTCCGCCCAATCCGCTCGCCTCGGTGCTGCAGTCGCCGCTCGCACAGGGGCAAGCCGCGGGCATCCGTGACGTCGAAAGCGCCCAACGCGCCAGCGCCGAACGTCGGCAGACTCGCGCCGTCGACGCCAGCGACTCAACGGTCGAAACCACCGACAACGACACCCAGATTTACGCCGACGCGGAGGGCAGCGGCAGCCAGGGCCGGGCGTTCTCGGAGAATCCGCAGCAGACCGACTCAGATGACGAAGCGCCGTCGTCCGACGCGCCGCAGGGCCGCCATCTCGATCTCGAGGCGTAACGCCGTTCAGTCATCCCGTTCGTCTTCGGGTGGATCTGCAGGCTTTGCCGCGCCGGGTGTGTAGTCGCCTCCGCACTTCCAGCAGATCTCGAAACCGGCGGGGACGCTCTCCTCGCAACGCGGGCACACCCACGCGGGGATCTGTCGCTGATCGGTGGATACCGCGCGGGTCAGCGTCTCCATCGCGTCCAGGAAGAAAACGCGCGGCACCAGCAGCCGGGAAACGAGTTCCGTCGCTCCAAAGCCGTAAACGCCAGCCCAGTTGCCGGAATCCACCATGTAAGGGACGCTGGCTTCGTAGAGCACGCGCCGTGCGATGGGGGCGACCGCAGGCGGGATGTACAGGCCGATGTCCACCCAACTGTCGCCGGGTGGGATCGCCGGCAAATCAAGAAAGGCGCCGCACGCGGGGCACAGTTCGCCTTCCACGCCGGCCAACGGGTGCTCGCACTCCGGGCAGTTCAGGCCGAAGTCAGGCAGAGGTCGCTCCCGGCCGGTGTAGAGGGGGTTGCGTTTCGGAACGTGACAGTCGGGCGGGTCGGAGCCCATGCCGAGCTGGAGACGTATGCCTTTTGGGGCTTGCAAGAGGTAGCGCAGGTAGAAGCTCCGCCCGCACTCGGGGCAGCGGTTCCGCGTCAGGCCGGTGAGGTCATATCCGCATCCCGGGCACGCCAGACCGACCGGGGGAACAGGGCGGGTCGTTGCGATGATCTGGCACATGTCGAGCGGGGCGGCGCATCGTGCGCAGGTGTGCGACGTCATGCCGGCCAGGGGCGTCAGGCACTGCGGGCATTTCAGGCCCCAGTCGGGGATCGGCAGGATGTCGATGTCGACCACAGGCGGCCTCCAGTTACCGCCAGCATAGCTGGAGGCGAGGAGGCCGGGCAACCGCGGGCGGGGTACAACCTGCGCAGAGGGGGCGGGGCTCGGACGTGGGCGTGAATGCCGCGGGGGGCGGTCGCCGCACGTACACAGCGCCACCCCCCGCGGCCATCCCTCAACTCGATCACTTGTTCGCTGTCTGCTGGTCGCTTGTCGCCGAGCGTTCCCGCGTCAGTTCGATCCGCATCATCTTGTACTCCTTGCCGGTCTTCGCATCGGTGTTGAACATCTCGAGCGTTTTGGTGTTCGGGCCGGTGATGGTCTCAACTTCACGGAAGGTGACCGCCTTCTTCTCGCGCGGGCAGTTGAAGGTGAATTTCCAGGTCAGCACCTTGCGGTCGGACGACAGTGCGCCGATGCCTGTGCCGATGCCGGTTCCGTGGTTGTCGATCCAGCTCGAGACGAACTGCTGCGTGACATTGTCGAAGCCGTACACACCGAGCCCCTTGTACGGACCCATGCCGGGCATTTCGCCTTCCATCTCCACGCGGACGTACCGGCCATCCATGATCGGCGTGACGGTGGTGGTGTTGCTGTGGCTCGGGAGGGGGTCGGTGTCGGGAGCCATCCACATCGTGCACGTGCCGCGCCACACGCCCGCGCCGTGCGTGAGGAACTCGTGATTCTTTCCGGGCGTACCGG
>CAZJTF010000605.1:0-2729 GCA_964548565.1 uncultured Planctomycetales bacterium | reverse complement strand
GTGCATTCTGCAGTACCAGCAGTTCGTGCTGGCGGGGCTTGGCGAAGGGTCCCGGCCCGTTCGGCTCCTGGCCATGGAGCCCGGACACGAGCACACGACGATCCTGCGCATTCTGCTCCTGAACGCGGTCTGCGGACTGGCGGTGGCGCTGATCGCTGTCCGCCTGGTCCAGCGGTGGGTGAGTCGGCCCATTGCGGAACTGCACCGTGGGGCAAAACGGATCGCGGGAGGAGACTTCAGCACGCCGGTGCCGGTCTACTCGCATGATGAGTTGGGCACGCTCGCGGCGGACGTAAACGAGATGGCGCTGATGGTCGTTCAGATGCAGACGGCGCTCGCCGAGCAGGAGCGGCGTGCCGTGGTGGGGCGGGCGCTTCGCTGCATCGTGCACAATATCCGGAGTCCGCTCACGGGTGTCAGATGGCTCGCGGAGGCGGTCGCCGCGCGACGAGAACTGCCGGAGCCGTTGCGCGAAGGCTATACGCGGCTCATCACCGTGGTGGACTCGATTCTCGAGTGGCTCCAGGCTTTCCGTCACCTGATGACGAATACATCGCTGCAGCCGCGGTGCATCGAGGTCGACATGCTGCTCACACCCCTTCGCGAGTCTGAGTGCGTCGTTTCCATCAACGCGCGTGAAGCCGGGTGCGTCCACGTGGATCCGACGCACCTCGGGCCGGCCCTCCATGCCCTCGTGTCAGCAGCAGCCGGCGAAAGGCAGGACCCCGTCGACATTCTGGCTGAGCCGAACGACAATCGCGGCGGATGGCACCTGCGGATCCAACCGAAGACGTTTGCAGCGGAGCGAGAGATTGCCTCGGCGGGGGCATCTGCCGCAAGCGGCGCGGTTCTGATGGCCGAGAGTATTGTGCACCTGCATCACGGACGGCTCGACGTGCGGCACGATTCGGCGGGACGAACGGCCTTCGACGTGTTTCTTACGAACGAGCCAGGGCGGAACGATGGCGGATATTCTGATCATTGATGACGACGCCAACCTGGGGCTCGCGCTGTCGATGACCCTCGGCCAGCAGGGCCACAGCTGCCGGGTGGCCGATACCCTGGAAAAGGGGTGGGCCGAGCTCCACCGGAAAGAACCCGACCTGGGATTGCTCGACCTGCAGTTGCCCGACGGCACGGGACTCGACCTGCTCCAGCGGATGCGGACCAGCGGGTACCGCACACCTGTCGTGATCATGACGGCATTCGGCACCGTCACGACAGCCGTCACAGCAATGAAGAGCGGCGCGCACGACTTCATCGAGAAGCCCCTCTCGGTGGGGGAAGTGTGCCGGCTGGTCGAGCGCCTGCTGAAAAGCCGCGAGCTGGCCCTCGGGATCGAGGTTAATCAGGCGGTGGGCGACCCCCTCGAACCGCGCGTGATCGCGGAAAGTCCGGAGATGCGGAGCGTACTGACGTTGGCGGACAAGATCGCAGCCCTTCCCGGTCGTCCGGGGATTGGCCTGCCGGCCACGCTCATCGTCGGTGAGACAGGAACGGGGAAGGAGGTCGTTGCCCGCTATATTCACCAGCATTCGCCCGCGCCGGACGGTCCATTCGTTCATGTGAACTGCACGGCCATCCCGGAGAATCTCTTCGAGATGGAGCTCTTCGGCCACGAGCGGGGCGTGTTTACGGACGCCAAGGCCCGCAAAAACGGCCTGCTTGAGACCGCCGAGGGCGGCACCCTGTTTCTGGACGAAATCGGGGATCTGCCGCTGTCGCTCCAGCCCAAGCTGCTGACGGCAATCGAGACCGGCCGGTTCCGGAGGCTCGGAGCGACAAGCGAGCAGGCGGTGAACACGCGTGTCATCGCGGCCACCAGCTCGGACCTGGAGCAGAAGCAGACGGAGGGACAGTTCCGGTCGGACCTGTACCACCGCTTGAAACTGTTTCACATTCGTATCCCGCCGCTCAGAGAGCGCGGCGAAGAGCTCTTCTCGCTTGCCGGCTACCTGCTCGCGTACTTCAGCGGGCAGCTCCAGCGATCTGTGCCGGCTTTCTCTCAAGAGGCTCTTGCCGCGATGCGCGCGTATTCCTGGCCGGGAAACGTTCGCGAGCTGGCTCATGTTCTGCTGCAGGCCCTGGTGCTGTCGGAAGCATCCGAACTGACGCCGGAGTCGCTGGGGCTCTCCGGTGCGGCGGAGATCCCGGCCGCCGAACCCGTCAACCTGGAGTTCAGCTTTACCGGAGGCGCTCTGCCGCTCGCCTCCGTGGAGCGGAAGCTGCTCGAGGCCGCGCTTCGCCATGCGGGCGGCAACATCACCGAGGCAGCCAAGCTTGTGGGACTCCCCCGGGGTACCTTCCGGTATCGCCTGGAGAAGCTGGGGCTCGTCTGATCAGGGAAGCTGCTCGATCCCGCACATCCTGCCTGGTTTCTCGTTCTGTCTCCGTCACCACCCTCAAAATGGGAGGCCTGCAGAACGCCGCGCCACCAGCCGACGGGCGGTATCGGCTCCCCGCTCGACACGCCGCTGCCTCGTGAGGGTGTTCTGCAGGCGCTCCCGCCAGAAAGTGCGAGCAAACCTTGTGCCATTCCCTGAACGGGGCGTCGCACGTATCTGGTGCCGTCCGTGATGCGGCGCGTGCCCCGGCTGACCGGTGGTCGGAAGCGGACCGGCGGGAGTTTTCGCCGGCCCGGCGGGCATTCGATGCGCCCAGACGCGTGATTGGCGGATTTCCGGCGAGCAGACGGAGTGAATCTGCCTTTTGGGCCCGGAAATGCGGGC
>CAZJTF010000604.1:0-2741 GCA_964548565.1 uncultured Planctomycetales bacterium | reverse complement strand
GTTGGCGACCGCCACCAGCGCCGCGTAGAGCGCGACCACGGTCTTGCCGCTGCCGACGTCGCCCTGCAGGAGCCGGTTCATGGGGCGTTCGCGCGCGAGATCCGCCGTGATCTGGCCAATGACGCGATCCTGCGCGCGGGTGAGCGCAAAGGGGAAACGCCGGCGGATCCGCTCATCGATCTTCGGCGTGGTGCGCAGCGCGCGGGCCCGGACGTGCGACGCCACGTACCGGCGGCGCAGCGTGATCGCGAGCTGCATCAGGAACAGCTCCTCGTAGGCGAGCCGCCGGCGGGCGGGTGCAATCGCATCCATCGACGCCGGATGATGCATCGCCAGGATTGCGGCGCGCCGGTTTGGGAGCCGTCGCGCCTTCAGTACATCCGCCGGAA
The DNA here is from genome assembly GCA_964548565.1 of uncultured Planctomycetales bacterium. GTDB lineage: Bacteria > Planctomycetota > Phycisphaerae > UBA1845 > PWPN01 > CAYLLT01. The sequence goes on along the minus strand of CAZJTF010000604.1, from coordinate 2,352 downwards.
CGGGGTCGGGCAGTTCCCTGCCCGCCTTCTCGAGCGCCGTTTGCACCAGGCGCGTGATCTGCGGGGAGGTCAGCCGGGCCGTCGCGCGGTAGACGGGCACGAGCCGCTCGCGGTTCCATTCCGCCGGGTCTTCCTCGGGGTCGAGCCACTCGACACGCGGATTCACCATCCGGGCGATGGAGTTGTGCTCGCCGACCGGCCCGAAGAGCCGCAGGATCTGCCCGCGCTCGAGCCGCTCGCGCATCCACGAGGCGTTGAACCACGTCACCTGCATGCGCCCCGTCGCGTCGCGTACCTGTGCACGGATCCTGCCGCCTCCATAGAGGCCGTCGGCGCGCACCGACTCCACCGCGACGATGACGGTCGCGGGCGTATCCAGGAGCAGCGAATCCACCGTCTGGGGGCGCGCCTGGAACTCGTGCCGGAACGGGAAGTACTCGATGAGCTCGCCCAGCGTGCGGATGCCGAGCTCGGCGAGAAGTTCGGCCCGCTGCGGACCCACTCCGCGGAGGTACTGCACCGACTGCTCGAGCGGGTGTGTCGAGCCCTGTGCGCGCGAGGACGCGGCGCGGGAATCGCCACGGGCGCCATCAGCCCAACGCGGATTCACGCGCCGCGCCCTCCGAATGTCTGCGGGCGGGAGAAAAAACGGCGGCCCTTACGGGATGACGAGCCGCGTACCGACTGTGAGCTTGTCCGGGTCCTTCACGGCCCGGCGGTTCGCTTCGTAGATCTTGCGCCAGTTCTTCGTCGTTCCGTAGAACTTCGTCGAGATCTCCTGCAGCGTGTCGCCCTTGCGGACGACGTACGTCTGCGACGACCGCTTCGGCGCGCGGGCGTAGTTCTCCTTGGGGGCCTGGGAAGGTGCCGCCGCCCGTGCCCGTTTGGGCGCCGGCGCGGTCACCGTCTCGTCCACCGGCTCCGGCGGGGCCGGCGGCTCGACCGGCTGGGCACGCACGCTCGCGCCGGCCGGAGGAGCCGGCTGCGGCTCCGGAGCGGGGACCTGCGACTCCGGGAAGGTCGGCGGCGGAGCCTGGGGCGGCGCGACCGCCACCGGTTCCGTCTGTTTCTGGTTCTCATTGCACCCGGCCGCGGTCACGACCAGCAGCAAACCGGCGGTCAGCATCCATGCAGCGACAGCTCTCATGTCCATCTCCTTGGGATTAACACGCGTGATGCGTGCACGCGGGACGATCATACCTCTGCAATAACCCAAGTCAACACGGCGGAAGATTCCCGGTTCGCGGAAAACACGCAGTAAAACCGAGGTCACGGCAGCACTTCAAGACCGGCGATCGCCGCTCGCAGCGCCTCCCGCTCGCCGGACCCGACGACGAGGTACCGCACGACTTCATTCACCGCGACGACCCGCATGTCACCCTGGGTCAGCCCCGGCTCGGTCGCTCCCGTGCAGTCGATCAGCCGCGCGGACTCCGGCAGCCCCCGCAGCCCCAGTCGCGTCGGCGACAGACCGAACGGCCGCCAGAACACCCCCACCGCCCCGCCGTCGTCCTTTTCGTAGTACAGCACCCGGCTCCCGCCCGACTGGTCCAGCCACCGGGTCAGGGTCGCGTCGTTCAGCAGTGAGGTCATGACGTCGAACGCGACCAGCGCAACGCGCGGGGAGAGGTCCGGATCGTGCAGCCGGTGGCGGTCTTCCTCGAAGACCGAATAGACCGGATCCAGCGCAACGGCTTCGCAGCAGGCCATTTCGACACCCGCCAGTGAGCGAATCAGCATTCCCCGCACCATCCTTGAGGCGGAGAGCACCGGGTCGAGCGGATCCTCCAGACGGTCGAGCAGCGGATCCCCCACCCCGCGGACGGCCACCCGCCCAACGGGCTGCACGGCGCCGCCGATCCGCGCCGGCACCCGCAGATCCCACAGGCGGACGCCGCGGTGCTTTGCGGCGATGTCCTGGAGGAGCGGTTCGCTGGACTCGGGGAGGTATGTCGGGCTGCAGGCGAAGCCGACGGCATCCGCAGGAGCGACGCCCGAGCCCGCTGACAGGTCGGATACCACCTGGACGCCTTCACCGCGCGCGGCAGCCACATCCTTCAGCATCGTGAGCGCCGCCGTGTAGGCGCCTTCATCCCGGCCGGACTGCGTTGCGGGGCTCAGAACCAGCCCGAGGGGCGCCGGCCCCGGACGGCTCAGCCACTCCATCAGGAATTCCCGGGCCACGGGCGAAGGCGACGGCAGCGTCAGCCCCACAATGGTCTGGATCTGCGCCGCCTGGCATGCCTCGCTCAATGACTCCCACGGCCCGAAATTCCACACCTGGGGGCTGACCTGCACGCGGTGGGCCGGCAGCTCCACACGGCACCAGCCGGCACCGAGGTGCGTCGTGTG
>CAZJTF010000603.1:0-2746 GCA_964548565.1 uncultured Planctomycetales bacterium | reverse complement strand
CCTGACATACCCGTACCTGCTCGTGTCCAATACGCCCAACGATGGCAGCCAGGGAGTGACCCTGCCGGATCTCTCCAGCACGCAGGCTCGCATCAAGGTCGAAGCCGTTGGAAACATCTTCTTCGACGTCAGTGACGCGAACTTCTCCTTCACCTGCCCGGGCCCCGCGATCGCGACGAACGTGACCGCGTCCGACGGGACCAGCGCCTACGTCGAGGTCACGTGGACGCTGCCTTCGGGCGGCTCGACCGGCCTGTCGCATTGTCAGATCTTGCGCAGCACGAACACCCAGGGCGCCTCGCTCCTCGAAGATAACTGGACAACAACCACCTACCAGGACAGCTCGTGCCTGCCCGGCGTGACGTACTACTACTGGATCAAGGTGGTGAACCTTTGTGGCGGTGTGAGCTCTTTCAGTGCCTATGACGCCGGGTGGCGTGTGCTTGCGCCGCCTGCGGCGGTAGCGGCGAGCGATGGAGAATTCAGCAGCATGGTGCGCGTCACCTGGGACGAGTCGCCGGGCGCGACGCACTACCGCCTTTACCGCAACACGACAAACAATACGGTGACCGCGACGGCACTCACTCCCTGGATGACGACCCGATTGTGGAGCGATTCCGACGCCACGCCAGGCGCGCTGTACTACTACTGGGTCCAGGCCGCCACGGGCAGTTCAGGCGAGACGCCGAGCGATTTCAGCGCGTATAACACCGGGTGGCGTCCGCTAATGCCCCCGACCGTCACCGCGTCCGACGGCACCTCCACGGAGCATGTGCTCGTGCAATGGGACGAGCCGGTTGGGGCGAACTACTACTGCGTGTATCGACACCTGTCGAACGATCCCACCCAGGCCACTGCGCTCACCGCGTGGATTACCTCCAGCAGCTATACCGATACGACCGCGGTTACCGGTGTACCCTATTACTACTGGGTGAAGGCCGCAGGTGCGGCGGGAGGCGTCCGCCCGAGCGACTTCAGTTCCGCTGACGTGGGATGGAAGGCATACCAGGCGCCGACAAACGTGGTCGCCACGGACGGAACGGACACTGCCCGTGTCCTGGTGAGCTGGGACGCCGTCCCGATGGCCACCTACTACCGTGTCTATCGCAGCCTGACGAACGATCCCGGCACAGCAACCGAACTGGGCAGCTGGCAGACGGGAGTGAGCTACAGCGACCAGGGAGCCACCCCGGGCTTTGACTATTACTACTGGATCAAGGCGGCAGCCGGTTCGGCAGGGGAGCGGCCGAGCGAATTCAGTGCGGGCGATGCCGGCTGGCGTGCGCTGTCACCGCCGACGGGCACCGCTGCGACCGACGGCGACTTCGCAGCATATGTCCGGATTACGTGGGAGCTCAGCGGTGGCGACGCTTGGTACCGCGTCTATCGCGGGACGGTGCTGAACCCGAAACTTGCCGGGGGGATCGGCAACTGGTCTCAGAACGCCACGTCGTACAACGACACGACGGCGACACCGGGCGCAACGTACTACTACTGGGTGAAAGTGGCGACCGACGGGAGCGGGACGCACGCGTCGATCGTGAGCAACATGGACACGGGCTGGCGCGCACTGGCCGCACCCACGACAACCGCGAGCAATGGCACCTACGTTGATCGGGTGGCAGTCGGCTGGTCCGCTGTGGCCGGCGCGACGCATTACCGCGTGTTCCGTGCAACGACCAACATCGCGGCTGCCTCGACGCCGATTTCCGACTGGCTGACAACGCCGCCCTTCGACGATACGACTGCCGTGCCGGGGACGGGCTACTTCTACTGGGTCCGGGCCGCGGTGAACGCCGAAGGCGAACACCCAAGCGGGTTCGGTGCCCCCGTCAAGGGCGCGCGGGCGAAAGACTGCGATAACAACGGCGTGCCGGATGCGGATGATCCGGACGAGGATGGCGATCGCGTGCCTGATGGGTGTGATCTCTGTCCGGGCACGCTGGCGGGCGCCACGGTCCATGCAGACGGCTGTCAGATCCTGGTTCGGCCGGACTTCGATGCCGATGGAGACGTGGACGCCGACGATTTTGCCGCCTTTGCGGTCTGTGCGTCGGGAGCGGCCGTGCCGTGCTCACCGCAGTGCGAGCCGAAGGACTTCGATCTCGACCATGACGTCGATATGGATGATTTCGCGGTCTTCCAGCGGTGCTACAGCGGCCAGAACAGGGCGGCCAGGCTGACCTGTGACGACTGAGAGCGCCTCAACGCCGCCGCGGCCTCAGGGATGTGCGGCCGCCGCACGCGGGGCAGCGCTCTGCTCCCCGCGCTGCCATTCGAGCCAGGCGAGCCACTCCCGCATTCCCTCACCTGTCCGCACGGAGAGCTCAATCACCTTCGCGCGCGTATTGATCCTGGCCAGGTCGTCGTAGACGCGCTGGCGGTCGTACCCGAGCACCTGGATCAGGTCGGTTTTCGTGAGGAGGACTGCGTCGGCGGCCTGGAACAACGTGGGGTACTTGGCGACCTTGTCGTCCCCCTCGGGCGTGCTGAGCAGAACGACCTTGCGGTGCTCCCCCAGGTCAAACGCCGCCGGGCAGACCATGTTTCCAACGTTCTCGATGAACAGGTAAGCGAGGTCGTCGAGGCCCAGCCCGTCCATCGCCTCCGTCACCTGGGCGGCCGTGAGGTGGCAGCCCGTTCCAGTGTTGATCTGGGTGGTTTCCGCCGCGTAGGGGCTCAGGCGCTCGGCATCCCGGGTGGTCTGCAGGTCGCCGACCAGCACGGCGCATTTTTGCGGGGCGAG
>CAZJTF010000602.1:0-2753 GCA_964548565.1 uncultured Planctomycetales bacterium | reverse complement strand
CCTGCTGCGGGAGCACCGTCTGCTGCATTGGACGGCTGACATCGCAACCGGCTCCCGATCGCCGCACGAAACCCATCGCGTGGCTCGCGATCAACATGGTCTGCCCCCCCGACGCGAGGTCTGCCATGACGCCCAGCACCTCGGCCGTCATCCGGGGGTCGAGCGCACTCGTCGGTTCATCGAAAAGCATCACCTCGGGCTCGTTGGCCAGTGCCCGGGCGATCGCCACGCGCTGCTGCTGCCCGCCGGAGAGCGTTTCCGGTCGCTGGTCGGCCTTGTCGGCGAGGCCCACGCGGTCCAGGAGCACCCGTGCCCGCGTGGCCGCCTGCTCCCGGGGCATGCCGAACGCGTAAACCGGGCCGCTCATCACATTTTCGAGAACCGAGAGGTGCGGGAAGAGGTTGAACTGCTGGAAAACCATCCCCACCCGGCAGCGAAGGCGGTGATGAATACCAAACTGCCGGCGGTGACGCCCGGGCTCGAGCTGCAGATCGCCAACCCGGATAGACCCCGCGTCAAACAATTCCAGGCCGTTCAGGCATCGCAGAAGGGTGGTCTTGCCCCCGCCCGATGCCCCGATCAGCACCGCCACCTCGCCCCGCTGAATCTGCAGCGACACGCCGCAAAGCACCTCGTGAGCCCCGTGCCGCTTCCGCAGCCCTTCGACACGAATCATCGGCTCCGTCTTCATGGCCGGCTCGCAGGCATGCACCGCCGGATTCGATGCGCTCATACAGCCGCCCCCACTGCCCGGGGCCGAGTCAGCCGCCGCTCCAGCCGCTGGGCGACCAGCGAGAGGGGATAACTCATCACCAGGTACAGAACCGCCGTCATCGCCGCCAGCTCCAGGATCGCGCCCGTGCTGTTGGCGAGCATATTGTACTGCTTGGTTAGTTCGGTCACGGCGATGACCGAGCAGATCGACGTGTCCTTGAACAGGGCGATAAAGTCGTTCGTCACCGCCGGAATGACGATCCGGAATGCCTGCGGCACGAGGATCCGGCGGAGGGCAGTCGGTCGGGACATGCCCAGCGCGAGGGCGGCATCCATCTGCCCCGGCGGAACCGCCTGCAGCCCCGCCCGGTAGATCTCCGCCTCATAGGCCGAGTAATTGATCGCCAGCCCGATGATCGCCGCCGCAAACGAGCTGAAATGAAACGGCAGAACGTGCGGGAGCAGGAAAAAGATCACGAACAGCTGCAACATGACCGGCGTGCCTCGCAGGATTTCGACGTACGCCGTCAACAGCACGCGCAGTGGCCAGGGGCCGTACAATCGCCCGATCGCGATGAAGATCCCCGTAAGGATCGCCAGCGGCATCGCGAGAACCGACAACTTCACCGTAGTTAACGCCGCCCGTCCCAGCACCGGCCCGTACCGGCGGACGACGTCCCAGCCCGCGATGGCCTTCCCCGCCCGTGGGGCAGGCGTCACGGTCGCGAGCTCTTCCTGCCGGGCGTTCCACAATCCCCACGTTGAGTAAATCCGCTTGAGCTCGCCATCATGCAGGGCGGTCTCGATGGCTTGATTGACTGCGGTGACAAGCCGATCCGCACCGCGCTGCGCGAAGAGCACGTACCGCCCGGGCTCCACCGGCTCGCCGATAAACGACAGGCCTCGCCCGGCTGGCATGTCTCTGTAGAAGATCGCGATCGGCAGGTCCTGCAGCGTCGCGTCGTCCACACCCGCGCCGACCTGCATCATCGCGTTGGTGTTGCCGTCGTACTCGACGATCTCGATGTCTTCCCCGAAATGCTTCTGCAGGTACAGCACCGCGGCCGACCCACCCAGCGCCCCCACACGCTTGCGCGGCTCGCCGCCGCTCCGGCGCAGGTCCCCCCAACCGCGGATCCGTCGGTTATTTTCGCGTGCGAGGAGCTGCAGTTCATAGATGTAGTAAGGCCGGCTGGCAGACATCTGCGCCGCCCGGTCCGGCGTCCATTCGTATCCGTTGAGGATGACGTCGATCTTGCCGCTGTCGAGAAACTGCGGCAGCGTCGCCCAGTCCGCCTGAAAGAACTCCGCTCGAACCCCCAGCCGGCGCGCCAGGCAGTCCGCCAGTTCCACCTCGAATCCAATCACGCGGTCCGGGTTCTCCGGATCTGGAAAGACGTACGGCCCGCCGCCTTCCTGGTCCCCGCCCCACACGAGCACACCGCGTGCACGCACGTCGTCGAGCCGATCGCCCATCGCCGGCGCGGGGACCAGCGCGCTCCCCATCAGCAGGATGAAGGCCACTCGGCAGGAGACAGGGTTCCTCAGACGAGGGTGCAATCCGGCCACGAGATGCTCCGCACCGGTTCCGTCCGGCACCGATGAACTTCGGGTGATTATGGGCCATGTTGGGGGAGTGTCAATCGGCTTCATTGACCGCCGCCGACCCCAGATTTATTCTTCGCCGACCGGGAACGAACCCATCTCCTGATCGCGAAAGGACCGGCGGCGTGGTGAGTGAAAACGAGCAGAAGGTGTTGCTTGCACGACTTGAAAAGGCTCTCGATTTTGCCCAGAAGCAAGTCCGCCGGCTCATCGAAAAGCACCCCGACTATTTCCCGATGTACACCGCCGGCGGCCGATGGGTCCACACCGGCGAAAAGTGGACCAACTGGTGCGAAGGCTTCCTTCCCGGGATGATGTGGATCTTCCACGAGGAGACGAAAGACCCGTACTGGCGAGAAAAGGCCGAGCACTACAGCCGTCTCATCGAGCACCGCAAGGACGATCGCGACGTCCACGACCTGGGGTTCCTCTTC
>CAZJTF010000601.1:0-2754 GCA_964548565.1 uncultured Planctomycetales bacterium | reverse complement strand
TGCCATACCCACCAGGTGAGCAGCGAGGCAAACGACACCCAAAGGAGATAGGGTAGCAAGAGCCATGCAGCCGTGCGCGAGCGACGCCGGAAGGCCAGCACCGTGGCCGCGATGAGCGCCAGCAGGACCAGTACTTCGACCGCCGCCAGCGCGCCCAGGTGCCACGCGAAGAACAGCCACGACCAGAGTGCGTTGGCCGCCAGCTGTGCAGTGAACAACCAGAGCGCACCCCGCGCTGGGCCGGGCGAGCGCCACACGAGCCAGGCGGCGACGCCCATCAGCGCGTAGAGGACCGACCACACCGGACCGAACACCCAGGCAGGCGGCGCCCAGGACGGCTTCGTCAGCTGCGCATAGAACGTCGCCGCGTCGGCCGATGCCACGGCACCCACCGCGGCGGCGGCGAACACAGCCAGCAGCCAGCCGGCCAGGCCAAGCACTTGGGATGACAGGGGACGTGGTGTCATTCGGTGCGAAACTGCGGCGCGGGCTCGCGCAGGTTCTCGAAGAGACGCCGTCCGCCGCCGAACAACACGGGTGCCAGGGCGAGTTCCAGTTCGTCGACGACACCCAGGTTCAGGTACTGCTGGATCACGTCGGCGCCACCCGCGATGCGAACATCGCGGCTGCCTGCGGACTCCCGAGCCAGCTCCAGGGCACGCACCGGCCCGTCATCGATGAAGTGGAAGGTCGTCCCGCCGGGGCGCACCCAGGGTTCGCGTCTCTCATGCGTCAGGACGTAGACCGGTGTGTGAAACGGAGCCTCCTCCGGCCAGGCGACCTCGCCCTGGTCGAACATCCGCTTGCCCATGACGTTGGCGCCGATGCGCTCCGTGGTGCTGCGAACCAGGTCATTGACCGGGCCGGTCTCTCCCCCTGGTCCGAGCTCGAGGTTCTGGCGGAAGTACGGTTGATTGACGATCCAGGCCATCAGCGCACCCCACTTGGCGCCCCAGTTCCTGTACTCGGGCTTGCCCACGGTCATTCCTTCCGGTGCCATGTAGCCATCGAGGCTGAGTCCGATGTTGACGAACACTTTGCTCATGATTCGCCTCCCGCGTGTTCGGATGTCGGCCTGACCGTTGGAGCCCAGGCCGCAGCCCGTCAGGGCCGTCGGGCCGGCAGCGAACGGCCATGGCTCAGCGCGATGACTGTTGCCACTGCGGATTCCAGACGACCTCCCAGAGGTGTTGGTCGGGATCCTGAAAGTAGCCCGCGTAACCGCCCCAGAAGGTTTCCTTGGCCGGCTTGATGATACGAGCCCCTGCGGCTTGCGCCTGGGCCATCACGGCATCGACCTCTTCTTTCGACCCGACGTTGTGCCCCAACGAAAGATCGGTCTGGCCCGGGCCCGAGACTGGAAGGCCCGAGTCGTGAGCCAGGCTCCTCCTGGGCCACAGTGCAAGCCTGAGGCCCGGCTGCATGTCGAAGAATGCGACCGCGCCGAACTCGAACTCGCGTCCGACGATGCCTTCCGTGGGAAACCCCAGGCCTTCAGCGTAGAACCGCACCGCACGCTCGAGGTCGTCGACACCGAGCGTGACGACCGTGACTCGGGGCTTCATGCTCGCTCTCTCCATGAGGCCTGATGCTCGACCTGACGGGCCGCTGCAGCGAAGGGTCATGCCTGACGTCGGAGTCCAGCGGCTCCCGCAGGCGGTCCGCTGCGATGACCGGTCATGCCGCCTTCGCAAGTTCGACGTTCCAACCCGGGAAGACCAACACTCCGGGGTGGCACCTCAGGGCGCGCGCCAGCACCTTTGCGCGTTCGACACCGAGCCGAACACGATCGTTCTCGATCGCTGAAATCGTCGACTGCGGGATGCCTGTGAGTGCCGCACCAGAACCTGGATCTCGGCGGCTTCAACCCGGTAGATCACGCGCCACTGGATGCCGAGTCGCGAGGAACGATGCCCGGCCCATTGTCGTGACAACGCCTCGTCGTGGAACCCCTTGATCTGTCGAAGGCCAGGCTGCCCCGACATCGCCACGATGTCCTTCCTTCGCATCCTTGGCATGCGATGCGACGAATCCTGTAGTGGTCATGCTGCTGCCTCCAGAGAGTAAGGGACGGGGCGAGGGGGAAACTGTGCGGCCTAAGGTCGGAGTTGACCGGCACACTGCCGCTGGGTGTCCGTGTCGAAAGACCTGTCAGACCGCACGTGCCGCTCCGTCCGCTACCGCGTGTAGCCAATAGGCTCGAGAATCGGTTGAAACTGCGCAGTTCGCATCGGTCGCGCACAACTCGCGAAGGCACTCATGGAATGCCTTTGCCTCGGCCTCCAGGCCGACGAGCATCAAGCTCTTCAGTATGCGCGTGATCCGGAGACTGTTGTGCGTATCCTCGGTAAACCAGTTGTCCCTCCTGGCATTCCAGTTGAACGCCGTTGCGACTGAAGTACCCCGACGTTCCAGACCGTAGAAGCGCAGCATTCGGTCAAGAGCGACAAGCATGTGTCCACGCAAGAGAGGATCGGATCGGAAGGCCATCAGGTCCTTGCGAGACAATACGGGGGCACTTGGTACCACGCGGCTGAATTCAGCAAGCGGAAAGAGCCACTGGATGTAGTCGTGCGTCAACTCGAGCCAAGCGTCGTCCTGCCGCAGGATCTCGGCCAGCATCCTGCCTTGATGGTCCGGATGACTACCAAGATAGAAAGCCAGCAACGGCGTCATGCGTACGGCCTGAAGTCGGGGTTGACCAGCACGTGCCGGCGCGTGTCCGCGTCGAATGACCTGTTATGCCGCATGTGC
>CAZJTF010000600.1:0-2763 GCA_964548565.1 uncultured Planctomycetales bacterium | reverse complement strand
GATCGTCACAAAACCCGCCAGCAGCAATAACAATTCAGCATCGCAACCGGCTCGGTCGCGCCGATGAGCTTATTGACCCGCGGCACGCCGTGCGGTATCGTCCTGCCCCGACAGCTGTGCGTTGCTTCTGAAGGCCAAATCACCGGCGGCAGGTCGGCCGCACTGCAACAGGGATTACCACAATGACGGACGCGGTCCACATCATGCCCTGCCTCGATATGAAAGACGGCCGGGTCGTTAAGGGAATCCACTTCGTTGACCTTCGTGACGCTGGCGATCCCGTGGAATGCGCACGGGCGTACTGCGATGCCGGTGCGGACGAACTCGCCATGCTCGACATCATGGCGACGGTCGAGAACCGCCAGACGATGCTGGACGTCGTGCGGCGGACGGCGGCCGCCGTGCGGGTCCCCTTCACGGTGGGCGGCGGCATCCGCAACGTCGACGACATCCGCGCTCTGCTCGACGCCGGAGCAACGCGCGTTTCAATCAGCAGCGCCGCGTTCCGTAAACCGGAGCTGATTTCGGAGGCGGCCGCGGCATTCGGGCGCGACCGCATCGTGGTGGCGATTGACGCCGATCGGAACGCATCTACCCCCTCCGGTTACGAGGTGTACATCGACGGCGGCCGTACCCCCACCGGGTGCGACTGCATTGCGTTTGCCCGCCAGGCGGAGTCTTTGGGGGCAGGCGCGCTCCTGCCGACGAGCAAGGCCTGCGACGGCGCGAAAACCGGGTACGACATCCCGCTCACGCGCGGAATTGCGGAGGCAGCGAAGGTGCCGGTCGTCGCCTCCGGCGGAGCGGGCACCATGGAGCATTTTCTGGAGGCGGCGACCGATGGAAAGGCCAGTGTGCTGCTGGCTGCATCAGTGTTCCACTTCGGTCTGATTCGCATTCCCGAACTTAAGCAGTTCCTGCACGATCACGGCGTTTGCGTGCGGATGTAGCACGGTTAAGCGCACACTCCCCGAGCCGGAGTGTGCGCGGCGGTCTGCCCGTGGGATACGGGCGCGCGTATTCAGGGGTCAGGATCCATGCCCAGGCGCAGCGATATCCAGAAGGTAATGATCATCGGTTCCGGTCCGATCGTGATCGGCCAGGCCTGCGAGTTCGACTACTCCGGCACGCAGGCGTGCAAAGCGCTCCGCGCGCTTGGCTACAGGATCGTGCTGGTGAATTCAAACCCTGCGACCATCATGACCGATCCCGGCATGGCGGACGCGACCTACATCGAACCGCTCACGGTCGAGGCGCTGACGGAGATCATCGCGCGCGAGCGGCCCGACGCCCTGCTGCCGAATCTCGGCGGCCAGACGGGACTCAACCTCACATCGGAACTCGCCAAAGCCGGTGTGCTCGACCAGTACAACGTCCGCGTTATCGGCGTACAGCTCGATGCGATCGAACGCGGCGAAGACCGGATGGCGTTCAAGCAGACGATGAACAAGCTTGGCATCGACATGCCGCGGAGCACGATCTGCTGGACGGTCGAAGACGCGGAACGTGTGGCGTCCGAGCTCGGATACCCCGTGGTCATCCGTCCGGCCTACACCCTGGGCGGCACGGGCGGCGGACTCGTGTACAACCTCGAGGAATTGCGGGTGGTGGCCAGCCGGGGCATCGCCGCCAGCCTCGTGGGGCAGATTCTCGTCGAGGAATCCGTCCTCGGATGGGAGGAACTCGAACTCGAGGTCGTGCGGGACGCCAAGAACCAGATGATCACCGTGTGCTTCATCGAAAACGTCGATGCTATGGGCGTGCACACGGGCGACTCCTATTGCACCGCGCCCATGCTGACGATCTCCCCCGAACTGCAGCAGCGGCTGCAGAAGTACTCGTACGACATCGTCGAGGCGATCGAGGTCATTGGCGGAACGAACATCCAGTTCGCCCACGACCCGAAGACGGACCGCGTTGTGGTCATCGAAATCAACCCGCGCACCTCGCGATCGTCGGCGCTCGCATCGAAGGCGACCGGCTTTCCCATCGCCCTCATTTCAGCAAAGCTCGCCGCCGGGCTGACGCTCGACGAAATCCCCTACTGGCGCGACGGCACGCTCGAGAAATACACCCCGTCCGGCGACTACGTCGTCGTGAAGTTCGCACGCTGGGCGTTCGAGAAGTTCAAGGACGCGCAGGACCGCCTCGGTACGCAGATGCGGGCGGTCGGCGAGGTCATGAGCATCGGCAAGACCTACAAGGAGGCGCTCCAGAAAGCGATCCGCTCGCTTGAGAACGGGCGGTTTGGCCTGGGCTTCGCGAAAGACTTCAGCCGGCGGTCGCTCGACGAGCTGCTCGGGATGCTGCGGGAGCCGACGAGCGAACGGCAGTTCATCATGTACGAGGCCCTCCGCAAGGGGGCCGACATTGAGCAGCTGTACACCCTCACCCACATCAAACCATGGTTCATCCGGCAGATGAAGGAACTTGTCGAGTTGGAGGAGGAAATCCTCTCATACAAGGGGAAGCCGCTGCCGGACGAGCTTCTGAAACGCGCAAAAAAGGATGGGTTCGCAGACCGTTACCTGGCGAAGATCCTCGGGGTTCCCGAAAAGCAGATCCGCGAACAGCGAACGCGTTTGCGCGTGGTCGAGTGCTGGGATGCCGTGCCGGTGAGCGGCGTCGAAAACGCTGCGTACTACTACTCGACGTACAACGGGACGGACCGGGTGCCGGTCAGCAACCGCAGGAAGATTATGGTCCTCGGCGGCGGCCCGAACCGCATCGGCCAGGGCATCGAGTTCGACTACTGCTGCGTGC
>CAZJTF010000599.1:0-2780 GCA_964548565.1 uncultured Planctomycetales bacterium | reverse complement strand
CGGGGCGCATGCTGCTCGTGACGGACCGGCCCCTCGGCCAGGCAGAAGAGGAAACGCCGGCCGTCACGATCATTCCAGTTGGAACACCGCTTTCGAACGCAGCGATTATTTACGCGGCCTTCGAGCCGCAGGGGGACGCACCCCTCAAGGGTCGACTGGTCGTGCGCGTGGCCTCGCATGGCGCGACTCCACAAGACGTCACGGTTCGCGTCGAACGGGCCGGTGGCGCGCCGCTGCTGAACAGCACGCAGAGACTTGCCCCGGGAACGATCCGCAATTTCGAGGTAAAGGATCTGACGGCCGACGGGGACCGGTTGAGGGTGCGTCTTGAAGGCGACGCCGGCGCGCCGGGTGACAATACGCTGGCCCTGCGGCTTCCGCTTCGGGCACCCATTCGAACGGCCTGCCCGCCCGAGGCTCCGGAGACACTGCGCCTGGCGCTGCAAAGCGATCCGGCCGTGCGACTCGTGCCACCCGGGGCCGAGTCAGACATCCAGGTCCTGATGGCGGTTGGGAGTGATGCGTCGGCTCCCTCGATTGTGGTGCACACATCGGGACCGGAGGTCCATGCAGGACAGATCGTCACCGCGCGGACAGGAAACTCGATCCTGCGCGGCATTGCGCTCGAGCACGCCCGCAGTGGCACGGGTGCCGGCCTGGCGAACGTGGCGGCGGGGGAGGCGTTGCTCATCGCGGGTGACAGCACCCTGGCATCTTACGTCTCAAGCCCGCCGCGACTGAACCTGGGCTCCGCGCTGCTGGGGAAAGACGCCTCGATCAGTCGTACGCCGGCATTTGCGGCGATCATGAGCCAGGCTGTTCGACGCCTGGCGGGATGGAGCGACGATCCGGTGGTGCTCACGCCGGATCGCAGCTGGGAAGATCCGCTCTGGACGCGGCGGGCCGGCCTTGCCGGCGAAGTGGTCGTGCTGCCGACCAATCGTACGGCGGCCGATCTTGCTGCGCCCGTGGATTCAGGCGCGCCCGGCGGCGGAACTCGGAGTTCCGGCGCGAGCCTGGCCGCATTCGAGCTGCTGCTGCTGGGGGCGATTGCCTTCTTTGCGGCGGAAGTGCTCCTCCACGCCCGCGGGAGGATTCCGTAACGCATGCTCTTCCTGCATCCTGCGAGATTGTGGCTCCTCCTGCTGATTATCCCGCTCATCGCGGTTCAGCTCCGGCCCGGTTCCGCGCAGGGCGGGTTGCGACGCGCCATGGTGCTGCTGACGCACACGCTGGGGCTCGTCGCGCTGGTGCTGGCGTTCTCGCGCCCCACACTCGATCGGCAGGACCGTACGCGGACGCTGGTGGCCGTGGTCGACGTGTCCGCGAGCATTGACTCAGGCGATGTTGATAAAGCCGCCGTTGAGATCCGGCGCATCTCGCGGGCACGGGGGCCGGAAGAGTCACTCAGACTCGTCGTGTTCGACCGCACCGCGCGGGAACTCGTGTTCACGCCGCAGCAGCTGCATGCTCTGTCCGGAGAGTTCCTGCGTCCGCCCGATGCCGAGTCGCCGGCGACGGGTTCCGCGCTCGCGGAGGGGCTCGAACTGGCGGGGGCTCTCGTTCGCGGTGACGGTGCAGGGCGGATTCTGCTGTTCGGTGACGGCCTCGAAACGAGAGGGGATGCGCGGGCAGCCGCTGAGCGACTGGGTCGGCGGGGTATTCCTGTTCGCGTGACGCCGCTCAGTGTTGCCCGTCAGAACGAGTCCATCCTACGGGCGGTGCGCATGCCCGGTTCCGCCCGGGTCGGTGCGACGGTTTCGCTCGAAGCGGAGATCGAATCCGCCGGTGCCGCGACGGGGCGACTGGTGGTGGCGCAGGAAGGCGAACCAGAGACGGAGCGGCCGATCGTGCTGGATGGTGGGCGGCAGACGCTCAGAGTCCCCGTGCCTCTTCGCAAGGAGGGCGTCTCCAGCGTTGCGGTGCGCCTGGATGTCCAACCCGACACGTCCGCCGACAACAACCTGCTGAGCGCGTCGATCGCCGTCAGCGCGCCATGCGATGTCCGCGTAGTTGAGGAGGCAGAAGGAGGATCAGCCGCCGCGGCGCTCGGGAAGATGCTGGCGGAATCGGCACAGGTCCGATCGCTCAAACCGGCGGATCTTGCCGCGCCGGATGTCCTTGCCGGGGCCAACGTCCTGGTGCTGGCGGATGTGCCCGCGGATACCCTCGGGCCGCAGGTGCATGCGGCGATCCGATCGGCGGTAACCGGCGGGCTGGGGCTCCTCGTGACCGGCGGGCGGCGGTCGTTCGGACCGGGTGGATATGCCCAGACGCCGCTCGCGGACATCCTCCCGGTGCGATGTGCCCAGAAAATCGAGCGGCGCGACCCCAGCACGACACTTGTCGTGATCATCGACACGTCCGGCAGCATGGGAGGCGCTCGCGTCAGCATTGCCAAGGAGATCGCTCGACTGTCCATCGCCCGCCTGACGCCGCATGACAAGGTCGGCATCGTCGAGTTCTACGGCTCGAAGCGCTGGGCGGCGCCGATCCAGCCGGCGTCGAACGCGATCGATCTGCAGCGGGCCCTCAATCGTCTGAGTTCCAGCGGCGGAACCGTCATCATGCCGGCACTCGAGGAGGCGTATTACGCGCTGCAGAACGTACAGACTCGGACCAAGCACGTTCTCGTGCTTACCGATGGCGGCGTGGAGACCGGCGCGTTCGAGACATTGATCCGCAAGATGGCCGACCAGGGCATGACCGTCTCGACGGTGATGGTCGGGCCCGGTGCGCACTCGGCATTCCTCTCGAGCCTCGCCCAGTGGGGGCGCGGC
>CAZJTF010000598.1:0-2781 GCA_964548565.1 uncultured Planctomycetales bacterium | reverse complement strand
CGCGGCCCTTGACGTCATCACCCTCGTGGGCGGTCTCGACGATCCGCTGCCAGTTCAGAATGCGGTCGGCCTTGCGCTTGCTGATCACGACCAGGCCGCTGTCGCTCTCGACAGACTCGAGCCAGACGTCGATGGTGTCGCCGACGTCGATGGCGGACTTGTCGTCCCACTCACTCTGCGGGATGACGCCTTCGCTCTTGAGGCCGACGTCCACGATCACGTCGTCGCCGACGAGATTGACGATCCGGCCCTTCAGGATGTTGCCTGCCGAGAAGTTGCCGACGGTCGCGTCCAGGCTGGCCGCCACGGCTTCGTTGGTGATATCGGTGCCGAGCGCTTCGGCGACTTCCCTGTCGAGGAGGCTTTCATCGAGCTCGAGCGTGCTGATCAGGTTATGGTCTACCATGAATTCGCGAGTGTCCTTTTGTCTTTCCGGGAAAAAAAGCGGGAAATGGTTTGGGCCGCCGCGGGCTGAAGCCGGGGAGGCCGGACCCTCGTCGCGCCGGGCGAAACGCTCGCGCCGGGTCCACCGCGACGAACAGGATAATATACGCCAAGGACAGCGGTCTTGCCACCCCCGTTTTTTGTGCCTGCACGGGGTTGGACAGCGGGTGCCGGGGGCCGCAGAATGCGGAGCGCAGGGTGAAAGCCCTGTCGGCGGGTGCTCACACCCGGGGGACGCCCTCATGAGGCGAAAATCAGGCCTGCGGCGATGGCGGTGGCTGGCGCTGGGAGTGCTCACCCTCCTGGGGGCGAGTGTCCTGACCGCCTGGTTGATGTTTCAGCACATCCCGAGCTGGTACCAGCCCATGGACATCCCCCCGGCCGACCAGCGCGATCGCATCCGGATCGAAGCGACAGCCGCCTACGAAAACTTCAACCAGAAACTTGCCACGGCCACTGCACCCTTCGACTGGCAGATCACCCAGGACCGTCTGAACGAGTGGCTGGGCGCCCGCGAGGTGATCTGGCCCCTGTCCCGCGACTGGTTCGGGCCGGATATCTCTGGCCCGATGGTGGTGATTGAGCCTGATGGCGTCCGGATCGCCGCCACCTGCCGGCTGGGGGGCGTCCAGACCGTCGTCAGCGCGCTGTTCGAAGCAGTGGCCGACGAGGAGGCCGTCACGATCCGCCTTGCGGAGATCGAAAGCGGTTCACTGCCGCTGCCCCCAACGTGGGCCCGCGAACAGCTCGCGAAACTCGACGCCGGAGGCTGGCCGGCCGGCCGGCGCTCGCCCTGGCAGTACGACAGCACCCCGTTGCCCCGCCTGTCGACCCTCCCGCATGGCGCCGACTTCCCCAATGGCTGGATCTGGCGAAACGGCGACTACCGCCGCCCCTTTCGTGTGACGGATATCCGCCTTGAGCCCGGAGCGCTCACCCTGCGGATCGAGCCACTCACGCCTCAATCCAGGCGCTGAACCTCCCAGTCCCCGGTTCCGGGTGACAGCAGAAAAGTTCCGATAAAAATCCGCCCGGTGATCCTGATCGTCCACAAGTCTGGTTGGCGGACGAGTAAGAAGTAGGTCCCGGCGTCCACCCGGGTGACGTGGCCGCGGTCCCGTGAGACGGGTCCTTCGTATTCGAGGTAGGCAAGGCGGTGGTCCTGCAGGCGACGCGCGGGAAGCGTCCGGGAGGGGCTCCACGACTCCTCGACGAAGGGGTCCCGCAGGAGCTGCCAGGTCGCGAGCACACCCTCCGTCTCGAGCATGAGATCCCAGTGACGACTTTCCGCTAAGTCGTGACGCAGCAATACGAAACGTTTCTCGCCCGGCGGCATTGCGGCATTGTAACGCAAGCTGCCGATACATTCTTGACTACGCTTACGGCTGAGTTACGATGACCGCGGCAAGGATGTCCCCCCGCCGTCGTCATGGAGGCTGTTGTATGATGACCCGCATTGCCTGGCTGCCGTTCTCCATGTTGCCACTGGGGTTATTGCCGCTCGCGTTCGCCGCGGGCTGCACGCCGGATGTGAGCGACGTCCGCAGGGAAGGGGTCGAGCAGTTCCGAAACAACCAGTACGTCGAATCCATGGCCACCATGCGGCACGTACTGGAATTGTCCCCGAATGACGCGCAGGCAAACTACTACATGGGCCTGAACTACCGCGCGTCCGCCGCCCGCAAGTTCCGCGACGGGGATGTGGCGGCCGCTCGTCGCGAACTCGACACAGCGCTTGTCTATTTCACCCAGGCGATCAAGAGCTGGCCCAATTACATGGTCGCCGTCGCCTCGAAAAACGAAGCACTGGAGTTGCGCGGCAAGTACGACGAGGCCATTGCCGTTGCCGAACGCGTCGCCAGCAACAACCGGGGCCAGGCCGAACACTTCGTCTTCCTGGGTAACGAGTACCGCGAGCGCGGCGACTACGACAACGCCCTGCGTGCCTACAAGCTGGCCCTCTCGACCGACCCCACCTCCTCCAAGGCCTACGCCTGCATGGGGCAGCTCTATCAGCGGGTCGGAAACACCGCGCTGGCTTCCGACGCCTTCCGGCGCGCCTACGAGTTGAACAAGGGCGAACCGGCGGCCGCCGAGTTCCTCGCCACGCACGGCGGCGCGACCTACGAGTCTGAGGCCGCGAGTCCAATAAATCCGAAGGTCACCGAGCCGGCACGCACCGCCCCATAACGGGCGAGAACCTGCTGCTGTGCACCTCTGGCAAAAAGCGCGGCCGCACACCTGTATTCCGGGTGGGCGGCCGCGTGCCACGTTGACTTCGCCCCCCGCAGATGGATAACCTCCTCTGTAGGAACAAGGAGCGGGAAAGCGCGTCAC
>CAZJTF010000597.1:0-2797 GCA_964548565.1 uncultured Planctomycetales bacterium | reverse complement strand
GGTTCCAGCCCCAGGAAGATCACGGCCCAGAGCATCCACTTCGAGAAGCCGCCGCCCACCCAGAACACGGTCCCTCCCTCCCTGCGGAGCGCGATGCCGGCGTTGAGCAGGCAGATGAAGGCTGCCGGTCCGGTCAGGAGCAGCAGCACTCGCATGATGTCGTACAGGAAGGGTGGCATCGTTTCGGTCCTGGTTCGTTGCTGAGAGTGCGGGTGTGCGGACCACCCGCACCTCAACGTACGTTGGTTGTCCCTTCTGGCCCCTACGAGACACCGCCGCCGCCCTGGTTGATCCAGAATTCGAGCAGCCGCGTGACGCCGGACACCGCCAGACATCCGAGAGCGGTGACGACGTAGCGCATCGCGCCCCGCCCGGCGATGTAGGCGACTAGGCCGCCGGCGATCGCGAGAGCGGCGCCGACCGGAGCGATGACGTTGCCGATCCAGTTGACGAGGTTCAGAAACGCGCCCTCAGGCTGGGCGCCCGTCTGGCCTTGAACTGCGACGTTGGTCTGTGGCGCTGCCCCAAGGTTCTGGGCCACCAGAACCACGTTGGTCGTTGTGAGGAACAGAAGTACCGCCGCGAGCAGGATCGCCGCCCGCCGCCTCGTTCCCGATAGCTGTTGCATGAAGGTTTACCTCCCGGCTTTCAATTCTGCTCAAGCGGAACGCCAGAGCATGGGAGGAATGTACGGCAGCTCCTGGAAATCGCAAAACGAGTCCAGAGCTGGGAAGTCGTTGGGGCGCCGCTCAGAGCACGAGGTGGCGACCTCTCGCCCATCTGAATTGCGTCCGGGAAGTGGCCCCGTCACGGCGGCGCGTGACCGCTCGACGCGAACCCTGACTTGCTTACCGAGGGCAGACCTGTGGGAAACGCAACAGCGCAATCTTTACTGCCTCGTATGCCGCCTGTAACCTTCCGCCAGCTCCTTCGGCAGGAAAACGTATTTCAGAACCTCTTCGAGAATCTGCGGGTTCAGATAAAGGGGTGCGTTATGTGCCTGAAACCATTTCCTTAAGCGGACAGTTCTCCTCGCTCTTTTCCCGAAGAATCCGTTCTGCCAGAGCAGAGGCTCCCGGGCTTGGTTTTTTGCGTCATCCATGATCTTCTCCAGAGTCCCGCTGGGGATACGCACGCGCGGCGCTGGATATCCATCCCGGAGTTTCGCCTCCCGTGGTTCATTGGCGAGGGTACAGTAGCGGCGCAGTTCCCACACGGCGCGGTCCAGCGTCACCAGCTCTGCCCCGAATCCGACATTCGAGATCTCGAAATAGCGGTACGGCCCATACTCATCGAGCCTTTCGATGAACTCTTTCGTACCCTTGGTAAGATCGAGCGTCACCTTGCCCGATTTCTCGATTTTGCCTAGCGCCTTGCTTAGAGCATGACGCACGTCCTTGGCGGGAATCCGGTTCAGCAACAAAATGCACTTGAGATACTTTTCCACAGCCTGCTGGCTTGCCCACAGGTACTGTGTCGTCAACGCCGCGCGACACGCCATGCGCGCTGCGATGTAATCCGCATCGGCCACATCGCGGAAGGACCGCACGGCGAAATCGTTAATCAACGAATCCACTGTCTGCGTCACATCCTTCAGCGTACGCGCTTCACAACACCCCCGCTACAATGAGAATCGATGGACGGCATCTCCCTTACCGCCCACGGTGATAGCGAGGAACAGGCGCGCTGGCCGGCCTTGCAGCCGCACTTCCCGCTCTACGAGCCGTTCTGGATGCAACATGTATACACGCTTCGTGGCCCCAATGGCCGCATTCGCACCGACATCGACGGGCGTCTGGAGTTGATGGCGCAGGAACACTACAAGTGCTTCTTGTCGCTGAGCATCGCGCAGGGCGGCCTGAATGACGACGCGCATCCCGAGCGAACATTTAGTTCCCTACAGAACGCCGGAAACCGCGCGCAACAGGTCATCTGGCTGTTCAATGACATCCGTGCCGCTTGCCTTCCAGCCAATCCCGATCCCGTCGATCCCGCGCCCCTTGCCGCTTACTGCCGCGGCGTCGCGGAGTACCGCAACTACGTCCACGAGGATGTCATGGGGATGGTTGTGATTGGAGGACGGCGGTTCCTGCCTAAACCCGCATGCCTCGAAACGTATCGGCGATGGTCGCGGCTTCAAGGCGCACCCGTTGCGGATTTTGAGCCCCTGCACGACGTTCTTGCTGCACGCTTTGCCGCACTCACAACTCTACTCGACAGCCGCTGGCGCATGTTGCTCGACCGCACCCCGACGCTTCAGGCATCGCCCGGCTACCGGCAACTCCTCCCGCCGCAAGGCGGCGCTGCGAATGTCGTGATGCAGCGCATCGTGCTCTCCTCCAACGTGCAGTTGGGCTGAAATCCTTTCAGAACCGAGGCTGCACTCGACCAAGGGCTTCCTCGAGATCCTCAGACTGCAGCGCGGGTAGCTCAGTGGCGCCGTCGGCCATGCGTCGCATCGCCGCCCGCTTCATCGTGTTGACCGTGGCCTCCAGGTCCGCTGGCGACATGCTCTGGATGCGCCTCACGATTATCTCGAGCGTCAGGCCGTCCGCCAGTTGTGCTTTTCCCAGATACCGCGCCAGCAGTCTGCGATAACCGGCTTCGTCCGGGGCACCGATCTCGATCTTCTCGCTGAATCGGCCGCCGCGGAGGATGCGCGGGTCGACACGTTCCAGGTAGTTGGTAGTCCCGATCAAGAAAACGTTGTGCTCCGGCTTGAGAGCGCTGATCTCGATCAGAGCCTGTTCAACGAGCTGCACATCATGCTGTCCGACCGGGCCTTGAACGCCCGGGA
>CAZJTF010000596.1:0-2807 GCA_964548565.1 uncultured Planctomycetales bacterium | reverse complement strand
CGCCGCAGGAGCCAGCCCGGCAACAGTGGCGCGCCGCAGAAGATGCTGCGCCACCCGTCGCGCTCGACCATCGCCAGGCCCGGTTCCCCGTTGTGTCTGTATCGGCCCAGGACCACGGCCTCGGGATCGTCCACGACGAACAGCGGCGTTTCCGCGCCGTTCCACTGGTGCCGCGGCCCGGAAATCAGCAGGCGAGACCGCGACGGCTCGAGTGACGCGCCGAAGTGCATCGCCCCGCGCGTGATCGGGCCCGCGTCCATCGTCAGCGCGTGCGTTTCGTCGACGTCGATCTGCGGCGTGGCACGATGCTCGTCGAGGGCCACGCGGATCCCCGTGATCTCGGTCACCTGCCGTGCCTGGCAGCGGTTACCATCCACGAATCCCGCGCCGTGGAACCAGATCGACGTCACACCCGGCCGGCGAACGCGCTCGAGTACTTCCTGCCGCCTCTGGGCGTCCATCCGCCAGCAGTTGAGAAAAATGTAGAGCCGGTAGGGCTTCCGCGCCGCGATCTCCCAGGGGACGACCGTGTCGATCGGAAAACCGGAGTCGCTCCACTCGAGCTGCCGCGGCATCGAGCTGTAGTACTGGTTCAGGACGTTGTGCAGGCTGCACCACGCGTAGCTGCGGTCGTCCACGACCAGCGTGGCCTCGGCGTAATGCTCCATCCTCCAGTCGAGCGACTGCTTCGCGAGCGCCTGCAGCGTCCGGACCGTCGCCTGCGCTGCTCCGTCGTCGTACCAGCGGTCGCCGTGCAGGTCCATCCACCACGCGGTGCCCGCGGTGCCCAGCACGGTGGCCGCGTCGCGGTTCAACATCGCGCACGTCTCCTCCGACGTGCGGGGCAGTTCGATCGCGCAATCGACGGACTTCACCGGGTCCGCCAGGTGGGTGAACGTGTCGGTCTCATCCACGTGAAGCTTGCCGGCGTGCTCGATCGTCTGCGGAACCGTCTGGCTGTGGTGGAATCCGCCCCGATGGCGGTTGTCGTAATGGTAGGGCGAGCTGATGAAGTCGATGTGGGGGGACGACAGGATCCGCTGCAGGTCCATGTGGCCGCTGCGGGCCGCGCTCTGCGTATTCCAGTGCGGCCAGAAGTACCCGTAGAAGGTCCCCACAAGCTTGCGCCCGGCGCAACTCCGTTTCGCGGACTCAGCGAGGGCGAGTATCTGCCCGCTGTTGCCGTGGCTGAGACAGTCGAGCCAATCGATCACGTCAGGCTCGGCTGCCGGATCGCGGAAGTAGCCCAGCGCCGGTTCGTGCAGGCGCCGGGGAGACGGGACGGCCGCCGTCGCGAGCGTCACGTCCCCGCGACCCCATGCCCGCTGCAACTCCGCGTCCGAGCGATACCGCTCGCGGAGAAACTCCTGAAACGCGGACCGCGCGACGTCTGAATAGTCTTCGTAGACTTCCTCGACGAAATTCCACCAGCGGAACCACTCCGCCGAAATCCCCCCGCCGATCTGATACCCGAGGATGTGCGGCCCGTGCCGCGTCTCGCAGTGCTCAACGAATGCACTCATGGCCGCGCACGCGTCTTCCGTCCACTGCCGCGAACCCGACGAGTACCAGCAGTCCACTGGCCGCGCCCGGATCTTCGTGTAATCGACGGGGCGCCCGTCGAGGTCGCACCCGACCGCGAGCTGGTCCGGGTGGCGGGCGGCATACCAGTCTTCACCCACGTAGCCGAAGTTCACCCGCGGCAGCAGGAGCACGTCGGGCGCCCTGGCGAGGAATTCCGCGATCTTCTCGTCCGTCGGCGCGAAGTCGTACAGGTCGTGCCCTCGCCACCAGGAAGGGAACGGCACATGAAACTGGCAGATCCGGATCCCGGCGGCGGTGAAGTCACCGATCGCGTTCGGATCCCCGTAGCACCAGAATTCAGTGGTGGGCTGACCGTTGATGAACAGGACGGGACGTCCGTTGTGGACGTTCACTCCAGCGGTGAGACTCATGACCAGCGTGGTACTCCATGACTTTCGTGGGCGTCCGGCACGCCATCCCTGACCAGGGGGAACTTTGAGGGCAGGGGCCGGCAGCCTGCCCGCGCCAACGGCTGCCGGGACTGTCGGGGCATTATACCGCAGGTCCGCGGAGTGGAAGATGCACAGGCAGCCCCTCTCCGTCCTTTCTCGCGCGTTGCAGCCGCCCGTTGGCGCGTCCGGCGGCTGCTACTGATGCTGCCACTTGGACTTGTGGGTGGCCTTCGAATGACGTTACCCAGGTGGAGGTGCTTGTGGATACGGGCTCAGGCCCCGATGCCAGGGCTCCCGCGCAGCAGGTTCTCCTCCTGTTCGAGCGGTCGGGCTTGGCGGGCCTGCTCCTTAATGACGCCGGCTTCGCTGTAGAGCCCGGCCTCTGCCTTCGTCGTCACCTCCTCCGGCGGTTGGTCGCGGTCCGACCTGGATCGGCGGTCGCCGGCTGGGGGCTCGTGTTGCTCCGGCTCCCCGTTCAGCATCGTGACGGGCACGCCATTCGGGAATACGACCTCCCGAGCCTCGTCGGGCATCGAGATGCCATTTTTCTGAAACGCGATCTTCACCAGCCGGATCACGGACGACCGTACCTTCAGCCAACTGTGCTCCTGCCCGTTCAGCCAGAAGTAGACGCGCAGGTTCACGGTGGCGCGACCCAGGCTGTCTACCAGCACCGAGGGTTCCGGGTCGTTCAGCACCGCCGGATGGTCCGCGAGCACCAGGCGGGCCACCTCCTGGGCGCGCTGAATGGGATCGTCGTAGCCGATCCCGACGACGGTACGTGTTTAGCGAGCAGGGGTGGGCTGCAGGGTGATGTGTGGGCGGATCGAC
>CAZJTF010000595.1:0-2807 GCA_964548565.1 uncultured Planctomycetales bacterium | reverse complement strand
CTTGCGGCCGAGGTTCTGGCCGTGATGCACCTGCCGCTCCATCTCAGAGACGAGATCCTGCGCGTCGTGACACCCGCGACCCTGGCGTCTACGATTCATTGGCTGAGGGAACGGCTTGCCTGTTCCAGAGACCATGGCGCGACGAGGAATTCCGGCCGGCTTTCGCGCGGACAAGATGCTTCACCCTTCACTGGTCAGCCGTGGGAAGAAGGATACGCGCTGGCGAATGAAGCGCGCGCGCGATTGAATCTTGGGGACACAATACCTGTTCCTATCGGGGACACGGTCGAAACACAGACCGTGGTGGCCGAATCGATGCCTTTCAATCTGGACGCCCTCGTGTTCTACGAGAACGGACCGCTGTGCCACACGATCCGGCAGCGACCCGCCTCTCTGCGTTTCCTTTACGCACGATCGCTTCTGGGCTATTTGTTCAGTAACGACAGCAGCAGTGTGCTGACCGCCGGACACACAGAGTACCAGCAGAAGACGCGCGCCTTTGCTGCTGAGTTGCTCGCCCCCCACGTGCACGTCGCTCGGCGCGTCAGAGGGCGCACGGTAACGCTTGGGGAGATCGTGGAAATAGCCTACGAGTTCGATGTTTCCCCCTACGTCATTGAACATCAAATCACGAACCACAGACTGGCTGCAGTAACGAGGGAAGACCATTGCGACGCCGCGGGGCGGTTCTTCGTTTGACGCGAAGACCGGCGCCGGCGCTCCGGTTGGCGTGCCGCGGTTCGGCCGCCACCGGGGGCGGCCGCTACGGCGCCGCCGCGCGGGCGGTCACTTCTTCATCAGCTTTTCTGCGTCGGCGACGAGCTCTTTCACGTGGTCGATGCTGACCTGGAAGGCCTTCTTCTCGTCGGGCGTGAGCGGGACCTCGAAGACCTTCTCGACGCCCTTGCTGCCGAGCATGGCGGGGACGCCGACGAAGTAGCCGCCGATGCCGTATTCCTTGTCGCAGTAGGCGGCGCAGGGCAGGACGCGCCTCTTGTCGCGGATGATCGACTCGGCCATCTGCACCGTGGCCGCGGCGGGGGCGTAATAGGCGCTGCCCGTCTTGAGCAGCGACACGATCTCGCCGCCGCCCTTGCGGGCGCGGTCGACGAGCGCGTCGAGCCGCTCCTTCGGGATCAGCGACGTCACGGGGATGCCGCCGATGCTCGTGCAGCTCGGCAGCGGCACCATGTCGTCGCCGTGCCCGCCGAGCAGCAGCGTGCTGATGTCCTCGACGCTGCAGCCGAGCTCCATCGCGATGAACGTGCGGAACCGCGCGGTGTCGAGCACGCCGGCCTGCCCGACGACGCGGTGCGGCGGGAAGCCCGAGACCTTCCACGCGGTGTAGACCATCGCGTCGAGCGGGTTGCTCACGACGATCAGGATCGCGTTCGGGCTGCGCTGTGCGGCCTCCTTCGTCACGCCGGCGACGATCTCGACGTTCTTTGCCAGCAGGTCGTCGCGGCTCATGCCGGGCTTGCGCGCCAGGCCGGAGGTGATGATGATGACGTCGCTGTTCTCGGTCGCGGCGTAGTCGTTCGCACCGGTGATGTTGCAGTCAAAGCCTTCGACCGGCGAGGCCTCCATCAGGTCCAGCCCCTTACCCTGCGGCAGCCCCTCGACGATATCGACCAGCACGATGTCGCCGAGCTCCTTCGCGGCCGCCCAGTGCGCACACGTTGCGCCCACGTTGCCCGCGCCGATGATGGTGATCTTCGCCCGTCGCATCCTGTTTTTCTCCGGTTGTGTGAGAGGTATCCGACCGGGAGGCGATTATATGGAATGGGCCGCAGGGGGCAAAATCAGTGCCCGTTGCCGCGACGACCAGGAGTCGGCTTGCGGATGCGGCGTGGATCTGCCCCCACGTTACGATGGAAACAGCCGGGCACGGATCGTCCGGAACGCCGGCGGCGTACCCGCAGCACCGGACCGGGGCCGGGCACCACAGTACCGCTGCACGGCTTCGTCGAACTCGGCCGGGGAGATGAGCAGGCACGTGGGGTGCTGCAGCTGAAGTGCCCGGGCGAGACGCCAGAGACGCCACTGCTCCGCCATCGACAAGCCCAGCCTCCGCAGCAGTTTGAGGTAGAGGCGCATCGGGTGGGCTCTCTTCGGCTGGCGTGCCCGCGCCTGCAGCCGGCTCGTCCCCCACGCGATAAAGATCCCCACCGCGAGGATCGCGATCACCGCCAGGATCTGCGGCATGATCGTGGGGTCCTGCCGGCTGAACCATTCCTGCGCGTACTCGAGGCCCTTGCGCCGGCTGGAGATATCCGCGAGGATCAGCGCGATCATGCCCCCTCCCCTGCCGCTGCCACTCCGGTTTCCTGCATCCCGGCCTCGCCCGATTGCACCTGCCCCTGCAGCCGCACCGCAAGCTGCGCCGCGCGGAGTCGCACCGCCGGGTCCTCGTCCGACGCGGACATCGCGAGGACCCGTGCCATCAAGGTCACGAGCCCCAGGTGTTCGACCAGCCAGAGCGCGCTGATGCGATGCGAGCGAGCCGGGTCCTGCAGCATCAGCAGCAGCGTCTCGGCCGCCTCCCGCGCGCCAGTTTTCAGAAGTGCCTTCACCGCGTTCGCCCGGATGCGGTTGCCTGATGAACCCAGCTTGGGCACGAGTTCTTGAAGGCTCGCGGAGTCCCCCGCTGCCTCAACCGCCTCAATGGCGTTGGCCTGCACACGTGCGTCAGGATCGGCCAGCCCCTGCCGGAGGATGAGGCGAGTGGTCGGACCTTCGAGGGCGCCGAGGGAAATCATCGCGGCGCTGCGGACGTCCGCGTGCGCGTCATGGCACAGGCGGTAGAT
>CAZJTF010000594.1:0-2834 GCA_964548565.1 uncultured Planctomycetales bacterium | reverse complement strand
TCGTGGCGCTGTTGCTGGTGCCGCTGCTCTGACCTGCAACCTGCCGCCGCGCTGGCTCACACGGCGCGGCGGCAGGCTCACACCACTTGCTCCCGGAGCGCGGTGGCGGGCAGGCGGAAGACCGGGGTAATTTCGCTGGACCGGGACAGGCGGCAGGCCTATCCTGCATCGCAATTGCGATACGAGGCCTTGCCGGCATGAAGACGACCACGATCCCCCCATTGAGGGTTTCACCCGAGTTGCGGCAAGAGGCCGAGGCAGTGCTTCGCGAAGGTGAAACCCTGTCCGGCTTCATGCTGGAATCCCTGCAGGACAGCATTGCCCGGCGGCGCGATCAGCAGGAGTTCATCGCACGGGGCCTGAAGAGCGCGGCGAAGGCCCGCCGCACGGGGCAGTACGTCACCGACGACGAAGTCGTGAAGCAACTGTCCATCCGCCTGCAAAAGGCCCGGGCCAAATCAGCGGCTGGATCCCGCGGCTGACCGGGGCGTGCCCCGCTACAAGGTCCGCTTCACGGCCGACGCCCAGGCGGATCTGGAGCGACTGTTCGCCTTTCTCGCCGACAAAGACACGGTGGCAGCGACCCGGGCGCTGGCCGCCATTCGCCGGAGCCTCAAGCTGCTGCAGTTTTCACCCTGGTCGTGCCGGAAAGCCGCCCCGGAACTGCCGCGGCACCGGGAACTCCTGGTTCCTTTCGGGTCAGCGGGCTACGTGCTCCTTGTGGAAATCGAGCCGCCAGCGACCGTCACCGTCCTCGCTGTCCGTCACCAGCGGGAGGACGACTACCACTAGATGCATTCGCTGTGGCCATCCATGGACTTCGCTCTCTTCGTTTGGCCGGCGTTGCGACTACGCCGACGGCCAATGCGCTACTGGCTCCGCACCAGGTCGAGTTCTTCCTCCGTCGAAAGAAAGCCTACCGGCCAGTCAGTGACTCGGGCGGCGTAGATAATTTGACCCTTCTTCACGCAGAGGAGGTACCGAAACGATTCGATGAGCCGGATATCGTGAAAAAAGCGTGAACGGCTGCAGCACCACATGCGATCGCGCGAGTGTTGCGGTCGGATAGTTGGCCTTGTCAGCGCGGATTTGATCGGCCTCCGAAAGTGTTGGACATGCCCGGAGCGGCCCGACGCAAATGCTCAGGACTAAAGCAACGCCAGCACAAAAGTTGCGATGCATGACTCATGTGCAGGTGCCGTCGAACTTCAGGATAGTTTGCTCGATACGAGCCGATTGATGCTGACCCCGGATTCTGCCGCCTTGATGGCCAGCATTCGATGCACCTCTGGTGGCACCCTAACGATGAATTTCCCGCTGTATGACCGGGTGGAAATCGGCTCCGGCACGGGTTCCTTGCCCCGCCGCAGATCGGCAACGGCTTCCTTGGCGAGCTGACGAATTCCAATCAACGCGCCTTCCGGTGTTTTCTCCAGCCAACTGAGGCTGGGCAGTTCCGCACAAAGACCCACGTATTCCGAATCTTCCTCGGACCAGGTTACGCGGTACGTATATCGGTCTGTTTCCCTGATCATCCTCGCCTCTCAAGTTGATCGACGGCCAGCAGGACCTGCCTGACCTGATATGCCTTCGCCTTGCCACCAGCATCCTGGATATTCACTCTCGGGTCGCCTGGCCAGGGCATCCTGTACACCCGATGACTGGTCCCGCGTTCTCGGGCCTTGCCAAAATAGTGATCGCAGACTCTGCAGAGTTCATTGAAGCGAACACCTTTCGGGTTCCGTCGCATCTGCTCCAGGATGTCTGCGATCGAGGGCACGCTCGCATAGTATCATTAATGGTATCGCCTACACCACTGCCGGAGCACGGTGGCGGGCAGGTGGGGTATCGCGGGTCTCGAGGCCCAGCCGGGCAGGAAGCCCGGCGCCGGCCGAGCGAAGAGAGCGAAGGCCATGGATGGCCGCAGCGAACGTCCCGCGCTACCCCGCCTGCCCGCCACCGCGCGGGAGCCTGGGCTCAAGCTGGATTGCCCGCATGAACGGGGCCATGTACCCATTGCCGAACAGCCTGTTGGGCGATTTGGCGATGAGTTCTCCCCACCGAACCTACGGCGGCGCGGAAGACCGCAGCTCACGCTCAACGGCAGCGAGAAGCGGCTGCAGGTGATCATGAATCACCCGCCACACGATCTGTTGGTCGAGTACCGCGTACCCGTGGATCAGTATGTTGCGAAACGCAATGATCCGCGGCGCCTCGGGAATCCGGGCGGCAACCCCTGGAGCCACCTTCGAAAGCTGGTTCAGCGCTTCACCGATGATTTCAAACTGTCGCTCGACGGCCGCCCTGACCAGCGCGTTTGACGCAAAGGCTTCGTAGGTCAGATCAACCACGAAATCCTGAATGCGGGTCGATGCCTCCCGTATATCCCACAGGAAAGCTGCCGGTTCACGCCGCATAGAGCAGCCGACGATCCCGCTCGATTTCCGCCCGCACATACGGATTGCTGACGGCGCGGGGCATGACAAGGTCCACCGGCCGGCCGAATAATGCCTCGAGTTCCTCCTTGAGCCCGAAATACTGTTCCAGCGCTGGCACAGTCGAATCGGCGTCAAATTCCACCAGGAAATCCAGGTCGCTCGCCACCGGATCGAAGTCATCTCGAACGGCCGAGCCGAATAGCTCCAAGCGTCGTACTGCCAGTCGGCGGCACATCTGCTCGACCTCGGATCGCTTGCTTTCTATGAATGACTGCATCGCAACTCTCGTCCTGATGGCGATTCTTCCACACTGCCGGGCCTTGGGCGAGCGTCGCACGGCAGGCACTCGCCCACTTCCAGAGCGCGGCGGCAGACAAGGGCCAGTTCGCGGGTCTC
>CAZJTF010000593.1:0-2847 GCA_964548565.1 uncultured Planctomycetales bacterium | reverse complement strand
ACACCTATCGCGGCCGGCGGATGAACCTCTGCCTGCTTCAGGACGGCTTGTCCAGCGGGGATGACAGCGATGGTTCCAGTGCGGCCAACGAGGTGGCCGGGGCCGATCCCACGGCGAGCTGGTACGCGCGCCGGGAAGAGGACCGCGACCTCAAGAAGACGGCTTTGGCTGCGGCGCTCAACGATCTGATCGACGGCTACAAAGCAGCCTTGAACTTTCGCGATCTGCAGATCGTGGAAATGCTGTTTTACTGCCAGATTCGTAACAAAGACATCGCCCGGGCGGCCGGCGTGGGCGTCAACCATGTCGCGGTGATCAAGCACCGCTGCCTGGCGGAGTTGCGTGAACAGGTGATGCGCGGTTTGCCGGCGATGGCGGACCTGGCCGACCTGTTCACCGGCGCGGATGGTCCGGTGCCCGAACAAGCCGACTGCATGATCGCCGAGATCTGGCAGGAACAGCGGCTCAGTTGTCCGAAGCGAAGCACGCTGGGGGCCAAACTCCTGGGCACGCTCGAACCGGGTTGGGCGGACTACGTCCAGTTCCATTTAGAGGTACTGGGTTGCCGTTTCTGCCGGGCCAACCTGGAGGATCTCCAGCGCCAGACGGCGGTCGAGAACGTCCAGCGCTTCCGCGACCGCATCATGGAATCGACCGTGGGCTTCCTGCGGCGGAAATGAGCAAACGAGGAAAGGGGCTGGACCTCTGAATTGGTTCCTTCTTTCCCCATTCCTGTTTCCTCTCCCCCTCCTCGCCGCTCATTCCCGACAGGCGGGGTTGTAGGGAATGTCCGGGCCGGTGAAGCAGGCTCGAAACTTCGCGAAGTCCTCTTTATCCACCTCTGCGTTGAAAGTGAGATCCGCCGGGCGACACGTGGAATCCAGAATGTTCCACAACCGGCCCAGGCAAGTCTGGAAGGCTCCGTAGTCCTCCTGATCCACATCCCCGTCCAGATCGAAATCGCCGCAGGCCTCCTCGCAGACGTCGGGCGTGCCGTCCGCGTCGATGTCGGGCTGGCACTTATCGGGCAGGAGGTCGCGATTGCAGTCGCCGCTCTGACCGCAGCCAGGCAGGTCGCAGGGGCCGCCGGGCGTACCGCAGGAGGTGTCGCAAAAGTCCGGGATGCCGTTGTTGTTGCAATCCTGCCAGGCCTCCAGCGCGCCCATATCGACGATCTGCAGCGCATCGGTGGGGTTGCCTGTGTTGGGCGCGGCCGGATCGTCGCGGGTTCGTGCGTGCAGATCGAGATCGAATGGCAGCGGTTCGCCAGAATTGCGATTTGAGTTGAGGTCCGCGAAGTCCAGCGGCAACCTGAAGTTATCTCCCGCGTCGATGCAGGGCGAGCCGGTTTGCAGGTGAAGATCGCCGACGCGGTCGTTGTCGCCCGTGTTCCATCCGTCGCCGCCGTCATCGGGGGCTTCGCGGAACAGCGGCAGAGCATCGATGTTGCGGAATCCCGGATATGCCGACCCATCGCCAGGCACGGCATCCTGAACGCAGCAGAACGTCACCCACGGGTTGCCGCCGGCGGTCGCGAGCTGATCCGCAGGCGCGCCGCCGGATTCGGGGCCGTTTCCCCAGAGAATCGAGTTGACCACGAAGGGGCTGCCGCTTTGCGTATAGATGCCCGCGCCGAGGGGTGCTCGGTTGCCGGCGATACTGCAGTTGATGATCCGAGGGCTGCCGTTCGCGTTGAATATGGCTCCGCCGGCTGTTGCTCGGTTGGCGACGAATGTGCAGTTGATCAGCGAGATGTTTCCCGGTCCCTGGTTGCAGACAGCGCCGCCGTCTTGCGCGGCCGTGTTATCAACGAACTTGCAGTTGATCGCACGCGGTGCTCCGTCCAGATTGAGCAATCCGCCGCCGGCATTGTGGGGCCACTGCTCGCCGCCGGCGCGACCGCCGGTGATGGTGACACTCTCCAGGGTCGCCTCGGCCGACGCCTGAGCGATCACGACGTGATAGCTGTTGTCGTCCCACCGCGAAGGGTTCGCGGTAGCGTCGTTGCCCATCAGGTCACCGCTCAGCACGGTCGCATGGAGGCCGGGATTTCGGTACAGCAGCGAGTTTTCGTTTCCGGCAAATCCGCCGTGAATCGCAACGCCGTCCACCAGCACGAATCCGGCAGCGCGATTCCCCGTGTTGCGATCGGGACGGTAGGTGCCGGCGGCGATCCAGATCTGTCGGACCGATCCGCTGGTTCGAGCTTCATCCAGGGCGCTGTGCAGATCGACGAATGCGTCGGTCCAGGTGGCGCCGGTGTTCGCTCCGGCGGCTGCTGCGTTGACGAAGACCACGCGGTTACAAGCGTCGCCGATGCCGTCGCCGTCGCGGTCGGCCTGATCGGGGTTCGCGGTGAAACGACAGTTGTCGTCGCATCCGACGGTGTTACCGCCTCGACAGGGGTTGCTGCCGATCACGCCGTCTGCGTTGACGTCGTCGAGGATGCCGTCGTTGTCGCAGTCCGCGTCGCAATGGTCGATCAACCCGTCGCCGTCGCTGTCCGCTTCGCAACTGTCCAACAGGAGGTCTTTGTCGCAGTCGGCAGCGCCGGCGGCGAGTTCGCATGAGTCTATCATGCCATTATTATTGCACTCTGTCGGATAGAGCACCGCAAAACCGGCACCAAACAGTTGCGGCGGGCCGGTCAGTCGCGCCTGCACGCCGGGTGTCGCGGGGTCGTGGTCGATGGGCACGCCGTCGGCCTGGCGGAACTCCAAGATCTCGCCGGCCATGGTTGCGATCAGCCAGGTGCCGCGTCCGCTCGACGCAATGGTCCGCGGCCCTTGCAAGCCGCCCGCTGCCTCGGCGATGAATTGCCCCAGGTAGGTGCCGGTGGAAGAGAAT
>CAZJTF010000592.1:0-2856 GCA_964548565.1 uncultured Planctomycetales bacterium | reverse complement strand
CCCAGGATACGCCGCCTTTGTATTTACGTCATCCACAGCTTCTGGTTATATCTCCGACCGGGCGTGCGCGATGGATTGGGATGGCGTCCCAGAGGATCGTAATTGGGCCGCGGTGTCGTTGACAAATGCTCGCCACGAACGCTCGCACCGAGTCGCCGCGGAAGTTTGCGTTATCCTCCAAGAGATGAGACTGCAGAGCGAAGCGTCTGCGCGTCGGACTGATCAGCAGAGCCCCGACCACAGAAATGCGACCATGCGGATTGCCTGACTTGATCACAGGAGGTTGTCCCCGTGGGGCGAACGTACGACGGACCGCCGGCGCGAGTGAGAACCCGGACTCATCGATGAAGACGAGATGTGCTCTTCTCTTGCAGGCCCGGTCCAGTATTCGCGGATACTCCTCTTCGCGCTAGCTCGCTATCTCCTCCTCATCACGTTCTCGAAGCTGCTGGATAGGTCGCTGAGGAGTCCACCCCATATACCGTGTCAGAATCTTACACGCTGTCCCAGCGCAGCATGGTACGTGGAAATGTCTCCGCACAACCTCCGCCACGCGTTTCGATGTCCACAACTCGTTTGGCCAGCCATGAGCGGTTGCCCCTTGTGAAAGCAGTTGCTTGAGTTCTTCGAGTTGTGCATTCGTCAACCTCCGTCGGCGTCCCCCGCCCGTACGCCGGCTGCGTCCGAACGGGAGATCCTCCCCGTCCAACTCTGCAAGTCCCCGCATCACGGTCGTCCTCGCCATCCCCGTCGCCCGCACGACCGCAGAGATCCCTCCGCGCCCCATCGCCCGCGCTTCGGCGCCCGCCCACAGACGGCGCTGTCGCTCCGTCAGATGAGGAAACAGACTTTCACTTCGACGCTGCAGGAACGTATCAACGTCTGCTGTTAAGGCCGATATGCTGGGCCATTTGCGTCGCATTCTCTGACCAGACGATCATCACTCGGACAGTCCCGCCTGTTCGTGTTGTTGCCGGCGTGCGGGAACCCTCTCGCCTCTCGGACTTGCGGTCAGGTTCAGAATTCGTAGCCCATGCCGACCCAGTAATGCCAGTCCGCGATGGCTTCTCGTGTCCGTTCGTCCGTGTCGCCGGCAGGCTTCAGTTGGGACAGCGGCACGGCCAGGCCCTCCTTCCGGTCCCACCGGATACTGACGAACATGTCGTGCGAACACTCGTCCTCGCCCGGCATGCCGATGACCTCTACCTCGTCCCCAACGCGCAACGGAGAGATAGCGCGCTTGGCGATGCAGGTTGCGGTGAAGGGAAACCGGAGCTTCTCTTCGAGGTAGCAGTACCAGCCCATCGCCCTTTCGCTCTCGCCGTAGGCGTCGACCACGATCTCCATCTCGAGACGCTGCTCACGTTCCTCACTGCGCTTCGGGTGCTTCTTGGCCATGCAACAACTCCCACGGTCATCATTCTCATCTTGGCGTATCCGAACCGACTCAGCTACTACGCAGGACTCCACGGGCCAGCCGGCGGCCAGTGTGTCCGGAAGTCTTGGCCTTCTGCGATGGCAGCCGCTAGCGGTCGCAGGAATGAACGAACCTGCTCGACCACCCCGGAGAATTCGGCCGGGGCGCCCGCCAGATGGCTGCGACGTACAAAGGCGTTCCATTGAGTCTGCTTCGCCGGATTCTTGGCGAACGGGTCAGTGAAGCAGATCGGTTCGGCCTCCAGTTGTGTCTGACGTCGCTCGAAGGTCCTTCGAACCGCTTCGGTCAGCGTGTGGCCATCGAAGTCGAAGCTGCCGGCCAACAGCCAGATGTCGAAGAAATCCTTCATTCGGCTGTTCAACTCGGCCAGCTTCACCATGGCCTCAAGCTTTTCCGCTACCACGGTCTCGCGGTTGTAAGCCTGCAAACATACCACGGGCTGGTCAAGGATCGCCGGGTAGGTGATTTGCACTGACCCCGGCGTGATCACGTCGCTGAATCCGATGTCAATTTGCATGGCGATGCGGGTATTACCGAGGCGACCGCGGAATTTGGCCCGCACGCCCTCGTAATCCGCGTCCTCAGCGATGCGCTCCGTCGTAACGCTGCTCGCGTCAAATACCAAGCCATCGTCCTCAACCGGTGTCTGGCACACCTCGGCGATGACCGACCTGACCGATTCCAGGTCGTTGCTGGTTCTGCCCAGCAGGTCGATATCTCGGGTTGGGCGCATGACCGGTGTCTTCCACACAAGCAGCATCAATGCGCCCTTCAGGACGAACCGCTCGCCGTATTGTGACTGCGAGAGCCGGTACAGCCAACGCTCGTCGGCGTAATACTGAACGAGGTCGTTGAAGCGACGGTCGGTCTGCTTGGCGATGTTCAGGAGACGCCGATGCACGGAGCCGGCGACATTCGTGATCTGCCGCTTGGTCATGCGATGGCCTCCAGGTAGGGCCGGAGGATGTGCTCGACACGGCAGATGCGGGCGTATTCGAGTACCGCCTGGAGTCGGGCTCCCCGTCGTCCGCGATAGGCTCGTAGCGCTTCGATGGCGACATCCAGACCGATCTTGTTACGGTATTTGAAAGAGTCAGCCAGGGTCTTCTCGGGGCTGTAGACGCGGACGGACACCTTGTCGATCGCATGCGTCTCGATACCGGCCTCGAATGACTTGCGAGAGAATCTGTACACGTGCAGGGGTGGATACTCAAGCCGCGGCTGACGCGCCGTGCGCGGTAGCGCAAGGTGAACTTCGTGCGGAACCTGCGTCGTCAGCTCGTGGTAGGCCAGGGCCGAGATGAGGCACACAACGCCTTGTGGAATGCACTTAGCGACAGTGGCTAGGTCTGGCTCGCTCAGCGGTGGCAGCCCAGCCAGCCGATACAGCCCCCGGGCGAGCTGCTCCAGTTCGCCGG
>CAZJTF010000591.1:0-2875 GCA_964548565.1 uncultured Planctomycetales bacterium | reverse complement strand
GATAGCCGTAGATTTCAACCTCGCCTGAGTCCATCGTCACGCCCGTCTGCCCGGGTGCCGGTCGAAGGACAATCACGTCGTTGTAGATGCAGAAATCGGGATCGTAGAAGTCTTCGTGCTCGCCGGCGATGCAGATGATCCGCCCGTCCGGCATCGGCGTCCGGGTCATGCCAAACCGGTCAAAGCACCAGGTCGGGGAGCGCCCGCACTGATGACTCAGACCGAACTCCCACATCGCTGTGTAGGCCGGAACACCCCGCCGGATCATCCACTCCCAGAATGCGACATGCATCCGTTCGGGATTGCCGGCCCCGTAGCGGCGTGCGTGTTGCCTCTCGAACAGCTCTCGGGTCATCTCCATGGAAGGTCAGGGTATCGCGCAGGCGAGGCGGACTCAAACAACGCTCGCATGAGGCCGAGATTGAGGGAGGCGACGTGGTCCAGGGCGCGGTACCATGATACCGCAGTTCGCGTGTACCTGCGCTTCCGCACCTCTGGCAGGGGCGACGTCATGAAAAGCGTGCTGGTTCTGATCGCGCTGAGTCTTTGCCTCGCCTGCGGCAGTGCTGCCGGCGCGCCGCAGGTCCGCAAAACCAACTCCGTGGAGCGCATCGTGCGCTTCGACTACCCGGTGACAAACCGTGCGGACCAGACGCAGGACATCCGGATCTGCCTGCCCCTCCCGCAGAGCAACGTCCGCCAGGACGTGCTCCTCGTCTATCCCGAGCCTGGCCATGACGAGATCGTCGCCGACGCGTACGGCAATCGCATCGCCATCTATCGCGAGAAGGCGGTGAAACCCGGGCACGTGCGGCGCCGGGGCTGGATTGCGGGCGTCCGGACCTTCGCCGCAGTCTTCGAGCCCTCGTCCGGCGTGCCGGCCCTCGACAAGGCCGAGCGGGAACTCTACCTGCGTGATTCGCCGAAGTACCAACTCGAATCGCCGACGATCGCCGCGGTTTCAGCCAGCATTTGCAGGCCGAGCATGGGTGACGACGAAAAGGCGATCTCGGTCTTCAATTACCTCGTAGAGAACGTGAAGTACCTGCGCGATGACAAGTGGGATACGGCGCCGGAGGTGCTCGAGAAGAAGCAGGGCTCGTGCTCGGAGTACACCTACGCGACCATCGCGCTGCTCCGGCGGTGTGGGTTGCCCTGTCGCTACACGGGAGGAGCGATCCTGTCGGCGACGTCCAGGAGCGGGTATGACGCGAAAGTGCACGAAGACGCGGTGTTTCACCGCTGGACCGAGGTGTACCTTCGCCAGTACGGCTGGTTTCCCATGGACGGTTCGAGAGGATACGGCTCGATCCGACGACTCGGGAACACGATGAACTTCTGGGGTCGGCTCAACGCCGATTCGCTTCAGACCTACTGTGGAGACGGCGGCGACGACAACTACGTCGAGTGGGACTATGTCGGGGGTGCCAGGGGCTCGGTCGAAGACACGCTGCGCGTCAGTGCGGTCTTCTTCTGGATCGACCTGCCTGCCGAGAATCTGCAGCCGGCGATTGACGCAGTGAACAGGGCGCTGGCGGAGAAGCTCCCAGCCGAGTCGCTCGCGTCCATCGCCCGGGACACGCTGCAACGTGAGATTCTGCTCCTGCGGCTCAATGATATCGACCCGGTTCGCTGGCCCGGGGTCGGGGAGGAACTGTACAGAGCGCGGCATCCTGCGGCCGTGTATCTGTCCATCCATTGCGACTACCTCGGCGTCCCGATGCCATCGTTCCTGGCGTTTCCGCTCCTTGTGGATGAGTACTTCCGGTCGGAGATCCTCAAGCATCGGCGCGGCGGGACGTGGAACTGGAGCGCGTTCGAGCACTGGTGGCGAAAGGCTCGCCCCGGGGTGTCGTTCTCCGAGGAAAAGAAGATCTTCGTGCTCCCCCGCAGGGAAATTGACCTGAACTGAGTCTCCCGGGCGATGTCAGCGCGGTGGTGGTGTCGGCGCGAGACGAATCGCGTCGATTCCGGCGAAGAACCCGGTCGACGATTCGTTCTTACGCACAACCTCGATCCGCAGCACGTTTCCGCCGGCACGCACATCCACCTCGCCGGTCTGCACCAGGGTCGTGCCGAGCCTGGGCGTGCAGATATCGACCGGTGCACCGAGCGGGCGACCATTCCACGACAGCCGCACGATGGCGTAATCCCACGAAGTGACCAGGCGGATCGCCATCTGGTGTGGCCCCGCGTCGAGTTTCTCCGGCAAAAGCAATTCGACTGCATCTCCCGGGCCGTTCATCCGAAGGAACAGCAGTCGCCCGCCGGAGAGACATGGGGCGGAAGCCGGGCGCGCTTCTTGCGGGGTCACCAGGATCTTCGGACTTCTTTGCCTGGGACGCAGCGTCTCCGCTTCGATCGCACCGCGCCAGACGTACGGGGTTGGCCAGTTGCCGATCCACCCGCCCGGTGAGCGGCTGTTGCCGTGTACGGAGTAGACATCGAAGGCATCGGGGTTGAAGAGGCCCGGCAGCGCGAAACAGTACTGCTGTCCCCAGGGATCGCGCACCACACTCGTCACGTACGGCCAACGCCCTGAAACTCCGGCGAGCCGCTGCGGACGTGTTGTCAAGTCGCTCAGTTCCCGCGGGTACTCACCGGTATCTGCGTGGTAGCCCTGGATCCCCCGCTCCAACTTCGTGACGGTGGACCTCGCCTCGGCGATCCTGGCGGCAAATAGCTTTGCCTCGTCCGCGAGATAGCGCTGCATCATGCCGTGCAGGTCGTCCCAGGGAAACCGGCGGAGTGAGATGCCGTCGAGCCCGCAGTCATAGCCCGGTGCCTCGGAGCCGCGGCCCCGCGAGAGCGGGTTGGCCCCGACACACTCAAATCGCATAGCGTAGTCGCCGGGTGTGAGTCGGTGGATCCCGAC
>CAZJTF010000590.1:0-2898 GCA_964548565.1 uncultured Planctomycetales bacterium | reverse complement strand
ACATTTCCGGAGGAGCGCCGCGGTGAAAGCTGCCGAGATCATCCAACAGATCGAATCCACCGGCGTCGTCGCGATCATCCGCGCGTCCGGCAGTGAAGAACTGATCGACGTCGTCAACGCGCTCCGCGAGGGCGGCCTGACCTGCATCGAGGTCACCATGACGACGCCAAATGCCCTCGAGGTGATCGCCCGGGCCCGCAGGCAGGTTGGCGAAACGGCGGCCATTGGCGTAGGCACTGTCCTCGATCCGGAAACGGCCCGCGCCGCCATCATGGCGGGCGCACAGTTCGTGGTCGCCCCGATTCTCGACCTCCAGACGATCGAAACCTGCCGTCGCTATAGCGTGCCGGTGATCCCCGGCGCATTCACGCCGACCGAGATCGTACGGGCGTGGCAGGCAGGCGCAGACTTCGTGAAGGTCTTTCCCACTTCGTCCGTCGGCGCCAAATACATCCGCGACATTCGCGGGCCCCTGCCGCAAATCAAGTTGATCCCGACCGGCGGGATCGACCTCCAGAACGCCGCTGAGTTCATCAAGGCCGGCGCGACCGCCCTGGGCACGGGCTCGTCGCTCGTCAGCCCGGATCTGGTCAAGAGGCGCGACTTCGCGGGCATCAAATCCGCCGCCGCGAGCTGGCTGGAGTGCGTACGAAAAGCTCGCGGCGGAAACTGACGGCGGCACCGCTGCTACTCATGCTGACTCTCGCGGGCGCCGGGATTCCGCACAGCGCGTACGTTGACCGACCTGCCGTGATCAAACCCACGGGCGCGCTCAAGCTCGATCATTGCCTGAGGACGATAATTCAGGATGAACGCCCGCCGATGGGTGGGCGTCGAATTCCCCCGCGTATAGTGAAGCGTATGCCCGTGGTGGATCGTGCAGCCGCCAGGCGGTATTTCAACTGCAATCGCCTCGTCTTCCGACGCATCACATTCCAGAGCCCCGCCTCCTGCACCGGCCGGACGATGCCGGCGGATCGGCGTAGCGTGCGAACCCGGAATGAACCACATGCAACCGTTGTCGCGCGTTGCCATATCCAGCGCAACCCAGAAACTGGCCGCACGCTTGTCAGGCAGATCCGGCCAGTAGGCCGCATCCTGATGCCATGGCGTGGGTGTGTTTGTGCGGGGCGCCTTGTCGATGAGCATGTCGAAATCGAATGCGGCATCGGGGCCCAGGACGCTGCGGGCCACTTCGAGGCATCTCTCGTGCAGAGGCATCCGGTGCAGCTCCGGCAGGTGGTGGCTCGGCCACATAATCTGGGTGACGTTCTCGATGCTCGGGTCGCGGCGAGCCGTGTGCGCTCCGAGATCGGAGCGGTGCGCCCCGACGAGGATTCTTCCCGTATTGAAACGCTCGTAAACATCCCGGTAAACCGCCACTTCCTCGGATGTCAGCAGGTCGCCCACCGCGCCGAACCCGTGCTGTTCGAAGAACGGCCGAAAGTCCGCCTCGCGGTGAAACAAGGGAACCTCTATCTGCATGTCGCCCTCTCCTTGAGCCATCCCGTGATCGAACCCGAGGCAACATGATAGCATGAGCCGGCGGCGATCCTCATTTGACGACCTCACGGTCGAGGCATATGGTGCATCCGCCCCTCAGCAGAAGGTTGTCGGGGCTCCGCGGTGCGATCCGCGGCGCTCGTCGGAATTGTGTGCACGCTCGTGAACATCGATACACATCATGATCTGCCAACCCTCAATCAGGCCCCGGCGGCCAGGAGCGTCGGTTCCGGGTGCTCACGGGCGGCACGCTTTCTGCTGCCACTGAGCGCCGTTGGAGAGGATGATCCCGCGTGGTCGCGCGCGGCGCGGTGGTTCGTCCCACTCGGCCTGCTGATCGGCATCATGTATGCCATCGTGTTTCGCGTCACGTGGAGATGGTTTGGCGAGTACCAGTACATTCGATTCGTGCCCGTCGCCTGCGTCCTGGCAATAGACATCGCCTGGGGAGGCTACCGCCTGATCTCCGCGGCTGCCGCCGTCGCCTCGCGCCGGGACAGTGACAACACCGCTCCGCGACCGCTGGAACTCCCGGCAGCGGTCACCATAGTCCTGATCATTATCCTCAAGTACGCCCTCCTCCTCTCGCTGCCGATGGGAAGGCAACTCGAGTGGGCCCGGTGGCGTAATTTGCTCGGTTTTCTGTACCCGCTCGTCATCTATCGTCCGCTGATCCTGATGCCGCTCTGGGGCAGGTGGGCGATGGTGCTCGCCATGGGCATCGGTCGGACATCGCCGGGTGCGAGCGGGCGGCTCCGGAGCATGGCCGGCGGCTCGCGGCTCCGCGGCACGATCCTGTGGTGGCTGGGCTGCGCCGCGCTCACGGTCTTTTACGGCAGCGGCACGGCCGGACAGCTCGGGCGGGCGGTCATGATTGCCCTGGGCGTCCTGATGGTGACGTACCTCGTCAGCTTCGTCCTCGCCCGGCGATTCGGGGGCCAGACCGAAAGCACCGTCCTGGTCACAGGGCTTGCGGGGGAGATGTCATTCCTTACGTTCTACATTCCCGTCGCAAGCGGTATCTATTGGTATTGAAAGCCTTTAAGTTACGGCCATTCCCGCTCGAACCCGCGCAGACACTGCAGGTCCGCGCGCAGGATCTCCGATAAGAGGAGGACGAGAGCGGTGGAACCGCTTGTGCGTGTTTGTTGACGCAGCGGGAGGCAGGATGCCGTGAAGCAATCCCGTCCAGATCGATATTGTTCAGGCATTCGGAGAGCGGTCATCATCGCGTTCTGCATGACCCTCCCGGAGTTTGCGTCCGGCGAACCCGACTCTCCTGCTTCAATCCGCTCACGAGAGATCGAGCTGCACTACCGCCTGGTGGACTGCCCGACCGGCTGGACGATTGATCTCTGGTACACGCGTGATCGCGGCGCGAGTTGGCACCAGTAC
>CAZJTF010000589.1:0-2899 GCA_964548565.1 uncultured Planctomycetales bacterium | reverse complement strand
ACCGTGATTATTGCCATGCCTTCTCATACGAGACATGCGATAGAGCGGCACCTTTCCGCTACAGTCGCCGCAGGTCAGAGGGGTATCGCCGAGCACCATAATCAATGCCGATGGTCTTCGACAACTGCACACAACCTGAGAATCCGGATCGCGGCCGACGGTGCGAATTGGCCCCAACTTCAGCCCCACCTCTGTCAGGGCGAATTTCTTCCTTCGAACGTCCGCATTGTGCCAACGCGAGGCCAGAGCCCCTCGCTCGGGCAGGTTGACGGTTGCTCTGTAGCCGTCCCGCACAGCCGCCATGGGAATCGGACGTCGATCAACGACGTTGCCGCCATCGAGGAGGGCGGCAAGAAAAGACCAGATGGCGGACTCGGCGTCGTGCCGTGAGGCTCCGTGTTTCAGCTTGAAGGTGATTTCAGCCGTGTACATGCTACCTCGCCTCGAACTCAGCCGCACTCGCGCGAGCAGATCGTTTAATGCCGCTCGGGCCGTTGCCGCCTCCGGCAGGCTGCTTGTCCGTCCCGCCTCTTCCAGTTCCGCGCGTAGCTGATTGTACTGCACCTCATGGTATTGCATCTCCGACTCGGGCAGCGTACCGCGTTCGGGGCCTTCGAGCTTGCGGGCCACCAGATCGGCTATGGCCGGGTGACGGAACACCTCGTTGAGCCGCAACAGGTTGGCCTCGACCTGGCCGGTCAGTCAAAGAGCGTAGGGCCATCAGCCTCGGTGTTATCTTCTGCCTCTGGTTCCGGCTGCTTTGTCCAGATAAGGGCCGCAATCCGGAAGGTATCGGTCCGCCACTGCTCCGAAAATCCCCGATTTCCCGCTCACTATGTGGGAGTACCCGATGTGCTCCAAGAAACCGGCAGGATTGCTTGCAAATCTGTCGAGAAGATCATTGAAGCTACTCGCCACCGCCTCCGTCGGACCGAGAACCGGGTCCATCGACAAATAGAACACTTTTCCGGCCAGAGGCTCGCCCTCTAACATACCCTCCGTGAACAACGTCAACTGAGTGCCCTCCTGGGGCGAAGCCGCGAGGACAAAGTACGTGCCGGGGATGTATATGTCTTCCAGTCCTTCAAGCAGGTCATCGGTGGCTTCGTCCCAATCCTCGATCGGCAGGATGTTCAGGGCTGCTGTTGCCTCACCGTTCAGCAGGTCGGGCAGACAGCACAGAGAGGCGCCGTTCCATCGCGTGTAGAAATCCAGAAGATCAGTTTGCAGCGCCGGACATGCGGCTGTTCGCTTCCGAAGCTCCTCCAACCGGGTCTCATCGGCAGGATCGCCAAACCGATGCGGAGCGGGGACAACGAACTCGTCGCGTTCGGCCCATTCAATGGCAGGGAAGTGCAGCCCCGGTGCAGGATGGTTCGTTAGGGCCAGGAAACTGGTTGGAATCGACATGACAGTCCTCCCGATGAATAGGTTTCACGCCATGCTCCGTCTCGCCCGGACCAGGTATTCGTTCACCGCTCGTAGTCCGGCTGCCCCGGCAATGCTCATGTGCCGGTGTTCGAAAAAATGATGGTGTCAACGGAAATCACGTTCGTGCTCAATGATCCACAGCAGAAGCAGAACCTCGCGATCCTCCTGATCCTCATAGAACGGTTTTTCGATGGACGAGAAGAACTCCTCATTCCGTTCGACGACCTTCGCGAGCTGGTGGTGCCGCGTATTCCGGTCGGTACTGGGACCTCTCTGACCGAAAAAGTTGATCGCCTGTTGCATCAGTTCGTGTGTCTTGAGTGCCCCTATCGCTTGAAGCCCAGCGAGAGCATCGGTCCAATGATCGCCGCTGCTGTTGACGAAGTACTGCTCAAAGCCGCCGTTATTGACCTCGTCAATCAGAATGCGCACCCCAAGCGCATGCTTCTGGGGCACCGTCAGAGCAGTCCAATTCGTTCGCTCCAGGTGGTCAAAGGCAACGGCGTAAGGCGCCGTGATGCCCTTCAGCGCAGCCAAGGCTTCCGCAGCACCTTGCCTCACCTCCTGCGATTTAGAGACGAGTCCGCCACGAATAAGTCCCTCGGCAGCTTCGGAATCCTGACCGGCCATCGCCAGCAGTTGAAGCGCTTCGGCCATGGCATAGTCGTTCGGGTATTCTGTGCTGATCGGCTCAATACGGTGGACCAAGTCAATGAGGGACTCGGCGGCAACCTGGACCCGGGCCTCTCTGAGTGCCCGAAGGACGTGGGTCAGACCCTCGCGGCCGGGCGCCAGTGCTTCCGGTGCGGTGAGAGCCAGGATAGCCCGCTCTCTATC
The DNA here is from genome assembly GCA_964548565.1 of uncultured Planctomycetales bacterium. Lineage (GTDB taxonomy): Bacteria > Planctomycetota > Phycisphaerae > UBA1845 > PWPN01 > CAYLLT01. The sequence goes on along the minus strand of CAZJTF010000589.1, from coordinate 631 downwards.
CAGGCCGAGCAGGCACTTGGGGGCGCTGCCGCTTGCGGTGGAGTCATGCCGCCACACAAGAGGCAGAACTGCACCGAACATCCGGTCGCAAAAGCTCGGCGTGACCCGTGTAGAAGCTTCCTGGGCACGCAACAGCCCCATCAAGGCATAGTTTCGGACATAATCATCATCGTCAGCCAGGGCTCGCTGCAATAGCTCAACAGCTTCGTCGGAAGCGATCATGCCGAGCAGAAGGGCTGCATGCTTCCTGATCTCGTTGTCGGGGTCGCAGACGAGCGGCGCAACCGCAGGGACAGCCGATGGCGGAGCGTAAACTTCAAGACAGTTGAGCACAGTAATCAGTGGCGAGGATCGCCGGAAGAAAACATGGGCAGGTTCATTCATCTTTTCATCCACCGGCCTGCGATACGCAGAATCCGAAAGCGCTTCTACGAGGGGTGGTATGACGACGGCTCCTGCCCGGCGAATAGCAGGCACCGCGACCGGGAGCAAGTCATCGTCGAGGAGCATGCGCACCAGATGCTCCGGTGGTTCTTTGGATGCTTGAGCTACCATATCTTCGTTCTCACGACGCATCCTCTCCTCTTTGTAGTGGATGCTTGGATCGCGGACGTATTCCTTGAAACCAGCC
>CAZJTF010000588.1:0-2905 GCA_964548565.1 uncultured Planctomycetales bacterium | reverse complement strand
GTTCGTCGTGCGCAGGGGGATTGGCCTGGCGCGGGTTGAGGCGGGCGAGGATTTCCAGGGTGGCGAGGTTGATGCCGAGGGGCGGGGCACGCGAGGTGGAGGGGGATGGAATGTCCAAGGCTCAAGGAGCCAATGTCCAAAGAATGACCAATGCAGAGAATGACCAATGACCGGAGGGCGAGGCGGGGCGGCGGACGGAGACGGTTTTAATGTCAGTCCTGGCCTCTACTGCGTCGAGCAGCACGACTGCACGCCGGATGTCGTCGGGTACGCCATCACATGGGATCAGCCGATCAACGGGTTGGGCGATCTGCCCACCACGATTGCACCGGCCGAAGTCGAATGGACGTACTAACCCACTAATCGAGGGGTCAACACAATGAACCGGCTGCTTTCTGCGCCTTTACTGTGGGCTGCGATCGTCTTCCTGGCCGGATGTGGAGCCTGGAGTAGAACCCCCGGCGAAGGCTAAAAGGCTAACCCAACAATCGAACCCGGCCCGTTTTTATCCCCCCGCTACCGTCGGCCGTCGATGGAAGAAGAAGGGCGAGAGCGGTGAGACGGCGCGGAAACAGGCGACTGTCCACGAGGTCCACGAGGTCTGCGCGCTCGGCCGCACAAGCAGCTTCGAGAGGAGGCATCGTCCCTCTCGACGAGCGCATTGCCATGGCCGGGGATCGGCTCCGCAAGGTCCTCACCGTCTCCGCGCGCAACGAGAACTGGCGCCGGTGCGACCCCTCGGCCCTGGTCGAGGCCGCCCGCGACCTGCAGCTCGAACCGCTCCTGTGCATCCGGCTCGAGACGATGTATCGGCGCCATCAACTCCGGGACTCCCTGACGCTCGGTTGAAAGCCATGCAGCTGAAGCTGCCGGGGCGCGGTCCGCCGTTCAGGGAAACCCGCGCGGTTCCCATGGGGAACGGGGGCGGGGGCGAGCGAGAGAGTGGGGAGGCGCCGGTCTCCATAGCGCTCAGCCGCGAACCTGCAAAGACTCCCCCGATGGTGCTGCTGGCGCGAGGCTCGCGGGCCTGCAGGGGATCCGGATCGTGAAGGTGGAGCCTGCCCCCATTCGGCTGCTGACCGAGATTGTTCCGCCATGGTCCGTCACGATGGTCCGGCACAGGCTGAGCCCAAGCCCCGTTCCGCCGGTGGCGTTCTTCGTGCTGAAGAGCGGCTCGAAGATGCGGGCCTGGATTTCCTCGGACATCCCGGGGCCGTCGTCGCTCACCGTGAGCGCAACAGAGCCGTCCTGGCACCACGTCCGCATGGTGAGAGACACGGGTCGGTCTGACGCTTCAACCGCGTTGCGAACCAGGTTGATCAGGACCTGCTCCATCTCTGTGCGATTGAGGCGCAGCATCGGCAAGTCCGGTTCAAGGTCCAGATGCAGGGATGTACGATCCAGCTGCATCTGGCTCCCGAGCAGATCACGGACATGACGCACGATGTCGTTCATGTCCGCCATTTCCTTGTCCAGGGTGTGGCTGCGGGCAAAACTCAGGAGGTTTGTGACCACCTTGCCCATGCGCATGGCCTCGGTCTTGATCTGTGCGAACGTGTCCGAGCTTTCGGCCACCGATTCGTTGAGGCCGTAGTCTGCGAGAAGCAGCAGTGAATTCAGGGGGTTCTTAATCTCGTGTGCGATACCTCCGGCGAGAGTCCCAAGGACTATGAGGCGCTCGGATCGACGCAGGTGCTCCATCGCCTGCTGCAGCTCCGTCGTCTTCTCGTCCACCAGGGATTCCAGGTGTTCTCGATAGCGCCCGAGCTCGAGCTGCGCGTTCCGATGCTCCGTCATGTCGCGCACAATGGCCGTGTAGATCTTATTGCCATTCACCAGCAGCTGGGATATGGATGCTTCAATTGGAAATTCCTCGCCGGACACCCGCATGCCAACCAGCTCACCCAGAGACGTCATGCCGCGCCGGGTGACCCCTGTGGTCCCGAACGTGCGGACATGCTGCTCGTGTGCCTTCTGATAGCGCAGTGGAATGAACCGCGAAAGCGGCGTGCCGACCGCCTGTCCGGCGGTACAGCCGAACATCGTCTCGGCCGCTGGATTGAAGAGGACAATTTGCTGATCCTCATCGATGGCAATGATTGCGTCCATGGCGGATTCGATGATGCCGGCGAGCCGCTCCCGGCTCTCCCGCAGAGCCGCCTCCGCCTCTTTTCGTTCAGCCATCTCCTTTTCGAGCCTCGCGCCGCGTTCCTCGGCGCGGCGCGTCGCCCGACGCATTTTCTCGCCGAGCCAGATGATGATGCCACATGACAGCGCGTATCCGGCGAGGCCCGGGATGAAGGTGGCTTTCGCCGTAGGGAGCGTCCATCGGGGGGAGTCGAAGCACAGGTCGGCGCCCAGAAAGCCGAGGGCCGCCGCGACGACCGCAGGTCGCCAGCCGGCCAGCCAGACCGCCAGTGTCACCCCTCCATACAGGGTCAGGAAAGCCAGACGATTCCCCAGGAGTGGATCGAGGAGCCAGCGGACAAACAGGGCCCCGAACACACTGGCTAACGCCGCAAAGAGGCGCAGAAGCCGGGAATTGAACGGGTCCGCGCACCGAAAGCGAACCACGTCAGACGCGACTGTTTTTTTGTTGTCCACGGTACGGCCCGGTCCGGCAGGTGCCCTGACTCTGCAAACGTTGGTGAAGAAAGGCGATCCATGCAAAGCCAGAGCGATGTGAGGTTACTCCATGGATCCACTCCAATGCAAGGGGGGCTATGGGTGGACCAGGGAGCACCGCATTAAGCTCTGGCGACATGCGCGGGCGGCGAACACGTATACGCACGGCCAGGGTCCCGGCAGTTCGGCCCGGGAACTCACGTCCCCAGCGGCCCCTTGATCCTCTTCGCCACTTTCCGGAGCCGCCCGCTCCGCACCTGGGCATAGACGTCCGTCATCC
>CAZJTF010000587.1:0-2906 GCA_964548565.1 uncultured Planctomycetales bacterium | reverse complement strand
TGTCGCGGTCTCCGTCGAAATCGGCGCGTGCGAGATTGGGAGCGATGGCCCGGTTGGCCAGAACACTGATCGTGCCGTAAACAGAATCCGTGAAGTCCTCGGCGTTGGCGGTGGCCACATCCACGTCGCCATCACCATCGAGATCCGCGACGGTGAGAGCGTCGGTGCTGCCGCCGGTGTAGTAGCTCTCCCGGTACGGAAAGTTCCCCTGGCCATCGTTGAACAGAATGGTCACCTCATTACTCTCGTCACAGGAAACAATCAACTCCAGGCCGAACCGGTCGTCCATCGCCGCTGCCGTTAAGCGCGTCGGGCTGGTGCCTGCGTTGTATCGGACAGGCTCTCCTAATACACCTCCACCGAGATTCGGGAATACCTCCACATACCCGTCCGGAGTGCCGGCGATCAAATCCGTCGGTGTGGTCAGGACCACCTCGGCCTGCCCGTCGCCTGTCAGATCGACCACGAGTGCGTCATTGACCTCGCGGCTGACCGGGCCGAAATCGCCGATCAAGCCGAAGCTCAGGTCGCCGTAATTGCGGATGACGGTCACGTGGCCCACGGTGGGACCGATGTACTGCCAGGCAATGGCGACGAGATCCTTGATGCCGTCGCCATTCACGTCTCCGGTCGCGACCGCATTGGGCATGCGGCTGTCCCATGCAAGCAAATCGTCGCTGCCCAGGAGAATGTCGCCCAGGTAATCCATCGTGCCGTTGGCCGCCAGGGCCACGATGCTGACGCCAGCGGTGTAGCCCTCGTCGCGCATTCTGAGCACGGCCAGATCCTGCGTGCCGCTGCTATCCACGTCCAAGGCCGCTAGATCCTCCGGCAAGCCTGTAAGGGGAACGGTGCCCACAGGTGCTGACAGGCCGCCGTTCACACCCAGGAACAGCGATACTCCCATCGGTTCGTTGGAGAAGCTGGCGCCCATCAGTCCGACAGCGATGTCGTCGGCCCGGCTGCCGGCCAGTTCCCCAGTGAGAACGCGCGACGCACCCTGAGTCAGATCGAGCCGCTTTTGAGTGCCGGTGACGCCGGCCGGCGACCCGTCGAATAGAATCAAGGCATCCTTGCGTCCGCCGCCCGCGTAGCCCCCCGTATCAACGGGCACCGCCAGGTCGGCCCAACCGTCGGCGTTGAAGTCGCCGGAGCCAATATCCGTCGGGGTATATCCGCCCAGCACGGGCTCGGGGTTGTCCAATGTGAACACTCGAGGCGATGCGAACCGGCCGGCTTCGTTGTAATGCACACTCACGCGGGCGTCGTTAGTCGCCACGCAGAGGGCTTCCGGTCCGGGTGAATCGTCGAGACCGGCCCAGGCAAAATCGACGATGTCCGCACCGGCGGGGTAGAGTTCCGGCGGGCCGAGTCCGCCCCGGCCATTGTTCCTGAGCAGCGCCCACCAGTCCACGGGCCGATCGCCGATACTGGTCGAGTAGGGCCCCGCCAGCATGACGCCCACATCCAGATCCCCGTCGGCATCGACATCGGCCAGATCAACCCCGTCCACCAGGCCCATACCCCCGCCGGGATTAAACCGCCAGGGTTGGCCGAACTGCCCCGCCCCGAGGTTGGGGAAGATGACCACGTCGTTGACCCTGGAACCGCCCTGCGAAAGCGTCACGGTCACCACATCGCGGTCGCCGTCGCCGTCCATATCGGCCGCCCGCAACCGTTTTCCGCCCGCGTTGAGCAGGAACGCCGGCGGGCTAAAGACACCGCCGCCTTGGTTGAGCAGCACAGCCAAGTCGGTGGTTTGAAAGCGGCATTGGTCGTGCGGCAGGGGACAATCGCCGAGCAGGCGCTCCATCCAGTTAGTCACCACGAGGTCGTCATCGCCGTCGCCGTCGAGGTCTGCGCAGATCACATCCTCGATCTGGACCGGCGATTGCGCGTCCGGCCTGTTATCTCCATCCACGTCGCGAACCGCGTACTCGGTCGCGTAGGAGCCCAGCGCCTGAAAGCCGCCCGCCCCGTCGGCAAGATAGACCCACACCAGCGGCGTAGTCGCGTCGTCCTCCAGCACGAGGTCGAGCCCATTTCGACCGTCCAGGTTTCCCGCGCAGACGCGGGCGCCACCGAAGGGGAGCGTCTGCGTACGGCGTGTGAACATGAACGGACCGGACTGCATTAGCGTTAGCAGTTCGCCCTGACCGATCGTGCTGCGCACCTGGACAAGATCCACCCGCCCGTCGCCGTTGAGGTCGGCTGCTGCCAGTTCGTTACCGCTGGTCAGGGCAAGCGTGGAGTGTGGCCGCAACGATCCGTCGCCGGGGTTCTCGAATAGTTCGAGCTGAGGCTGGTTCAGCTGTGGTTCGCTGAGCACCACCACATCCATGTCCCCGTCACCATCCAGGTTCATCGGAATCGCTTGTTTCGGAGCAACACCGGTCACGAAGGTGCGCGGAGCGTCCAGATGGATGGGTGGCGCGGACAGGCCGGGGCGTGCGCCCAGAATGGCCAGCGAACACCAGAGGCCAGTCGCCCAGATCCGCGGACCTGCGAGGCGACGAGGTGCATTCTGGGTGCGCGGCATGGCACGGGATTGCGTACCGAACGATTCGCAGGATCGCCAGGTGTTCACGCAGTGCCTCCTTCCTTGATGCGCCCATGCGCCAGACTGAGTGGATGGGGGACATCGGCAGCAGGCAACAACTTCCCAAGCCCTATGCTCGCAAAGGCGAATGGACCTGAGTTGCTGTATTCCCTCCGCTTCAAGCTGCCGCACTTATCGCAGTAGTGAAGTGAGTTGTGGGTAGACCTAGCAGAAAGGGAGATGCCTGTCAAGTCATGGTGAAACTCATTCAGCGGGCACTCAGGGCAATCGCATCTTCCTGAGGCTCTCACTGCCGTCCTGGTCTCTGCTGACGCTCGCTTGAACATAAGTTCGGGTGCAGTTCGGG
>CAZJTF010000586.1:0-2927 GCA_964548565.1 uncultured Planctomycetales bacterium | reverse complement strand
CCGCAGTGAACGTGGCGACTTCATACTCGGATTTCGGCTGTGTGGCGGTGTCCGCCGCCATTCCGGATGGGCCCGCCCGAAGGAGCAACAACGCAGTGATGATCAGTAGCCGTTTCACGAGGAGACCTGCTGTCGCATCGGGCTCGCCGGCTCAGGAACCGCCAGGCACGCGTGTGCAGCCGACCCCGGCTCTGCTGCCTCCGCTGATGCAAGCCTGGAAGAGGCCGAAATCGTCCATGTCGACGTCCTCGTCGCTGTCGAGGTCGGTGACGGCGCAGGATCCGGCCGGGTTGGCCAGCGGAATCTCGGCACCGGTTGTACATCCGATGAAGAACTCGAGATCGGCGGCGTTGACGTACCCGTCGTTGTTGAAATCGGGGTACTTCTGGCCCTGCATCTCGAGCCAGGCCTTGACGCCGTTCCGGGCGATGGACTGGATCTGCAGGTCGTCGAGTGCCTGGGGCAGGATGAGGAGATCATCGGCGTAGCCCCGGAACGGCGTATTGCGCATGTCGGTGGGCGCCTGGTCTTCGCCGAAGCGCAGGGATCGGGTGAAATCGAGGGCCATGTCGACCGGCGGCGGACCATAGGGCGGTGCCCAGCCGCCGGGCAACGGGTTGCCGTCCAGATAGAGCTTCAGATCGCCCCGGTCGTAGGTCATGGCGATGTGGTGCACGTTCGCGTCCTGACTGAAATTGAACGTGCCCCTGGGACGTCGAATTCGTAAAAGGGGGTTGCCGGTCGCCGGGTCGGAAACCACAATCCACATGGCGACGCCGTCCGCCTGCTGGCCGGCGGAGTCGAACACCCATTCGATGAGCGGCGTCGTGTAGGTTCCGTCGTAGCTGGAGAAGAGCTTGCGCCGGTCGGCGGGCACGTTGCGCATGTGCACGGCGAGCGTGGCCTGGGTACCCATATAGCGCACGCCGGGGAACTCGACGCCGTTGAAGACGTTCACCTCCGTCCTGGGATTGGTCACATTCAGGGATTGCAGGCCGAAAAGCGGAGATGTGGCGTCGACGAACGAGCCGGAGGGCTGCGGAACGGGTACCGTGGCGTTCTGAGCGCTGAGCTGGACCAGTTTGTCGGTCAGGGTGGGGATCGTGTCGCCTTCCATCGTGTAGAGGATTTCACCGGAAGCCTCCTCGGCCAAACCGAGGCTCGCGGCCCCATTGGCGGCCAGAGTCGCTACCTGCGCCGGGCTCAGGGCGCGGCGCAGCACGATGATGTCGTCGGACGCGCCCAGCAGGTAGCTGTTGCCGACACTGGGCGGATAGTCTTCACCATAGAGCAGGTCGCCAACGCGGCTCGGCATGCTGGTCACGCCCGGCCAGAACGCACCCCCCAACTGGACGCCGTCGAAGTAGATCTTGGCGTCCATTCCGTCAGTTCCATCGACAGTCATGCGTTCGAATTTCCATGCGACATAGTGAGGTGTGTTGCTGTTGACCCAGGCGCTCACGGCCGCGGTGGGCACATACGCGACCTTGTAGCCGTTTGCGTCCTGCCACTCGGCAAGGATGGCGGCCTCCGTGGGAATGCCGTACTGCTCCGACGGGGTCCAGTCGACATGACCGTCGCTGTCGAGCGTCACCAGCAGCTCGCGGTCCTGGGCGCCGCCATCGTGGTTGTGAACAGGTGAACCTCGCCGGCAGCCACCTTCCTGAAATGTGTCGCCAGCGTAAACTTCTCACCCAGGTCCTGCGTGCCTGGTCGCGGGAAACTCATCAGCGTGGCGTTGCTGAGAGAGGTTCCGAAGATCGCATCGGTGCCGGTGACCAGCACCGGGGCCGGAGGGGCGGGTGCATTGTAGAGGACGGCATTCTGCGCCGTCGTCCGTCAGCTTGTCGGTCACAGGCCCTGTCGCCGGGTCGCCCTCAGAATCCAGCCAGATCCGTGGGGCAAAGGTCACGCACGTGGTCGCCTCGCACGTGGTGCCGGCGCCGCTCCAGGTGCCGTACTGTGTCTGGCAGAGACTTTCAATCTGGGTCGCGCAGGCACCGTTGCTGAAGCAGCGGGCGCCACCCGGCGGGCACGGGTCTTGCGCGCAGCTCGTGCCGGCCGTCCAGTTGCCGCCCTGCGCGACACAGGCGTTCTCCACCAGGTCGCTGCACGTGCCATCGTTGAAGCAGCAGGCACCCGCGCTCGGACACAGGTTGTCTGCGCAGGTGGCCGATGCGTTCCACGCTCCGCCCTGTCCCTGGCACTGGTCCATGACCAAGTCACTGCACGTGCCGTTGTTGAAGCAGCAGGCCTTCATCATCGGCTCACAGGTGACCGTCGCGCACGTTGAGCCAGAGCCGTGCCAGGCTCCTGACTGCACGAGGCAACTGCCAAGACTTGTGGTCTCCGCGCAGGCACCCGCAGGCAGGCAGCACGCGCCCGGCAGGTCCATCAGCGCGGCCGCGCCCTGCTGGGCGAGGATGCCGATTTCATTGCTGGAGAGGGCCCGGCTCAGAATCAGGATCTCATCCGCATAACCCAAGAATGGGTTATGCTCTGGTTGGTCCCCGGGTTGTCCTGCCAAATCGCAGCGGGTTGCCTTTGAGATCCCAGTGGTCGAAGGTCGGAGCGGCGCCTCCGTACCAACTCCCGGATAACTCTGTGCCGTCGAAGTAAACCTTCACGACACCGTGGTCGAACGTTGCTGCGAAATGATGGCCGTCCTGGCTGACATTGAAAGCCCCGGTGGGGATGTCAAACTCGTACCACTGGTCACTTCCGGGGTCGACGACGAGGAACCACATGGCCCCGTCCTCAGGCAACTGGCCAGACGACCGGGCTCGCGCCGGGTCACTACGTGGCGGCGACGATCACGCTGCAGGTCGGCCCAGCACCCGGCACCCACGAGGTGAAGATGCTCGACCCGGTTTACGCGGTGGACGGCTTGGGTCTCCTCCCGGTGTCACGCGGGCAGGCGATCACGA
>CAZJTF010000585.1:0-2935 GCA_964548565.1 uncultured Planctomycetales bacterium | reverse complement strand
CAGAATCGGTAGGGACGCTGCAATAATCGGGTTGCTTTCCCGACAAACCAGACGGATGCCCGCAGAACATGAGCGGCAGCCACACTGATCCTCTGCCGCCGAAAGGACTTAAGACCATGTCCCCGCTGGGAGTGATCGATTGGAGCGACCTGCTCACGTCGGAGGGTGGCCATTTCCTCATCTTCATGGCATTCATGGCGATCCTGGTGCTGACCTCTGTGGCCATGTACGGATGGCAGCAATCTTTGAACGCCCGTTTGAAGGAAAAGATGATCGACCGCGGCTTCACGGCAGAGGAGATGATTGCCGTCATCAACGCGAAGCCGCAGGACGGCCGCCCGCGCAAGCCGGCGCCGCCGGGTCAGGCTTAACCGCCCGGTCGAATCATTCGACGACGGCCACAAGCTGAGGATTCGGTGGGATACGACAGGAGTGTTGCGTGTGATCGACTGGATGCGGATCTTTGCCCAGTGGGTGGCACTCCTGCTGGTCCCGGCGTGCTCACTGGTGGGGGGATGTGGCTCATCCTCGAAGTACGACGTGTTGGGGGAAGACCTCCTGGAAGTTCCAGCATCGGCACGCAAGGAACTGTCGCGCGCCATCTGGGATGCGTCCATGGAGCTGGCCGATTCTGTCTCCACTCAACCCGGCGTGCGGTCTTTTCCATCGTTTGGCCAGAGCAGCACGTACTGGGGGAAGCAGAGCAGTCCTTTTGTGACCAGAAGCACCACCACATTCAGGGATAAGTCCGGCCGCACGGTCCGGATTGAAAAGATCTCCCACCGCAATGCGGACCTGCTGGTCTTCATTCAATGCGAAGGCTCAGGTGATCCGCTGGTCGTGCTCAACGCCATTACCAAGTCGCTCGACAGCGCTCTTGCAGTCAGGCCGACTTTCATCGTCTGGAAGATCATGGCAGCTTTGGCGGCGGGCCTTCTTGTCGCTGCCGTCGCCATTCTTGTGTTCAGAAGGCAGGGACGATCAGTTTCGAGCTGCTGCCGGGATGTGGAAGTCGGGTCGTGAGCGATCGCCATGCTATGGGTTGAGGGACGGCAGGCTGGCGCAGTCGACTTCCACACCGTTCCGGAAACACTGATACTCGGTGTCCGTCGTCTGCACGCTCGAGGCGGCGGCCGCGCCAAGAATGAATGATGCGGCGCTGCTCCCGAGCATCGCCAGGTCGCATCCGGCCGCACAGCACGCCAGGAGAGCCGCCAGAAGCAGGCATCGGCGATTGCGCTTGTTGAGCATTCAGACTTCCTCCTGATCCGCGCGCCCGCGAGACTTCAGTCGAGCCGCGCGATGCCCCCGTGGCACATCCCCGCTGCGATACATTCTTCGGCTCCCGATGCGGACGAGCACCAGCCCCGGCATCATCAGCAGGATCGATACCGGCCCGATCGCGCCGCAGCCGTAGCGCGTCACCGTGTGGGTGATGATTTCCGTTTCCTCCGGCTCTGGTTCCGGTTCCGGACCAGGCGGCGGAGGCGTGTCGCCGGCCACGGCGCTCGCAACCGCATAGAGCACTTCATTCATAGCCGAGCGGGCGGCGGCTACCGATGACGTCGGCTCTGCGACTTCAAACACGACTTCTGCCAGCGGGGTGCGCGCACCGTTCAATTCGGCCGCCTCCACCGTCGTTGGTGCGGTTGCCAGCAGCACCCACGCATGGCCGTGGCGCCGATACAGACCGACGTGGTCGGTCGTGTCGAGTCCGCAGGAGGCGAGCGACTCGGCGGAGATCGTCAGCCGGACCGCCAGCTTCCCGCCGTGGCGTGGTGCATCGCACGCGAGTCGCACCTTCAGCTGCAGCGGCAACGCGATTCCATGCGGCAGGCCGGTGGTGTCGTTGCCGGGCGTCAGAGACGCCCGGATCCCCGCTGACTCGCCCTCGGCCGGAGCAGGATCGAGCCAGACGTCCGCCGCCATCCCGGAGGACGCAACCTGGTGTCGTGCCGGACCGCAGCCGGGAGGGATCGGCTTGAACACGGCGGTGATCGAAAGCGGGTGGTCTACGCGCAGCACGATCAGCTCTGATGAACCCGACGCGTCGCCTTCCCATCGCTGGAATTCAAAACCGTCCATCGGAACGGCCACGAAGGTGACAGGTGTCCCCTCGCGGTAGACAGGCAGATCGGGCTTGCGTCGGATCGTGCCCGCGCCGGATGGATCCACGGCGACATTCACCGCGTGCATCGGGAAATCGTTATCTCCGATCGCAGCGGAGACCGTCGCGACCGCGATTCGGTCGTACGTCAGATCGCTGCTGCTCACCGTGTGAGTGATCGTGGAGGAGTGCGCCCCCTCGATGGCATCGTCATCCACCGCGCGCACCATCACCCCCTGCGCAACGTTCCAGTCGAGCGGTGTGAACGTCAGCGTCACCGGTGTGCCGGCACCCGCGCCCACGTCGGCCTGCGCATCGGGGTCAACGGTCACAAAGACATCGTGCATCGGCTCAGAGGTGAGCACCAGCGTGTACGAATCGGTCCCGCCGGCTTCGGAAAGGGTCGTGGCCGGGCCGGACTCCGTCACCGTGACACCAGCGGTGTCGTCATCGCTCACCTGGACCGTCAGGCTATCCACCACGAGCCCGTCGTACGCTCCGTCACCGCTGGCAACGCTGTACGTGACCGTCAATGCCCGGGATCCGACTGCGATCGCGTCATCCACCACAGCAACGCGCACGTTCTGCGGCGCGTCCCACTCGACGGGAGTGAAGGTGAGGCCGATCGGCATGCCGGGCCCCGCGCCGAGGTCCAGGCTGGTTTCGGGCGTGATCGTGATGACGACGTCGAAGTTGGGGCGCGAATTCAGCACGATGTCCCAACTGTCCGTCGCGCCGCCCTCTGCCACTGCGGTGTTTCCGCCCGATTCAACGACATTCACGCCGGCGACGTCGTCATCTGTGATCTGCGCCGTGATCATACCGCCC
>CAZJTF010000584.1:0-2938 GCA_964548565.1 uncultured Planctomycetales bacterium | reverse complement strand
GTCAGCAGAGACCAGGACGGCGGTGAGAGCCTCAGGAAGATGCGATTGCCCTGGCATCTCTCACCAGCGGCGGCAGGGCGGTAGACGCGTCCCAGTCCACGCGCATGTCTGGTGACCTGCCGACCGCCTCGCGGTCGGCCCATGTCTTCAATCACCCCCTTGACAGCCTGTGGCAGGTAAGAGTCGTAAACGGGCGCGACTGGCTACCGCACGCCGTCGATAGTCGCAGTCGTTCCGGCTGTTCACCCTCACAAACCATCGTATCCCAAACCGTCCTGGGGTCCTGTTTCGTGTGCAAAACCAGAAGCCTTCTGTGCTGCCGCACGGGAGCAGACTTAATGGGGGACATTCAAAAGGAGAGGTCTCATGCCTGCTTTCTTCAACACCCGCAGACTTCGGCGGCGCTGGAGAGCCCTTGGTCATGCAGCCGCGGACTTTATCTGCGGTTTTCTGTTCGCCGTACTTGAGCACGGTCTTCGTACCGTCTGGTCGATGCTGCGACGGGCCGCGAATGCCGTTTACACGGCACGCATCAAGCGATTTCGCCTCGGCCATGTACGCCCACAGATCAGGGTTCGGAGTGCGAATGAATGCCGAGGGCAAATGGCGCGGCCGTCCATGGGGCAGGACCGCAGCTCAGACAGCAACGAAGAGCCGCCGCGTCCTGAAGCGATGATGTGGCTGGATGTATGGGGTAGCAACATCTCGATCGACGGGAAAGGTGTACGCGAGCTGGCTTGCTGCGACAGAGAACTGATCTCGTTGATCTCAACAGGACAAAGTCACACGGCGTGCCGGGCCTGCGGCCGCCCGGTTACGGCAAAACTCGGGCCACTGCGGCGGACAGGATCAGGATAGAAACACACTCATCACCCCCACGGGAAGGAGGTTATCACGATGCTTGAGAACGAGGAGGCGGTTGCCCGCGTGATCGAGATCATGGAGGCGCTGGGCTGCACCGCCGGGCAGAGTTTCCTCCATGATACGGGGTACCTGCTCTTGCAGTCTCCGCGTAGCTATCGCCTGCTGACCGGCCCACCTCACGCCGCGGCCTATGAAAGGGCCGGGGCTTGCGGCGCGCCTTGGCGCATGTGCAGATTCAAGGTGTCGGCGGCCCGAGCCTTCCGTGAGAACGAGGGGCCAGAAGATCCTCAGCTCCCCAGCCGGTGTAATGTGCTTGGTCCTGCCCAGACGCGTATTGACGAGCGCATCTGCTTTCGGCAGTACTTCCTTCAGTGGCCTTTATCATGGATCTCCCAGCTGGTGAAGTTCGAAAGCTACTCTCTTCATTTGCTACAGCTTGCGGAAGCCGGTGGTACGGATCTCTGCTCGCAATACCCGTTGTTGGCTCTACTGGCGAGCCTCCGCTCGCCGAGCGAGCTGCCGATCATCGCGCGGGCATCGCCGGAGGTCCTGTTGTCCAAGTTTCGCCTGGAGACTGCTTGCCCTTCTGCAGCGCTCAAGATCCTGAGCAGGCTGGCCCCGCAAGATGCCACCCCGCGGGTGGCCCGGCTGGCGCGAGAGGTCTTCAACTCGCCGCGGTCGCTGCGGAAGCTGTATGCTTTGCCTCGGCCGAACCGGGAGTGCTTTGAATTACTGGTCGGCGATCTGCAGACCCATGTCACCGATACGCTGTTACAGGAGGTGATGGAGATGGGTGGCCGCAATGGTGTCAGCAGCCTCCTGGCTGCGACGCTAAACATGGGCCACCGTATGGGAAAACACAATCTGCCCGCCTTCGCATCGGTTGGACACCTGTATCACATCAGCGAAGAGCTTCATGCCCGCGATGAGGCGCTGAAAACGGGCTTGTTTACCACGGCGATCACGATTCCGTACCGCGGAGTGAGTCAAGGACCGCTGCTGCTGGAGCCGATCACCTCAGCCGCCCAGGCAATAGCCGAAGGAAGACGCCAGGGCGTGTGCATCGGAAGCCCTTTCATGCTGCGAGAGATGCTGGAGGGGAATCTGGCCGCCTACGTCATGCGGGCACCGGAGCGTGCAACCGTCACCGTGAGACGATCGCCCGACTCGAGGTGGGAATTGGATGAAATCGCGATGGCCCATAATGCGCAAGCGGTGCAGGACGTAACCCGATCGCTGGTCATCGACTGGTTGAATCAGACGCAATCAGCCTCCGTTTCAGTAACCAAGATCCGTCATCGCTTGCTCGGCGCGAGCCAGCACGAAGTCCCGGAGGGGTGCCGGTAGGGACGTTGTTCCTGTGGTGTGTCCAGGAGGTGCGATTTCGTGCCCAGCCAGCATGGCGACGGAGTTGGGGCTAACGGCGGAGACAAAAGCCATACCAGGCAGCTTGGTATACACAAAGATGTCATTATCGCCCACAATCGGCGAACCGTCTACCCCTCGCATCAGGAGCCAATCGAGGGCGCTTGGGTTCATTTCGTTGCCTGCTACCGGAGGAGCATCGAAGAGCAGGAGGTAGTGCAGGCGCGGTCCGGGATCAGCCTGGTGGCCGAGCAGGTAAGCTGCCCATTCCTGCAGTGCCGCCTCCAGAGCTGTAGCGTGTTCTGAGAAGCTGGCCCGTACTTCGTCCCGGTGAACGGTTCCGACTCGCCAAGCCTCTGAGACGGCGAACTGGAGCAGCCACGACTCGTAGGCGAGGTGCGACTGGCGGTGATCGAGGAATGGGTGGAAGAGTTCGGCGCTAAAGCGGGCCTCCGCCTGGCTGAAGCATTGTTCGCACTCGTGGCAGAGTAGAGGCAGCTTGTAGATATCCTGCTGCCGCCTACGCGGCGTGTCGGGTGTGCGAAACGCCTTCGTATCGGAAGACTGGCGTATGTAGCGGCCAGCAAAGTTGGGAATGATATGACTTCGTTGAAGTTCGCGGATGTTCCCGCAAAGAGCGCACTGGTCGGGCATTAAGGGTTCGCGCAACAATAACCTAAACGATTTAAGCTATCGTCTGCTTGTATCA
>CAZJTF010000583.1:0-2941 GCA_964548565.1 uncultured Planctomycetales bacterium | reverse complement strand
TCAAGGACTTTTCAGGACCTATGCACGATGATGAGAGCGTCAAGGCCGTGAAGACGTCACGACGCAGTGACGGAAGATCGTCCGAGAGCGACATCAATGAGGAGCTGAATCGAATGTTCTGCAACCAATGTGAACAGACCGCCTGTGGAGTCGCCTGCACGAGCGTCGGCGTCTGCGGCAAGGACCCCGATATTCAGTCCCTGCAGGACACCCTGCTGTACGGCCTCAAGGGCCTCTGTGCCTACAAACATCACGCCCGGCGGCTCGGGATGGTGGACGACGCGGTGAACGCCTTCATCGAAGAAGCCATGTTCGCCACCATGACCAACGTCAACTTCGACGTCGAAAGCCACATCGAACTCGTCCTCGAGTGCGGCCGCCAGAACCTGCGCGTTATGCAGATGCTCGACGAGGGCCACACGAAACGCTTCGGGCAGCCCTCCCCGGCGACCGTCTACGAGGGCACGAAAGCCGGCCATGGTATCCTCGTCACCGGGCACGACATGCTGGACCTCGCCGACCTGCTCGAACAGACCGCCGGGACCGGCATCAACGTGTACACCCACGGCGAGATGCTCCCCGCACACATGTACCCCGGCCTCCGCAAGCACCAGCACCTGGCGGGTCACTTCGGCGGGGCCTGGCAGAAGCAGCGCCGCGAGTTCGCCGAGTTCGCGGGCCCGACCCTGGCAACCACCAACTGTGTGCTGATCCCGAATGAGTCGTACGCCGACCGCCTCTTTACGACCCGCGTGACGGCCGTGCCCGGCGGTAAACGCATTAAGAACAATGACTTCTCGGCCGTGATCGCCCGGGCGAAGCAGTGCCCACCCCTGCTCGAGCGCCGCGTCCGGGAAAGCACGGTCGGCTTCCACCACACCACCATCCTGGGGATCGCCGACAGGATCGTGGCCGCCGTCAAGGCCGGCAAGATCGGGCACTTCTTCGTGATCGGTGGCTGCGACGGCGCCGAACCCGGCCGCAACTACTTCTCCGAGTACGCCCGCCACGCACCGAAGGATTCGCTGATCCTCACTCTCGGCTGTGGCAAGTTCCGCATCCGCGACAATGATTATGGGACGCTCGAAATCGACGGCGTCGGTCCGGTGCCTCGCCTCCTCGACATGGGACAGTGCAACGACGCGTACGGCGCCATCCAGGTGGCGTCCGCCCTGGCCGGGGCCTTCAACTGCGGCGTGAACGACCTGCCGCTCACGATCGTCCTGAGCTGGTTCGAGCAGAAGGCCGTCGCGGTGCTCCTCTCGCTCCTGGCCCTCGGCGTCAAGGGAATCCGGATCGGCCCCGCCGCCCCGGCCTACCTCACGCCGAACGTCATGCGGGTCCTCGCCGACAAGTTCGACCTGGGCCTGATCGGCAAGGACCCCGCCAGGGACGTTGCCGCCGCCGTGGCGGCCGCCTGAGAGCCCCTCGCGACAGCCTGGTGTGCCGGAGGTGCCAGCCACCGGCGAGGCCCGTGGCAGCGGGTCTCGCCGGACCGGCTGGTCCGTGCATGCGCGTCGCCGATCGGGGCCAGGCCAAATCAAGCATCCGGACCGCTCCGGGGCGCGCTGAGGCGGCGACCTTCAGCCCCCCGTCAGAAGCTGGGGCAGGTCACCTCTTGATCGACTCGTGCAGACCCGTACAATGAAATGGAAGAGTGGCGGAGGGTGTTTGTCGGCACCCGTCAGCGCTTCGCATGTCAACCGGGATCGATCACATGAACCCATGCATGCCGCGACGGCGTCAGGTTCCACATCAGCGGATCGTCCGCACCGGGGCTTTTACCCTCATCGAAGTCCTTGTCGTCGTCGCGATCATCGCCCTCCTGGTCGCGATCCTGCTCCCCAGCCTCTCCCGCGCGCGGGAAGAGGCACGGTCCGCCGTCTGCGCCGCGAACATGAGCCAGGGCCTGAAGGGCTGCACCATGCAGCTCCTCGAACGCAGCATGCGCCGGGAGCGGGTCAGCACGAACTTTGGCTGGGCGGTGTTCACCCTGAAGATGACCGGCGGCGAAACCGGCGTATTCACGTGCCCGAACGACAATGACCCGAAGCCGATTCCCGGGGCCCTCGCCCGGATTGATCCCGGCGCGGGAGGCCAGGGCGGTATCACTTCCACGGACGGAATCTTCAACCGTTATCGCCGGATGGGCGGCAACACGTGGCAGTGCGACATTCAGGACGTCATCGACGGGACGAACTTCGGAAACGACGCCGGTAATGCCGCGGATATCGACCTCGTGTTCGAGTACAACGTCACCAAAGGCGTCAAATCGGCCACGGTGAAGCTGGCCTCCGTCGATTCCGCGCTGGACTACTCGGTGCTCGACTACCGGGAGCGCACCATCTGGCCACGGGCCAAGCAGTCCAGCGGCAAGGAAAAAGTGATGCCCATCCTCTGGATGAGCTACGCCGCGAACGCCGCCGCCGGCCTGAAGTACGTCCGCGGCAACCCGCTGCTGCTCGTCGAGGCCGGTCGGCCCGGGATCTTCCCCTTTGCCCTTGGCGGCGGGAAGTACCCCGCCACCGCCCTCGGCAAGGCGCTGCGTTTCCGCCATGGCGGCCGCACCACCGACCGTGCCGTCGAAGGCGCCGACTACACCGCCCCGGGCACCTACGTGAACGGTGGCAAGGGCAAGGACCCCTACTACCAGGCCCGCGAAAAGATGGCCGGCGGGTTCTACGACGGCCACGTCGAGCGCATCCACTACAAACGAGCCATCGCCGAGCCCAGAAGCACCCTGTGGGTGGGCACGGCCAAGGTGACAGACATCAGTTACTGACCGGCCCCGCCCCACCGACGCGCCGACAGCAAACCCTCCTTAAGGCACCATAAACCCCACGAAGAGTGCATGCTCGCCACACTTCTCAATTCTCAACTCTCAATTCTGCTCTGAAGATTGCTCACGCCGCGGTGTCAAGAGTGACCCGATACCCAAGCT
>CAZJTF010000582.1:0-2947 GCA_964548565.1 uncultured Planctomycetales bacterium | reverse complement strand
CCATGTGAACGGACGGTGACGCTGCAGGGGACGGGAGCAGTGTGAACTCCGTGGCCCGTGGACGGACCACTGTGCTGCGGCTGATGCTCACGTGACCCGAGTCACCAGGCCAGTGTGGAACGCGGCACGGCAACGGGGGGAACAGCTTCCGTTGGGGCACGAGCAAGGAGGCGCTCCGATGATGCAACCGTTACGGGGAAGGAGTCGGGCTGTGGGGGTCGCAGGAAGCGGTGGTGCGGTTTGTGGTGTGACGCTCGTCCTGTGGTGCGGCGGATGTGGAACCGTTGATCCCGTTCCCGATTACGAGCGCGCCCGGGACCTGATCAAGGCAAGCACGGGGCAGGAGCGGGTGTACACGCCCGATGCGCAGGGCCTGACAGAGGAAGAGGCACAGGCCATCCTTGCGGAAGGATTAACGCAAAAGGAAGCTATCCAGATCGCGATGCTGAATAACCGCGAACTGCAAGCGGCATTTTATGACATCGGAGTGGCACGGGCCGACTGGGCCCAATCGGGCCTGCTGGCGAATCCCACGATCAGCACGTCGCTGCGTTTCCCGAGCGACGGCGACTCCAGCGACTTCCTGGGGGCGTTTTCTCAGAATATCGCTGATATCTGGCAGATTCCGATGCGCAAGCAGGTCGCGGCTGGGCTCGTGGACCAGGCGGTGATGCGCGTGGCCGGTACCGGCAACACGATCGCCGCCAATGTGCGCCGGGCGTACCAGGCGGCCGTTACTGCGGAGGAAATGGCGAGCCTGGCCGAGAACAATGCCCAGCGGGCCGGCGCGTCGGTGGAACTGGTTCGTGGGCGTCAGGACCCGGCCTCGCCGGCGCTCGACGTCGACATGGTGCAGGGCGATGCGCTGCGGGCGGAACTGGCTGCCCTGCAGGCACGGGCGCGTGTTTCCGTGACGCGTCACGAACTCGCCAGGCTGCTCAGCCTGGCAATGCTACCGGATGACGTCGTGCTGACGGACCGCCCGGGGGATACCGGACCGGTGCCGCTGCCTGCCGAAAAGGCGGTAGCGGTGGCTCGGGCGAAACGGGTGGACCTGCGAGCCGCCGGCAAAGTCGAAGCCGCGGCACAGGCGCAGATCACGGCGGAGTATTTGAAGATTCTCCCGACCTTCAACGTGGGTCTGGATCTGGAGCGTGAGCCGCAGGTCGAGGACAGCAAGGGCACGCTGGCGCAGATCCGCGACGAGGTCCGGTCCACCATTCGTTCCGAGATCATGAGCAGGTTCGGCGGCGGGACGGTACTGCCTCTGGGGAGTGCGAGCAGCAGCGTCGAGCCGAAAGATGAACTGTCTCTCGGGCCTCTGATCGCGGTGACGTTGCCGATCTTCGACCAGAACCTGGCCCAGATCGCCAAGGCGAAGATCCTCGCCCAGAAGGCGACGAAGCAGCGAGAACTCCTGGAGGCGAACGTCGGACACGACGTCGCCATCCAGCACAACCGTGCCGAACTCGCCACGCGAAACGTGGCCTTCTATCGCGACCGGCTGTTGCCGCAGGCGGAGTGCAATCTCGAATCCGCGGCCGCAGACTACCAGTCCGGCAAGACCTCGGCCATGGCCCTGCTCGACGCGCAGCGCATGTTCTTCGACGCACGCATCCAGCATCTGGAGGCGCAGCGCGTGGCGGTGACGGCAATGAGTGATCTCGAGCAGGCAGTTGGGGCGCCACTTGCAGTGGCGGCGACGATGCCCGCTGAAGAACTGGCGCCGCAGCCCGCACCCGGCGAGAGCCTGCCCATCTTGAGTCTGCCTCTGCAGGAGCTGCTGCCGAGCACCACCGGAAAATCATCGCTGATTCCGGTCGTACCCGGCGTGAACCTGCCATTGCCGGAACTCAAGATGCCCGCGCTGCCCGGCAGCATCGTTCCCTTGCCGAAGAAGGCCGCGCCGGCAACAGCGCCGACGCCAGCCAGGTGAAGCCGCGCCTCCGAAGGAGGTGCCAGTGGACGTGTCGTAGCCGTGAGGGCTGCAGGCCGGGAGGCGACGGATACTTTCGACAGGAGCAAGAGAGTGAGATGTCGAAAACGCATCGCCCTGGTGCTGTTGGCCGTGCTGCTGGGAGGGGCCATCGGCTGCACGAAAGTCACCCGGGAGAACTACGATAAGATCCAGTCCGGGATGTCGCTGAGCGAGGTGGAAGGCATCCTCGGAAAGGGCACCGAGAAAGCAGGCATGGGCGGAGCCATCGGCAATTTGAGCGGATCCGCCAGGATCGTCGTATGGGGAGGCGAGGAGAAGTCCATCACCATCACGTTCGCCAACGACAAGGTTGTCGCGAAAGCGGCCAGCGGCCTGTGATGCGGGATCCTCCGCGGGACGATTGCGGGGCGCGCGTCGGACAGCCGGCATTCGGCGGCCGAGGCCGTGCGCCTGTGCTGATCCAGCGGCACTGCTGAGGCTGTGAGTCGGTTTGCATCAGGAGTTGCCCGGGCTTACCCTGATCGGGAACAGTTTCGGCAGGTATGTCATTCCTCCCACGGCAGCCCGCAGCACGCGGCGGCGTCCGCGCGACGACAACCGCCTCGAGGGCCTCGCAACATTCAGGGACTTCAAACATGAGCGAAGAGAACGCGCCGAGGAAAGAGACGCCCGGACAGCCGTCGCGCAGTCCCGCTGGAAACACTCCGCAACCGCGGCCCAGGAAGCGTCGCCGGCTGCTGAAGTGGACCGTGTCCCTGCTGGTCATTGTCGCGATCCTCGTGATCTGCCTCCCGTACCTCGCGTCGACGGGTCCGGGTACGAATCTCGTGGCGAACATCGCCAACCGCTGGCTGCCGGGCACGCTCGCGCTGGGTGACCTGTCCCTCGGATGGACGGGGCCGTGCACGGTCAAGGGTGCCAGCCTGACCGACCTGCAGGGACGCGAGGTCGCGCGCATTGAAACGCTCACGTACGGAAAGGGGCTGCTCGGAACGGTCACCTCTGCCA
>CAZJTF010000581.1:0-3004 GCA_964548565.1 uncultured Planctomycetales bacterium | reverse complement strand
GTCATGCCGAGTCCGCACAGGCTGGCGGTGCTCACGACGCCCGAGAGCTCCTCGAGCCGCCGGAGGTCGTCATCACCTGCGGTGCCCTCGGTGATCTGCGTGAGCGTGTGGAACAGCTGCCGTGTGCCGACGCGGCAGGGGGGGCACTTCCCGCAGGACTCGTCCACGCAGAAGTCCATGAAGAACCGCGCGACGTCCACCATGCAGGAGCCGTCGTCCATGACGATCAGGCCGCCGCTCCCCATGATCGACCCGATTGCCTGCAGGCTGTCGAAGTCCATCGGCGTGTCGAGGTACTCGGCCGGGATGCAGCCGCCGGAAGGCCCGCCGGTCTGGGCGGCCTTGAACTGCCGGCCGTCGGGCACGCCGCCGCCAATTTCGAACACGAGTTGGCGGAGCGTCATGCCCGTGGGCACTTCCACGAGGCCGGCGTTCCTGACCTTGCCGGCGAGAGCGAACACCTTCGTGCCGGGGCTCCGTGGCGAGCCGATCTTCGCGTACCACGCGCCCCCGTTCCGAATGATCGGCGGGACGTTCGCGAAGGTCTCGACGTTGTTGATCATGGTCGGCTTGCCGTAGAGACCGCTTTCCGTCGGGAAGGGCGGTCGTGGGCGGGGCATGCCGCGGCGTCCCTCGACCGAAGCGATGAGCGCCGTCTCCTCGCCGCAGACAAACGCACCCGCGCCCACGCGGATTTCGACGTCAAACCGGAAATCGGTGCCGAGCACGCGCTCGCCGAGCAGGCCCTTCGCGCGGGCGTCCGCGATGGCGATCTGCAGGCGCTTGATCGCCAGCGGGTATTCCGCGCGCACGTAGAGCAGGCCCTTATGCGCGCCCGTTGCATACCCGGCGATCAGCATGCCTTCGATGATCCGATGCGGGTCGCTCTCGAGGACGCTGCGGTCCATGAACGCGCCCGGATCGCCTTCGTCGCCGTTGCAGATGACGTACTTCTCGGCGCCGGGCGCCTCGGCGAGCATGGCCCATTTCCGCCCGGCGGGGAAGCCGCCGCCGCCACGACCGCGCAGACCGCTGATCGTGACTTCCATGACGACCTCCTCGGGCTCCATCTCGCCCAGAGCCTTGGCCAGCGCCATGTACCCGTCGCGCGCGACGTACTCGTTGATATTCTGCGGGTCAATGATACCGGAATTCTTGAGCACCACCTTGTACTGGTTCTTGAAGAATGGCATCTGCGCGGCCGACGCGTACGGCTCGGTGGAACCCTCCTCACAATGCAGGAGACGCGTGACGATCTCATTCCTGAGCAGATGCTTTTCGACGATCTCCTTGACGTCCTGCACCGTGACTTTCCGGTAAAGCACGGCGTCCGGCATGACCTGGACAACATTGCCGAGATCGCAGCAGCCGACGCAGCCGGTGTCGACAACCTTCACGTACTCGCCGAGGCCGACCTTACCGATCTGGTCCGTGAGCGCCGTTGCGACCGCCTGGCAGCCGCAGCTCACGCAGGCGCCCCCGGCACAGACAAGGATCTCGCGGCGCCGGTACGGCTCGCCTTCAACGGCCGGCGCTTCGCCCAGCCGGAGCGACAGCAACCGACGCACTGACTCGCGCCACTCCTGGAGTTCGATGAGTGTCATTTGTACGCCTTCATGATCTTCTTGGTCTGGTCTGTCCTGACCTTCGTGTGCAGGTCATTGCCGATCATCGCGACGGGTGCCACGCCGCAGGCTCCCAGGCATCGCACCGAACGCAGGCTGAAGCGCCCGTCGCTGGTCGTTTCGCCCGGCTTGATACCCAGGTCCTTCTGGAACGCGCGGAGCAACTGGTCGGAGCCCTTCACGTAGCAGCCCGTCCCCATGCACACGCTGATCGTGTACTTTCCCTGCGGAACGCGGCTGAAAAAAGAGTAGAAGCCGATCACACCGTGCACGCGGCTGATCGGAATCCGCAGTTGCAGCGAGATGTAACGGATGACGTCCTCGCGCAGGTACCCGAAGAGCTCCTGTGCCCGGTGCAGGACCTGGATGAGGGCGTCCGGCGCGCGTTTGTAGTAGTCGATTGCGGTCTGCAGTTCTCCGAAGAGGGCCTGCTCGTACGGCGCGCTCACGACGCCGCTTCGGCTGATGCCCTCCCGGATGGTGCTCAAGCTGGTCATGATGTCTTCTGCCTCCCCACTCTGTGAAAAAATTCACATGAATCGCGCGCACGATCGCGGCAGAGTCTTCATAGTGGGGCGTCTGCCGCCGTGATCGGCGTCCCTTGTTCTGGTTTCTTAACCCTCTCCGTTGCGTCACCCCTAACAGATCCGTGGAAGCTCTTCTCCGTAAGGCCGCTGAACAAGGCGGCTACCTCCGGAGGTCGTCACGAGTTCCACCAGCGGGCTCCCCGCCTGCACAAACCGTCCGATGATCGCCGCATGGCCTCCCAGAGGATGCGCGCGGCACGCCAGCAGCAGCCGCTGGGCATCCTCACCCGGCACGACCGCGACGATCTTCCCTTCGTTGGCGACGGTCAGCGGATCCAAACCGAGCAGTTCCGCGGTGTGTCGGGCCACGCGAGAAAGCGGAATCGCAGACTCGTTCACCTCCACGCTGAGCCCGGTCTCCTCCGCGAGATCCGCCAGCACGCCGGCCAGGCCTCCGCGCGTCGGGTCGCGAAGGAACTTCAGATCCGCACCGGATGCGAACATCTGCTCGACCAGGCCGCCGAGAGGCGCCACATCGCTGCGGAGCTGCGTCTCGAACGCGAGCCCTTCTCGCGCGGACATCACTGCCAGGCCGTGTTCCGCGATCAGTCCCGTGACGAGGAGGGCATCGCCCTCCGCGATCCGCGCGGTGCCGAGATGAGCATCGGCGCGAACCTCGCCGATGCCGGAGGTGGTGATGGTCAGTCCGTCTCCGCGGCGGCGTTCGACAACTTTGGTATCGCCCGTGGCGATGACAACGCCCGCTTCCGCGGCCGCATCCGCAATCGAGCCCATCAGCCGGTCGAAGACCCGGAGCGGCAACCCTTCCTCGATCACGAGCGCCAGGCTCAG
>CAZJTF010000580.1:0-3030 GCA_964548565.1 uncultured Planctomycetales bacterium | reverse complement strand
CCGCGGGCGGGTATTTCGTAGCTCGATCGCAGGACCTGATCGTGGTGCTACGCGCAGGAAAGGCTGGGCTCAAGGGGCGAGGCAGTCATGATCACAACGACCAGCTGAGTTTCACCGTGACGGCATTCGGAAGGCCTTTCCTTGTCGATCCGGGGACGCGAACCTATACAGAGAGCGTAGGGGCTCATGAGCTGGATTTGGCATCCTCCTCGCACAATACAGTAACCGTACTGGGGCTGGAGCAAGGACCCATCTTGGCTGGGTCGGTGACGGCGACTGTCCGGCAGGCTGAGTCAAGCTGCAGGGAGTTCCGGCCGGTCGGGCAGGGTGGCGCCGTTTGGCGGGGCTGCATAGGAGCCTATCACGATCGGTCGTTGGGCATATCCCACTCGCGCAGCGTAACCATCCATGACGACGGCAGGCGATCGATATCCATTGAAGTCGAAGATGAGGTCCGTTGCACTGAAGTGGATGCGTGTACTGGCACGGCCACATACCTGCTAGATCCTGACTGGCGGGCCGAGTGAGAGATCGACGGGTCGGTAGTGGTGCGTACCAGAGGGGCTGAGGGCAGATTTCGCACTACGGAAGGCAAAGGGGCCCTGAGGATCGAGAGGCGTTGGATTTCGCCAGAGTACGGTTCGTCGTCCGAGACACAAGCCGTGGTCGTGGACATCGGGGGAACCGCGATGGCACGAAGCGTCGTTCATATCGAACTGACCACATTATGATTATCAGCGACAACCAGGCTTCGGCGAGACGCCCAGGAGGCAAGCGGTGAGTATCGACCAGCAGGTACTCGCCGTCGTAGTTGTTGTGGGAGTGGTTCTCGCGACGAGCTTCTCGTTGTGGCGTGCATTGCTGCGCCCGACCCCCGGCGGAGCCGTCTTGTTGAATTCCGTGGCCTACCTGATTGGCGCCTCGATTGTTGCGTTTCGCCACCGCAGCGAAGATGCCGTGTTCGTTCTTGAAGTATGCGTGGTGCTGGTTCCGGTCTATCTCGCGAGCTACTTCTGGTTCAGCAGTGCATTGGGCCTGCACAAGTTCGCTGCCGCGCCGGCGCGAGTTATCGATACGCCGCAACAAAGGGGGCTCGCGGCAAAGTGGGCGTTCTTCCTGCTTTGTGCTGTGTTCGTCATGCTCGCGGTCGTGGCGACCGGAACAGACCGGCTTCTCGCCGCCCTGTATCAGTTTGTCGTGCTCGGAGACACAAGTGTGTCGGTGCTCGAAATGCGCCTGTCGTTCTCATCTGGCGAGGATCATTGGCTCGCGCCGGGCTACGTCAAACAACTCCGTGACGTACTGATGCCACTCGCCGCGCTGCTTGTCCTGTTTTCCGTGCGCCGCTCGCGCGTGCGCTTTTATGCCTTGTCGCTGGTCATCGTGCCGGTCGTCGCATTACTTATGATATCGAGCGGCGAACGCGGACCGGTCTCGCTATTCCTGCTCGCGACGATCTACTGCGCATTCCTCGCGGTGCGGCTCGATATCCATCGTCTTGGCACGATGTTGCTACCCGCCGTTTTCGTGGGATTGGTGGGGTTCGCTGCGTTTACGTCGCTGACAGCCTCGTTCACATCGAGAGAGTACGGGTCGACGCCCGTCGCACTGATTCTCGCCGACCGCGTCGTTACGAGAGCGCCGGAGGAAAACGTCGATGGCGCTGCCGCCTGGCGCAACGGCGCACCATTTCCGGGCGCGGGCTGGCTCTCGGAGTTAGGCTCGGTACTTCCCGGCACACAAGAAACCCTAAGTAATCTTATTCACGAGGACCTGGGCGGTGGCGCACGCGGAAACTCGGTGCTCGGGCTATGGGTCGACGTCTATTACAACTTCGGTTGGCTGTTTTCGATCCCTGTAGCCGTGATTCTCGGGTTGTTGATCGCTTTTTTTAACGACTGGGTGATACGGTGGAGCGGGGCGTCACCTGCGGCCGCGATATGTGGCGTGTGGCTTTCGGTAACCATGCTGATGGTGATGTCACCGTTCGGGTTTCTGCTCTACGGGCCTCTTGTGCTCTGCGCAGCTCTCGTGTTGCTGATGCGTTCACGCAGCCATCGCCCGATGGACGTCACTCCGTTGTCGCGATCCATCGCCCGAAAATGATGAACCCGTGCTTTGGTTGGAGCGCGTTATCGCGGCCTATCGATGCGCTGACAGGGGCGCGGTAATGCAGGACCGGGTCTTCTACCTGTGTTCGCGGAGCTTTGCACCCGCCGGAAACTTGGCGCTCGTCACGGCAGTCGGTTACGCGTACGGGGCGGGCGGCGTGGGAGACTATACCTACGCTCTCGCCGTGTGCGGCCCGTTGTATTTTCTCTTCAGCTTCAATATTCCTTTGTACTTCGCCGTCCGGGGCAATGCGGCAGCCTGGTGCCACGAGGTATTGCTTGTCAGGTTCATGTCGAGCGGATTGACGCTGCTTATTGCGATGCCGCTACTGACGGCGGATCGGGCGACGCTGCAGGTTGCGGCGGCGGTGTGGGTCCTCAAGCTTGGGGACATGTTTTTCGAGTTGGCTGCTGCGAGTGTAATCACGAAATCCGACCGGCGCGATCGCGGCAGACGAATCTGCACCATGGAAGGTGTGCGAGTCGCAAGCATGCAGATCGTCCTGTGGGCGGGCGTGTTTTATGGAAGCGTCGATCTCGTTACCCTGGTGTCTGCGGTCGGCGTAATGAATCTCGTCGTATCGTCGTTCCTTCTGTTGCGCGTTCCGGATTGGCAGTGGGGGCGTCCCACGCTCGCGAGCATCCGTGCCTGTACGCGTGAGCTGCTGATAGGTAGCGCGCCGATGACTCTGTCGGGCGCGATACTTTCATTGTCGCTCGGATTGCCGCGGCTGTTGCTAGACGGTCAAATGCTGGAGAGCGAGCGAGCACTAGTGGGCATCGCGCAGATTGCGGCGACAGTATTTGCAGTATTCTGTAATTCGATCTGGATGTACGAACTGCCAAAGCTGCAGGCGGCGCGCGAGGTACGCGATTATAGGGCGATTGAAGCGCGTGATCGTATACTGTCGCTGGTGTA
>CAZJTF010000579.1:0-3032 GCA_964548565.1 uncultured Planctomycetales bacterium | reverse complement strand
GGCGGACGTGGAGGCTGCAGGCTTCAATGGGGCCGCGTTCGGATGAACGCGGAAATACGGTGCGTTGCCGTGGCTGAAGGCGAACACCGACCTGCTTCAATGGGGCCGCGTTCGGATGAACGCGGAAATGCACGCCGCTCCAACGATCGCTCCGCACCGCGTTTGCGACGCGGTTTTCGAGCACCGGGGCGGCCGGGCACATGCACCTGCTTCTACACGCATCATATTCCTCCTGCAAGTATGGAATTGTCAAAGAGCTCGAACGGCAGCCGCGATCTGGTTACCACGCCGCCGCTCGCAGGCCGGCCTACACGATTTGCACACGTCCCGGTGGATGATACCGCCTGCCCAGGCATTCGAGAATCCTCTCCAGCGGGTTTTCCGCGTCTCCCAGATCCAGAAGGA
This sequence comes from uncultured Planctomycetales bacterium, assembly GCA_964548565.1. Taxonomy (GTDB): domain Bacteria; phylum Planctomycetota; class Phycisphaerae; order UBA1845; family PWPN01; genus CAYLLT01. Next base: position 2,627 of record CAZJTF010000579.1, on the reverse strand, counting down.
TGATCTGATCCGCGGCCGCGTTAATCAACCCCGACAGCCGCCCGCGCAGCCCGGCGAGTTCCTGCGCGCTCAGCTCACAGAAGAACACGCTGAACTGCACGTGCACGCCATTGTCCTTCAGGGCCTCGAATACACGCGTCCGACGCTTGTCGTCAGAGATGTCATACGCAACCAGATACTGCCGTCGGGCCATCGTGCCTACCTGCCGTCGCCCCCATCCGACTCCCCCTGCTCTACCTGGAACGATCTCCGCCGGTCAGCGTCAGGATCCCACCCCCGCTCAATCCGTGATGATGGACGAGGCCCTGCCGTGCACGCTGGTAGTCATCATCGAGCTCCCCCGCTCGACGCGCCACACCCCGCGCACCCGCGCACCTCCCCTGCCGCCCCATCACCGCGTCATCACGCTCCGATACTCCGGCACGTCCCCGCGCAGCCACCGGCTCAGCAGCCGCGCCTGCACGCGGATCACCGACCGCCAGGTACAGCGATACCCGAACAGCGGATGCGTGATCAGCTGGTCGAGCCGCGACTCGTACGCCCGGATCATCGCCTTCCGCCCCGGCGCGCTCAGCATGCACCCGGCCGCCGAGCGCGCGAAGTCGCTCGCCCGTACCATGCCCGTATTCACCGCCGTCACCACCGCCGAATCCACGATCAGCGGCCGGAACGGCTCCATCAGGTCCAGCGCGAGCGCCGGCCGACCGTGCCGCGGCTTGTGATAGAGCCCCCACCACGGGTCGAGCCCCTCCGCCAGCAGCGACACCGTGCACTCCTTCGTCAGTAGCGCGTACCCGAACGACAGCATCGCGTTTACCGGATCGCGCGGCGGTCGCCGGTTGCGGCTCGCGAAGTCCCACTCGGCGTCGAAGTCGCGCGGCCGCAGCATCCCCGCGAAGTGGCGGAAGTACGGGGCCGCGATACTGCCCTCGAGCCCCAGCAGCTGCTCCGCCGCCCGCACACCCGGCACGCGCGCGATCAGGTCCGCCATGTCGCGCAGGACCGACTCCGGCACGCTCGCGTTCCGCCGCAGCAACGTCCGCTGGTTCGACCCCTTCGCCGCGACGATCTCCCGCGCGAACGCCAGGCTTCGCTCGCGGTCCCCCGCGGCCGCAAACTGGGCTGCCCGGTCGTACGCATTCCGCAGCGTCACTCCCTGCGTGATCCCGTAGAACCAGTTCCCGCGCGACAGGTGCACGACCGGCACGCCCGCCTCGCAGAGCAGGTGCAGCGTCTGCGCCGACACCGAGATGTTCCCGCACAGCACGAGCTGGCTCACGTCCTTCAGCCGCGCCTGCGTCAGCACCTCCTTCTGCCGCGAGACAACGAGCTGCTCGCCGCGCTTGCCGACCGAAACCCCTTGCTCCTGTACGTAGAACGGCAGCGCGTCGTCGTGCGCCGGGTACAGCCGACGTACCTCGGGCTCGGCGGGGTCGGGCGGCACGCTCTTGAGTGCGAGCGTCTCGTCCGGCAGGCAGATGCCCGACAGCGAACAGCCGTTGCACTTCGGACTGTCATCCAGCGGCGGCGGCAGGTCCTCGGACGCGGCGGCCGCGCGTGCCTGGCGGATCAACTCGAGCGTGCGGGCCTCCAGCTCGTTCGTGAATGGCACTGCGACCCGCGTCCGCGACCCCGCGAAGTAGAGCATCCCGTGGTCGCAGCGGTAGCCATGCTCGCGCAGCAGCAGGCCCTGCGCCATCAGCTGCACGCGTTCGGGTTCGTAGCAGCGCTCCGGCACGTCCGGCACGCGCCCGCGCTTGGTCTCGACCGGCACCGCCTCCTCCCCGGCCGTCGCGACCAGGTCCAGCTTGGCCGAGAGCCCCAGGCGCGTGCTGTCCAGCGGCACCGATCGCGTGACCGTGGGCGGCTCCTCACCCTCCTGCGGCCGGCCCCCCCCGCCTGTGGTCTCCTGCTCGCTGCAGGCTGGCCCCTGTTCGTTGCCGTCCGCGTCCGGCAACACGTGGTCGAGGCGATCGACCCGCCGGTGGGCGGCCTTTCCCTCGACGGTGTAGACGTTGTCCGCCCAGCGACCCTCGACGTGCATCAGGTGGAACAGCCGCGGGCAGTAGGCGAACTCGTTCAGCATCCGCACGGGCAGAAGCGCGGGCTCCTCTGGCTCCGGCCCGCAGGCGTCGAGCACCGGCGGACTTTCATCCGGTCGGGGGCCGCTGCGCGCCGAGCCGGGCGAACCAGGGCGATCCGCCGGGTCGCCATGCCGCGCGTCCGCAGGCATTTCGCCGTCGCGATCGGCCACGCCGGCGCCGTGCGGTGAACGCGCAGGATCGTCAGACGGGTCGGCCAACGGCCCGCCCCGCTCACGCCGCACGTCCGCAGACTTGTTATCGGAATCAGATCGCGCCGCCGGGAACTCACTGCTCATGACCTGCCTCCTTCTCAGCCCTCCGTGGCCATGAGCAGCACCATTGTACCAGTAAGCGGAGCAGTGTCAAGAGGATGGCGTCGCCAGCCCGCACCCGGTCCCGCCGCTCCCCATTGGGGGTATTCACTTGTCAAAAGGCGGTCTCACCCCGGGGGGGGGGTATCCGTTGAGCTTCACCGCATGTACACGCGTACGTTGACTCAACATGGCATTGCCGGTGAGAAGTTAATCTTGTGTAGTGGTGGAT
>CAZJTF010000578.1:0-3036 GCA_964548565.1 uncultured Planctomycetales bacterium | reverse complement strand
CGAAAACGGGCTACCGCTCCTCGACCCGGACCCGCACGTCATCGATGAAGTAGGTCATCTCCGTCTCCCAGACGGCGCTGATGCCGAATGCCACCCAGATCCGCCCGTTCGCGTCGCTGGTCAGGTTGATCGTCCGTGTGTATTGCTTCCAACCGGCGGCCAGGTTCGCCGCCTGGTCCACGTTGAAGTCCTCTTCGCGGCGCGGACGCTCCACGCCGGCGTACATCGCCACCTTCGCAAGCGTGTTGGCATCGCTCACCGTCTCGCTCCAGAAGCTGAAGTCGAGTTCGACGCGGTAGCGGCGGTTGGGATCGACGCGGAAGGAGCGCGCGAGCCAGATCGTGCCGTCGTCCTGCCGACCATCGAGGTAGAATTTCGCGGATTGCTCGCCTTCGAACGCCTGATCGCCGCTGGCTTCGATCGCGAATGCAACGGGGTTGCCCGGATCGTTCGGGTCGTCGGGGACATCGGCGTCGATCGTCCAGCCGACGAGTCCATCCTCGAACCCGTCCTCGAAATCCACAACGACTCCGCCGTCCGGCGGCTCGGGCAGCGGACAGCTCGAGAGCCGCATCGTGGCGGCCAACGCGGAAAACAACAGAAGCCCTCGCATCTATTTCCTCCTTTTCGCGGCGCCTCATGCGATAGTAGTGTGCCGCAAAGTGTCCGGGAAGTGCGGGTCATGCCGCCCGGGGCACTATCTCGCGGCTGTGCCGAAGCAATGCGGGATCACCATCAGGCGATGATGGTTTGTTCATTGCGCGTGATTTCCTGGGTGTTAAGAAGCTGCACCTGCAAAGCTCGCACCCCAGCTGATACGCCGACTGCCATATAGGGGCACTCCACGCTGGTTCGTGTCGAGAAAACGTCCGACGCACGTCTCGTTTCGCGACGCTTCGCTCCAGTTTCGGACGCACTCCTGCCGATCGAAGCCCAATTGTCCTCACTTGTACCTGAGGCACAGCGCCGATAGTGTTGCCACCGGTTCCCCGTCACGCTCCGGGTGGGCGCTGCATCCATGGTCTACAATCACGGCGATTTCGAATGACGGTTCAGAAGCTTCATTTCGGGCTATTGTGCATTGCGGTAACCGCTCTCGTTGCCTGGACGGCGGCGTGTGCTCCGACGGATACCACCGGCGCGGTCGAGCAAAGCGGCGAGTGCGGCGCGGACGACCCGCGCGTCGGTTGGATCGCGGAACTCACCGACAGGTTCATCCACGGCGTCTCCGGAACCGCCCGGATCGTCGACAACTGCACAATCGTGATCGAAAACTTCAACTTTGACGGGCTTGGCGTGCCGCCGGCGGTCGTTGGCATCGTCAATGAAGATTTCGGGAAGCCCGTCATCCTGAACGGCAACATCCTGAAGCCTGACGGATATCGCAACGCGACCCTGGTGATCCCTCTGCCGGCAGGCGTGACGCTCGATGACGTTCCGATGATCAGCATCACGTGCCTGGGAGGCGTCGCGGCGTTTGGCTACGGCAACCTGGGCGAGGGTTATTTCCACGCTCCGGGTACGCCTCAGCCAGTTACGCAGTTCTACGTTGGGAAGTAGTTCCGCTCGCCAGCCTGGAACGTCCAGAAAAGCAGGCAGGAGCCAAACGCTTCGCGGCAGCACGCGAGACATGCTCGTGTGCTGCCGCATTTCTTTGCGCCCCGGCGGCTGCCGCGAACTCGAACCGTCAGGCGCCGGTGTGATTCGTTGCGATGACGTCGAGCGAGCGTTTGACCGGCTGCGGCTCCGAGCAGACGAGGGATGACGGCGGGACCGCGGCTTTCGGCTGCTGGTACTTGGCCGCGATCTTGCGCAGAAAGTTGTCGCGGTAGAGCGTCCAGGTGCAGGCCGGGGCGGTGCGGATCGTGCCGGTGTCCACGTCCTCGTACGCGAAGGCGGCCTTGCAGCTCCGCAGGCGCCCGGCGTCGATCGTGCGCGGCTCCTCGAACGGCAGGATGATCACCCGCAGCAGGCGCGGCGAATCCATATACTTGTAGAAGAAATCCCGCGACTTGCGCGACTTCCTGCCGGTCAGCAGCGCCCCCGCCATGCGGGCGAAGTTCAGCACCGGGTGCCCGCGGAACAATCGCTTCAGGTCGACCGCCCTGCGGGCCAGCGGCAGGAACGCGAGCACGACGACGAGCTGCGCGGACAGGCGCTGCAGCAGTTTTGCCCGATCGAGCCGGCGGAGGCGCGGCTCGAGCTTCTGCGTCACCGCGATGGCCTCTTCGACGAGCTGGCGAAACGGCATGCGGAAGTAGTGCCGGAAGCTACGGTACTGCTGCCCGTCGGAAACCAGCAGCGCGAGCGACTCGCAGTTCGGGTGCACGCCGGCGAACTGCAGCCGGTCCGAGTCGGTCGTGTCGCGGAAGAACGACCGCAGCAGCAGTACGTGGTGCATGAGCCCGGCGGGGATGAACTCCACGCCACCCCCTTCCACCGCGTTCTTGATCATCTGCTCGGCATCCTCGGGCGTGGTGGCGGGCAGTCCCTCGACCGCACCTTCCTCCCACGTCTCGGCAAGCGGCAGCAGCGCCAGTTCGTTGATGACGCCCATGTTCTCATGGCAGCAGGCGATCAGGTCGGCGATGGCCACGTCGTTCACGCCTTTGGCCGCACAGCACAGCAGCGAGTTCTTCCGCCGGCTGTACTTCCGCAGGTTGTCGATGGCCTTGAGCTTCTTGTCGCACGCGCCGGGGTTGCTGCGCAGGCGCTGGTAGATCTCCGGCGTGCGCCCGTCGAGGGCAATGCGGAACCGGACGCCCAGCCTGCAGAGCTCCTCGCAGTACGCTTCGTCCGCAAGCCGCAGCCCGTTCGTGACTACCCGCGAGCGGAGCCCGTAGCTGCGGGCCAGCTTGATGACGTCGGTGAGATCCTGGCGCACCGTCGGCTCGCCGCCGAACAGCTCGAGGATCGGGCGCGGGCGGAACGTGGACACGTGCTTGAATACGCGGTCGAAGTATTCGAGCGACGGGTGGAAGTCGAAGCCCATGCCCGGCACGTTGGCGATGCAGATCGGGCAGTTCATGTTGCAGC
>CAZJTF010000577.1:0-3046 GCA_964548565.1 uncultured Planctomycetales bacterium | reverse complement strand
AACGTGATCATGCGCAGGCGGCGGGTGATCGCCGCGTCAACGTGGTGCAGGGTCGGTTTGCTGTTCGCCGTGAACCACAATGTACCCTGCGGAATGAACGTGAATTCGTCCCGGCCGATGAACCGTGACTTGGTGGGCTCGCCCGCGCTGAATCGCTTCAGCAGGGATTCGTTCCAGGCCGCACCTTCCGGCAATTCGGGCCCCAGCCAAAGAGGCAACAGCGGTCGGGTGCTGTTCGCTGCGCTTGCGCAGGAACACCTTCTCGTCGGCCACGGTGGCGAGATCGCCCAAGATGTCGAACAGGATGGTCGTCAGCACGGACTTGCCGTTTCCGCCGGAACCGTACAGAAAGAACATCAGGGGCTCGATGGGCGACCCCCTTATCGTCAGGCCCATCGCCCGCCACAGGTAACCAACCAGATCCGCGTCCTCGCCGCACACGTCGGCCAGGAAGCGGTCGAACAGCGGTGTTCCCCCGTCGGTCGGCGCGACAGCCGTCGCCCGCGTGAACCGGCAGCTCGCGTCAGTCGTCGGCGCCCCCGTGCGCAGGTCATAGACGCCGCTCGGTGTGTTGAGCGCCCACAGGTCGGAGTCCAAGGTCGATTGTGAGACGGCGCGGAACTTGCGGGACAGGCGCTCGACATTTGCCTGCAACGAACTCGACATCAGCCGGTCGGGTAGCTGCTTGTTCTTGCTCGGCAGGCGTTTCATTTCGCGGGTCAGGAAGGTGTGGATTGCCTTCTCCGTTTGCACTTTCGCCGCGTCCTGCAACCAGCACACTTCGTTGTGCCGATACCATATGCCGCGTTCCGGCACGAAGATCAGGTCGTCGGCGTGTTTGTCGGTGAACCGCAGGGCCAGGGCCGCGTCGCTCCACTGCGCCGCGGCCGAGACAAAATGCGCATCGGTCTGCCGGGCCAGCACCTTTGGATCCGTGGCGGCGATGGCCGGTGGCACGGTGCCGGCCACGTCGGCAAAGTCGGCGGCCGCAGATTCGGATTTTGCCCATCCATTTTCGGCGGCCCGGTCGTACAGGAAGTCGGCGCCGACGCTGAACGGTGGCCGGAAGCTCTCCCATTTGGCCTCGGCGTCCCCGGCGTTTCCTTCCCCGGTCCACGTGGCGCTCCACGCCAGCCACAGGTCGCGGCCGGCGTCGGGCCATTTGGCCGACGTAGCCTTGAGTGCATGGCCAATCAGGATCCAGTCGCCGTATCGCGTGTTGTTCGGGATGGCCGACACGGCGGACTCCACGGCAGCCTGATCCCCCTCCAGGTCCTCCTGGCTGCCCGTGTGGGTGCGACCGACGGATAGGTGGGTGTCCGCCCCCGCCTCGCAGCCTGCGGCCTCGAGGCCTCGGCTCAGGGCGTCCAGCAGCGCCCCAAACTGTGCCAGGGTCAGGCGGGGCAGGCGATTGGCTCGGGGGACGCCACGGGTAGCCGGAACGCCGCCGGCAGCCGGCTGGATCCAGCGGTACAACTCCTTGGTTTTCGCGTGCAGCCCGTGCATGACGAATTGCCGACCGACCCCGAGAACGTCGATTCGATGCTCGTCCATGCCTTTGTGGAATGTCAGGAGCCTGTTCGGCGCGGGCCCGTCCGTTATAACCACGGGCAGTAAGAACTTGGGCTTCTGACCGATCCTGACCACAGGGTTCGGCGGGAGTCCCTGCTGGCCGGCGAGGGCTTTGTATGCCGCACGGGACAGGGCTTCGTCCACGATGTCCACGTCGATGGCAGCGAGTTTGCCGCAGCGGATCCCGATGGACGCCCCGGCGCGCTCCCATGCCAGCAGGGTTTCCGGCGTGGCCTGGTACTCTTGCCATCCGGCGAAGCCGACCCACGTCCCGTTGCGCGTCGGCCGGCCCGGTGCCTTGCCCCGGCTGTCAGGGCTGATCCTCGATTGCGGGTCGATCTTCGCGTAGCAGGGGATGACGGGGATCAAGCCCTCGTACCCCAATTCAGTCACCTGTTGGAATGTCAGGGTCGCCCGCAAAGCGCGGCGAATGTCGTCGTCCATTCGGCGGCTGTCATACCCCATTTTGCGATCTCACGGCCCGGTGGACACCAGCCGCCCAGGCTCGCAGCGCCTCGAGTTCTGTGGTCACGGAGCGCAGGCGCCGTTGCAGGTTCAGGATTTCATCGAAAGCCGCCTTGACGTCATCGGCGGCCTCCGCCGTGGTCAGGGCTTCTTCGGCTTCTTTCTCGGCCGCGTGGGCTACCTCGTGCAGCGCCACCCATCGTTCGATGCGTGTCAGGCGCTCGTCGGTGTCGTGTTCCATGTGTCTCCCCTTGATCGTTCAGTATGCCGTCAAAGCCAACCGTCGGGCCAATCACTCTTTGCGATAGCGGTCGGTGACGAACCCCGCGCTGGCTACCGGGAACCCGAACACCCATTCCGGCAGGCTCGCCATGATGTCGCCCATCAGCACCAGGCTGGCTTCGGCCCGCCCGGTCGGTACTTCAGCCACGATTTCGTCGTGGACGTGCATCGCGACCGGCAGCCCGTTCGACTCGCACAATCGCATGGCGTGGCGCAGCAGGCAGGCACACGACGCCTGCGTGACATTCTCGGCCAAGAGCCCACCATACATCGGCCGGCGGACCCACTGCTTGATTACGGCGTCCTGCACCATGCAGGACAGTTTCGTGCCGCCACGGTCTGACTCTTGCAGTGCCGGAAACGGGTAGCACAACAGCCGGCCGCTCGGCAGCCGGCACCACAGGTGTCCCCTGGCCACGCGAAAGCGGATCCGCGCGTCTGCTCCAACGTCGGCGATCACGCCGGGGCGTTGCACCGCCTTGATGGCGCCGGCCTCGAGGTCGGCCCACAGCTTGACCGTCGCCGGGTGCGCGTCGCGCCACAGCAATTTCAGCCCTTCACAGGCAACCCACACGTCCCGCTCCATGCCGGAATCAGCGCCGCGCTTCGCGTAGGCCCGCTCGGCGGCCGTCCGCGTGGCCGCCGGCAGGGTCGGCAGGACTGCGGCAGTCATCGCCTCGAGGTCCAGGCCGAAGAAGAGACCGGTCAGCACCGTCACCACACCCAC
>CAZJTF010000576.1:0-3048 GCA_964548565.1 uncultured Planctomycetales bacterium | reverse complement strand
GAGACGGGTTTGTCTTTTCAAAATGGTGGAGGCGGCGGGAATCGAACCCGCGTCCCGTGACACTTCGGAAGAGGTTTCTACGTGCGTAGCCAGCTGTTTTGATTTCGGTTGCCCGGCGCCCGGCGGCAGGCTCCGGTCAACCTATCACCGTGGTCTCTCGCCCGCACGTCACGGCGCCTACCCGTGCGAGCCAGCCTGCTGTTTTCGCCCTGTCGCCTAGCAGGCGTTGGTTACAGGACGGGTGGCCTGTTTAGGCCGCCATGCGCAACTGTGAGTTGGCAGTTATAAGTTTCCCAAGGTGTTTAGCCAGGCCTCCTTGGAACCTGGGCACGCGGCCTCGACCTCATGTTGCCCGGTCGAGCCCAGATCGCCCCCTGGACGCCATCAGTATAGTCGATCAACCGGCTTCGGGCTACCCGATCAGAGGGTGCAAGGCGGACGAACCCCGGGCGATCGAATCCCGGACCGGGCTCCCATCTGACGCCACGATCGTTGTGGCCTGCCGCTTATCAGGACTGCGGCGCGTGCTCGCATGCCAGGAGCCCCGCACGACGGTCAGCCTATGAAACCGCGGCCGGCCCCGGTTCCGCGCGTTTGAGAGGATCGTGGAAGAGGTCGGCTGCCCTCTGCTTACGCTGCCGGCGCGTCTGGAATGTCGCGACGCGCAACACCGCACCTGCCGCAAACAGCGACCAGCCGAGCGCGGAAGCGGATTCGATGAACGAGGGACAAACGAGAAACGCGAGCCCCGCTCCGAGGGCAAAGGACCCCGCGTGGCTGAGGTATGGTCTGAGACTCAAGCCCCGTCTCCTGTCGAGTTGACGGCGGCCCTTCTGGGCCGCACGACGATGAATGCCGCAGCAGGTTCCGAACTGCTCGACGGCAAGTGCTTCAATCCGGCCGCCTCTGTGCCGCCGAGAGTGCCTGCTCGTCGCACAGAACGGGCGGCTTACTCAGCGTTTGCGTGAAACCACTCGCGCCGAAGGTGATCGTTCCCCGCGGCCAGTTGATTTCAATGCGCCAGGCCCAGTACGGCCGATCCAGGCAGATCTTCTGATCGGCCACGAGACGCCGGCTGATCCCATCAATCGACACCAGGTGCAGCGCCGTTCGATGCCCGCTGTCGCCCCAGTCGACGTCGAATCTCAGGTCCGTCACATCGTGGAACCGCAACGTGGCGGGGGCGACCTGAAAGCGACATGTCGCACCCTCGCAAAGCCACTCCACGATGTGGTCGATATCCAGGACGAGATCGCTCCTCCAGGTATCGACGTCGACGTCAAACGTCACGCCGTGCACGTAATTATCGTGCCACGACATGGCTTTGAAATCAGCCTGCGTCCAGGACGTCCTGCCTTCCATGCAGACCTCCCACGCAACGAACAGGCCTTCTCGCTGCCGCCGCACCGCGTCCGGGCTGCGAACCAGATACTGAGAGCACTGGGGGTTCGAAACCGATCCCTGCCGGATTTGAGCGGGGCCCAGCGGCCCGCTCGCTGCTCACGACTTCCTGAGCATATCCGCGAACGCCTCTGCCAGCACGCTGACGCCTTCGCGGACGGCTTCCTCAGTGATGCAGAGCGGCGGGGCGATCTTCACGGTTCCGCCGTTCACGCCCACCGGAGCGAACAGCATGACGCCGCGTCCGACCGCATTCCACACCACACCGCGGGCGAGTTGCGGATCCGGCGCTGTTGTGTCGTCCTTGATGCAGTGAACGCCGGCGACGAGACCTTTACCGTGAATCGCCCCGATCCGCGCGTCGAACGGCTTGAGCTGCTTCCAAAGCTCGCTGTGCAGCACCTCGCCGACGCGGGCGGCATTCTCGATCAGGTTTTCCTTCTCGAGCAGTTCGATGTTCGCGAGTGCGGCGGCCATGCAGATCGGGTTTCCCGTATGGGTGCTGGTCATCGACCCCGGCGGGTACAGATCCATGAGATCCGGACGTCCGAGCACCGCCGCGACCGGCAGGCAGCTGCTGATCCCTTTGCCGAGGCACGCCAGGTCCGGCAGTACGCCGTAATGTTCAAAGCCCCACCACCGACCGCAACGTCCAAACGCGGCCTGCACCTCGTCAAAGGTCAGCAGCACCCGGTATTCGTCGCACCAGGCGCGCAGGTCCTTGAAATACGCCGGAGGCCCGAAGCTCGCGCCGCCGCCTTGATACGTTTCCGTGATAACGCCGGCGATCTGCTGCGGCCGGACCCCCGCGGCCTTGAGGCTCGCCAGGAAGCAGTCGAACGACTGGTCCTCACAGCGGAAGCCGTCGGGGAAGGGTACCTGCACGAACCCACACTCGTAGGGCCCGATCCACTCCTTCAACGCCGGGATCCCACCGATGAGCTGCGCGCCCAGCGTGCGCCCGTGGAACGCGTGCGCGAAGCTCACAATGACAGTTTTGTCCGGGCTGATGGTACGCCCATGCGTCCGCATGAGCTTGATCGCGCATTCTGTCGCTTCGCTGCCGGTCGAGATGATGAAGGGCTTCTTGAGCGGTTCGGGAGCGAGATCGACGAGCTTGCGGGCGAGAGCGACCCGGAGGGCATTCGGGAAGCAGTAACTGTGCAGCATCTTGTGCTGCGCCTGCTTTACGATCGCGTCGATGATCTCCTGGCGTCCGTGGCCGGCGTTGGTGACGAGCACACCACTCGAGAAGTCGATCCACTTGTTGCCGAACGCGTCGTAGACGTTGAACCCCTCGGCACGCTCCCAGACGACCGGCGGCTGGCCCTGCATGGCCCGCGGTTCGCAGCGGTGGGATTCGGCCAGCAGCGGCAGTGTTTCCGGGTGCGGCAATGCGGTGGCGATGGTTCGATGCTTCGTGGAAACGGGGTGCGTTGGAATCGGTGCAATATCAGGCGCAGCGCTCATGAAATCCTCACGTCCCGCCGGCGGCGGTCCCAACAGCGGTCCTTTGGCGGCCGGCGTAAAGGGGGCATTATAGCGTTGATTGCACCGCCGCGTGAACCCCGGAGGTGATCCTGGAACGACGGAGGCCGGGTGTGTCGCGCGCGCAGGGCAGGCAGACGCGTTGCGGAGGACACAGCC
>CAZJTF010000575.1:0-3049 GCA_964548565.1 uncultured Planctomycetales bacterium | reverse complement strand
GCGGCATCGCCTTGCAGTTCAAGAACGTCTACCCCGAAAACTTCAAGGCTTACGAGGCTGCCTGCAAGCGCGAAGCCGTACAGCCGGGCCGCATGTTCGTCTACGAGACGGGCCAGCTCACGCCGCCGCGCTTCATCATCAACTTTCCCACTAAGCGCCACTGGCGCGGCAAGAGCCGCATCGAGGACATCGAGTCGGGCCTTGCCGATCTCGTCAAGGTCATCCGCGACAAAGGCATTCGCTCCATTGCCATCCCCCCGCTGGGCAGTGGCCTGGGTGGGCTGGACTGGAACGAGGTGCGCCCCCGCATCGAGCGGGCCCTGACGGACCTTGCCGATGTGCAGGTGCTCGTGTTCGAACCTAACGGCGCCCCTGCCAGCGACAAAATGTCCCACGTTCGGGAAGTGCCCAAGATGACGGCGGGCCGTGCTGCTTTGGTTGAACTCATTCAACGTTACCTCGGTGGCTTGCTCGACCCCTTCGTCACTCTGCTGGAAGTCCACAAGCTCATGTACTTCATGCAGGAAGCCGGTGAGCCACTGCGGCTCAATTACGTCAAGCATCACTACGGTCCCTACGCGGGAAACCTTCGCCATGTGCTGCGCGCGGTCGAGGGCCATCTGATCGCGGGTTACGCCGACGGCGGCGACGCGCCCGACAAACCCTTGAGCCTCGTGCCGGGCGCAGCGGAGGAAGCCAAGGACTACCTCGACCAGCACGAAATCAGCCGCGCCCGCTTCGAGCGCGTCACGCGCCTGGTCGAAGGTTTCGAATCGCCCTACGGCCTGGAGTTGCTGGCCACAGTGCATTGGGTGATGAGCCGCGAAGGCGCGACCCAACCCGACAGCGTGGCGCGTCAGGTCTATGACTGGAACGCCCGCAAGCAGCAGTTCACGCCCCGCCAGCTCGCCATCGCGGAGGAGCGGCTGAGGTCGCAGGGCTGGCTGTCGCCCGAACCCGTGGCGACCCATTGAAGAAGAACACGCGATGCATGCAAAGACAAAAACGACAACGCTCACGCCACTGGCACTGAAAGATGCACCCGCGCTGATCGAGACGGTATTCCCGGCGCAGAAGGTTTCTTTCGAGGCGCAAGAAGAACGGACGGCCGTGCAAAGCCAGACCCTTACTGGTCTCGGTTCGTACTGGAAAGGCCGTAAGCCGCTGATTCTGGTACGGGCCATCGTGCTGGGATGCCTGCTGCCGCCCACCGACGATGCAGAGGCCGATCTCTCCATCTTCGAGAAGTTGATGGCCTTCGACGATGAAGGCTTGGCTCGCCGCGCACTGGCCGCCAATGCCTACTCAGCCACGACGCTTCAGGAAGTCATCCCGATCTCCGATCCTGAACGCTACTTCAGCGGGCGCGGCTGGCGGCGTGACGTCACCGACGACGAAAAGCTCGTCCTGTACCGGCGCGCGCTGGCCACGCTGTCGAGCTACGAAGAAAAGGCCAGCTTGGGCAAGCGTCCGGAAGAATTGGATCAGGATTGGCTCTTTGCCCCGGTATGGCCGGAAGTCAATCGCCACTACGCGCACTTGGGCGTGAACGTGCAGTCTTTGCCGGAGTTGGTCGAGCAATTCGGCATCCTGCGCTATGGCCATCGTCCGCGCGTGGGCGACACGTTTTGCGGCGGCGGCTCCATTCCGTTCGAGGCCGCGCGCCTCGGTTGCGACGCCTACGCCTCCGACCTCAATCCCGTTGCCTGCATGCTGACTTGGGGTGGCGCAAAGATCATTGGTGCACCAAGCGATCGGCGTGCTGAGATTTCGGAAGCGCAGTCGGCATTGGCGAAAGCCGTCGATGAACGTATCACGAAGCTGGGCATCGAGCATGATGCCAAGGGCAATCGAGCCAAGGCCTATCTCTGGTGCCTCGAAGCGCGTTGCCCCGAAACCGGATGGATGGTGCCGTTGTCATCGAGCTGGGTTGTTTCAAAGACGCGCAACGCCATCGCCCGCCTGAAACCAGACCCCAAGAACAAGCGGTTCGCCATCGAAGTCGTCTCGGGCGCATCGAAGGCCGAAATGAGCGCCGCCGAACAGGGCACAGTGCAGGACGGCGACATGGTCTATGCGCTGGACGGTAAGACCTATCGCACGCCCATCAAAACGCTGCGTGGCGACTTCCGGCAAGCGGATGGCGTGACGGGCAACCGGCTGCGCCGTTGGGAGAGGAACGAATTCAAGCCGCGTTCGGACGATGTTTTTCAGGAGCGGCTGTACGCGATTCAGTGGATCACCAAGGCCACGCTGAATGCTGGTCGTCAGGAAACCTACTTTGCCGCGCCGAACGACGATGATCTAAAGCGCGAGCAGCGCGTGGAGGAGATCGTCGCCGAGAACCTGACCCGCTGGCAGGAGGAAGGCTTGGTGCCAGACATGGCTATTGAGCCGGGCGACAAAACCGACGAGCCGATCCGAACGCGCGGCTGGACACACTGGCATCACTTGTTCAGCCCCCGACAGCTTCTGGTTGCTGCTGTGGTGCATGAGCAAATCAAGGCCATGCCCGCTGAGGTGCAACCGGTACTGTGCCTGTCGTTGGCGAAGATGCTGGATTGGTCGAGCAAGCTCTGCCGCTATGGCACTGGTGCGGCGCGTGAATCAATCACGCAGACCTTCTACAACCAAGCCTACAACACCAACTACTTCTACGGGGTCCGGTCGTTCGTCACCGGACAGAATTACCTGTTCCTGACCGATGCGTCGAGCGGCATTGCTGGCGGCCTGACCGTCAGGAATAAGGAAGCGTCCGATCTCCAGCACGATGCCGATTTCTGGATCACCGATCCGCCCTACGCAGATGCGGTGAACTACCATGAGATCGCTGAGTTCTTCATTGCGTGGCTGCGCAAGAACCCGCCCGATCCTTTCGACGAATGGGTGTGGGATTCCCGGCGCGCGCTGGCGGTCAGAGGCTCCGGTGAGGACTTCCGGCGCGGCATGGTGTCCGCCTACAAGGCGATGGCCGAGCATATGCCGGACAACGGCATGCAGTGCGTGATGTTCACGCATCAGGACACCGGCGTCTGGGGCGACCTGATCG
>CAZJTF010000574.1:0-3055 GCA_964548565.1 uncultured Planctomycetales bacterium | reverse complement strand
AAACAGCGATCTACTGACTACTGCGGGCTGCCGGACGGCGGGAACTTCAGGCTAAAGGGCGTCAATAGGTTCAGCGGCTGGCCGCATGGATATCCCCGGGCAGCACTGCAGTGGGCTCCATAGCGGCATCAATTGCCACGCCCCGGGGGCCGGTCGAGCCGCCCCCCGTATAGCGTCGGCGTTGACACGCGCAACGGTATCACCTTGACGATAACACGCTCGGCTCCGGGCATATCCAGATCGAACTCCTTGCCGGTGCGCTTGCGATAGATCGCCTTGTTGAAACTACCATCAGGATCGTCAATGAGCTCGGCGACGCCGCGGATCTCGATGTAGCGAGTCGGCGCGAGCGGGTCGATGATGCACACCGTCAACCTCGGGTCCGCCACGAGGTTGCGGTACTTCACGCGCGACTTCAAGGTGCTGATGCGGATGAAGGCGCCGTCCCAGTCGAAGCCGACGGGCGTCGTGGAAATGAAGCCGTCGCTGACCCGCCGGGTACTCATGAACGCCTGGCGCGCCGTCGTGAGAATGTCGGCATGGGTCTCGGGAATGGTAGCGATAGTCAAGCTCACGGCTCCTGTGACGGGGTGCATAGTATACGTACGAGGAGCTGCGCCTGCTCCCGGCACCCGAGCACGCAGCAGGATAACACTCACAGCCTGAGCGGACGGCGCTGCTCGAAACAGAAACTCATCCCGCTGCTGCGTCGTGCTATCAGCAGCTCCTCCGGCTCGGCGCGCGGCTCGGCCTGGGGATCGATCACGATGTCCCAGGCGAAACGCGCGTCCTCCGGGTCGTCCACCGGGTAGCAGCGCGCACGGGGGTTGACCTGGCAGGCCAGCGCCTCCAGCGCGGGGTGCGGCTCGCGCGCGATCTGCGCGAACCAGCCGTACCCATCCACCTCTTGCAGGGCCGGGCAGTCCCCGATGGAAACCCGGGCACACCGTTCATCGTGCAGTTCCACCCGCAGGTCGACGTAGCTGCGCGGCTGAAACTCCGGATGCAGCTGGAACAGCTTCGCGATCGTCGCCACATCATCGCCGGCGATATTGAGGGATGCCTTGAGCCTCTCGACCGCGAGCGCGGCATGGCCGATCCACATGCGACAGCCGATTTGCTGAGCTACCGCCTCGCCGCAGTGATTACTTTGACTCAGGAGATAGGCGCGCACCAGCAGATGCGTCTGCACCGCGAACTCCTGACACAGGATCACCAGCGCCCGGTGCGAGAAGTCCTCGAGCTGGCAGCCGGGATCGAAGGGGCCGGAGTAGTCTTCCCATCCGCCGAGCTCGCACAATTGCTCCGGCACGACGATTCCAATGTTGGCGATCTTCGACCGCCGCACGACTTCGAGATTTGGGTGTTGCCCGAACGGCTGCACCTCGTCGCTGATGAACACCTTCCAGCGGCAGACCGGATAGCGTCCCTCGCCATTGCCGTCAGCCGCGTTGATGCGCGGCGGGCGATGCACTGGACGCATCGCCATCCGCGGATTGACCGCCGCGGCGGTGGCGTCGAAGGTAGGATCCTCAACGTCGTGACACATGGTCCGCACCCGCTTCTCTCCGCCGTGGCGCTCGGCGTCGACCAGCGCACCGCAGTGACAGACCCAGAACTCCCCATGGGTCGGCGAGTCGAGGCGAAACTGGAAGTCCATATACTGCTGCGGTGCCCCGACGTCGAGTTGCAGGTTCTTGAAAACGGTGGCGACATCGTCACCCTCGAAGTTCATGGCGCGCTGCATGCGCTTCGAATAGATGGGGCTGGCGGCCATCCACTCCTCGATCGCCGACTGCAGGTAGTTCGACGGCATTCCCGCCACCATAGGCTGCGCCACCCGGCCGAGCAGATGGCCGATCAGAAGATACTCGCGCGCCAGATGGACCAGAAACTGGCGCGAAAAATTCGCGAGGGTGAGCGCGGAATCGAAGGCTCCGGAATAATCATGCAGCAGAGACATCACTGATCTACCTCCAGTCCGCCCGATCACAGGGGCCGCGCGCGGAGCGATACCTTCCGATCAATGCAGGTAGTACTTCAGATGCAGAGCCCATGTGCGCGGCTCGTTGTAGCCTCCGGTGATGAAGAAAGTCTCGAACGCGCTGGTGAGGAATCGCTCATCGGTGAGATTCCTGCCTTCCAGGGCGAGCTGGATCCGGTCGTCGTACAGGTACGCGAACCTCGCGTTTACGATGGTATTCGCCTTATAGCGCGTGTTCTCCGTGAGGAACGGGTTACTGAGATCCGTCGGGGAAATCAGCCACGAATCCGAGCGATAGGCCGCGTTCGCGTTCAGTGTGGCGATGCCGGTGCCGAGCTTATGCTCGTACGTGAACCCGATGTTAGCGGTCCAGTCGGGCGTATAGGCCAGCGCCGTGGTATCCGCGATGTCGACCTGGCTGCCATCGGCCAGATCCTTCTTGAACTCCACGATCTTGGCATCCAGGTATCCGAGGTTGGCATGCAACCGCAGGCCATCGAGCGGCGTCGCCCATTCGAGCTCGAGCTCCGCGCCGCTGATCTCCGCTGCGCCGACGTTGCGAGTCAGGTTGATAAGCGCCCCTGTCGCCGGGTCGTAGTACGTCGATGCGAGCTGCTTGTCAGTGTAGTCTGAATAGAAAACTTCCGCGTTGGCCCTGATACGGAGTTGCGGCCAAGACGACTTGAGGCCCAACGCGTACGCGACTACCGTCTCGGGATCGAAGGGCTGCGCGGTCGTCGATCCGGCGCGGCTGTTGAATCCGCCCGCCTTGAAGCCGCGGCTAACCGAGCCGTAAAGCAGCATATCGTCCGTGATGTCGTAGGCCAGCGCCGCCTTGGGCGAGAAATCGGACCAAGTCTCGATGCCTGCGCGCTGATAAACCGTCGTGGTGTCGGGCACGCCCGCGACCACGGCGCCGGTGCCATATATCGACGCCGGCAGTGTCGGCACGACCGCGCGTGCCATGGCGATGTTCTGCGGCGTGTTCAGGATGGGAATCGATTGCCCGGAGAGAGATGTCATGGGACTCGTGGCTGGAATGCCGGAGAAGCGCATGAAAGGCAGTGTCGA
>CAZJTF010000573.1:0-3074 GCA_964548565.1 uncultured Planctomycetales bacterium | reverse complement strand
CGCGCGACCTGAGGGTCGCGCTGGTCGTGCCTGTGTTCGAGCGCCGCGCGCCCGGCGTGTACCACAACTCGGCGGCCGTCGTGGATGCGGACGGCTCGCTCCTCGGTGTGTATCGCAAGATGCACATCCCGGACGACCCACTCTACTACGAGAAGTTCTATTTCACGCCGGGCGACGCCACGGCGCCCGCGGGCGGGTTCCGCGTGTTCCGCACGCGGTATGCCGATGTCGGCGTCCTGATCTGCTGGGACCAGTGGTATCCGGAGGGTGCGCGGATCACGAGCCTCATGGGGGCGGAAGTGCTGTTCTACCCGACCGCGATCGGCTGGCATCCGAGGGAGAAGACCGAGGTCGGCGAGGCGCAGGCGGATGCGTGGCGGACGGCCCAGCGGGCGCATGCCATCGCCAACGGCGTGTACGTGGCGGCGCCGAACCGCGTCGGGCACGAGAAGGAGCCCGGCACCGACGGGATCGAGTTTTTCGGGCGTTCGTTCGTGGCCGATCCGTTCGGGCGCGTGGTGGCCGAAGCCCCGACGGGCGAGCCAAAGGTGCTCGTCGCGACCTGCGACCGGCGCCTCATCGAGGAGACGCGGCGGAACTGGCCGTTCCTCCGCGACCGGCGGATTGACGCGTACGGGCCGATTACGGCCCGATTGCTGACCTGAACGATTCGTGATTTCCGATTTCCGATTTTCGATGTTCGATTCGAGTCCGGCGCCGCCCTGACTCGGAAGGTTGTCGAGCAAATGCTTTTCGGAATCGACAATCGAAAATCAGCAATCGACGATTGGTGAGCGCGGTACAACGCTCAAAGCGCAGTGATGAGGATTGCCATGCATCAGCGACGCATGCCTGCCGAATGGGAGCCGCACGAGGCCACGTGGATTGCGTGGCCGCACCATGAGCCGGACTGGCCGGGCAAGCTGGAGCCGATCCCCTGGGTCTACACCGAGATCGTGCGGGCGCTGCACGCGCACGAGCGCGTGGAGATCCTCTGTGACGACGCGAGCGTCGCGGAGCAGGCCCGGCGCTGCCTGGACGCGCACGCGGTGAACCGCGAAGGCTACCGGCTGCACTTCCAGCCGACGGATCGCGTCTGGCTGCGCGACTCGGGGCCGACCGGCGTCAAACGCCCGGACGGCTCGCTCGAATGGATTCACTGGAAATTCAACGCCTGGGCCAAGTACGACAACTACGCGTCCGATGCGCAGGTGCCGCTGCTCGTGGAAACAGTGACGGGCCGCCCGCGCGTCGAGGCGGTCTGGTCGCAGGGCCGCCGCGTCGTCCTCGAGGGCGGGTCGATCGACACCGACGGAGCGGGCACGATGCTGACGACGGAGGAATGCCTGCTCTCCGACGTGCAGCAGCGCAATGCGGGCATGGACCGCGCGGACTATGAGCGGATGTTCGGAGAGTATCTCGGGATCCGGAAGACCATCTGGCTCGGCGACGGTTGTGCGGGAGACGACACGCACGGTCACGTCGATGACATCGCGCGGTTCGTCGCGCCGGCGACGGTCGCGGTGGTGTACGAAGCTGATCCGAAGGACGACAACCACGAGCCGCTGGCTGACAACGTCCGCCGGCTCGAGCGCGAGCAGGACGCCCAGGGCCGGCCGTTGCGTGTGGTGAAACTGCCGATGCCCGCGCCGCTCTACTACGGCGAGTGGCGGCTTCCGGCCAGCTACGCGAACTTCTATATTGGAAACGGGGTCGTGATCGTCCCGACGTTCAACGATCCCAACGACCGCATCGCCCTGAGCACCCTGGCCGAGCTCTTCCCGGACCGCATCGTCCGCGGCGTCCACGCCGTCGACCTGGTCCTCGGCTTCGGCACACTCCACTGCCTGACGCAGCAGCAGCCGGCAGGGTGACGTCACCGGCGCGAGCGAGCAGAGAACCCGAACGCTGACGCGGCGCCGGGAGCGCGCCTGCAGCCCCGTTGCCACCACAAGTCTCCTGCGCGGATTGAATCCGCAGCCACCCCGCTGCTATACTGCACCCGGGCCGAGTTCTTTCGCCGTGACCGTAAATCTGACAGGCGGCAAGTCCGCTGCGCGCTGCATGCGCGAGGAGGAAAGATGTATTTGCTCCGGCATTCCCGGCCAGTTGTCGCATTTTGCGTCTGTCTCTGCACGGGGATCGCTGCTCCGGCTGCCACGTTCACCGTGGATACCGAGGCAGATCTGCCGAACCCCGGAACCAACCCGTGCACGAACGCGATCGCCGGCCAGTGCAGCCTCCGATCGGCAATCCAGGAGGCGAACGCGCTCGGCGGGGGGCCGCACACGATCACTCTGC
Source organism: uncultured Planctomycetales bacterium (assembly GCA_964548565.1). Classification (GTDB taxonomy): domain Bacteria; phylum Planctomycetota; class Phycisphaerae; order UBA1845; family PWPN01; genus CAYLLT01. The sequence goes on along the minus strand of CAZJTF010000573.1, from coordinate 773 downwards.
GGCAATCCGTGACGGACGCCCTCTCGCTCACGGTGAGCGGCGACGAGGAAAACCTGGCCGCCAGCGGCGACCTCGATGTGACGAGCGATATCGTCATCGTCGGGGTGCTGGATGTGACGCCGGATTGGCGGGTATCAATCGACGCAACCGGGCTCGGCGACCGGGTGTTCGACATCCGGCCGGGGCGACGGCTCCGCATTGAAGACCTGATGGTCACCGGCGGAACGGCCATGAATGGCCTGGGAGGCGGCTTTCGCAACGAGGGTACGCTCGAGATTCACCGTTGCACCGTTGACGGAAACACCGCACTGGGTGAGAAAGGTCAGGACGGGCAGTTCCCCGGCGCCGGTGGTGGCGGCGGCGGCGGCGCCGGGCTCGGCGGGGGCGTGTACAACACCGGCACGCTGACGATTACGGAGTCGCAGATCTCCAACAACCGCGCACAGGGCGGAGACGGCGGGAAGGGGCCGTCCAACGGGGGGCAGTTCAACGGCACCGGCGGCCGGGGCGGAGGACGTAAGGCGGGGCTCGGCGGTGCTCCCGGAGTTGCCGGCCAGGATGGCGGCTTCGGAAGCGGTGGCGGCGGCGGAGGGGGCTCCGCGAGCCTTGGCGCGGCCGGCGGTGCGGGAGGATTTGGCGGCGGTGGCGGGGGATCGGGCGGGCGAACCGGCGGCGGCAGCGGCCAGGCGGGCGGGGCTGCCGGCTTCAGCGCCGGCGCGGGCGCGAGCGGCCGGAGCAGCGCTGCCGGTGGCGGAGGGGGCGGCGCCGGCATC
>CAZJTF010000572.1:0-3114 GCA_964548565.1 uncultured Planctomycetales bacterium | reverse complement strand
TGGGAGCGGGTGGGACCACGCCGTCGGAAGCGGCCCGTGAGAATGGGCGGCCTGATATCGCGGCCCTGCTGGAACAGCGTGCCCGGGGCTGAAGCCGGCGCGATATGCTAAAATGGACTGGTACAACCCACCGGGAGGCCGCGGATGGCGAAAGCCAATGTTGACCCTGCCGAGCTGAGACGCTTTGCCCAGGACCTCAATCGCTTCAACGGGGAGCTGCACACGCTGATGGCGGGCCTTCACGCACGCATGCGCGGGCTCGAGGGAACCTGGCGCGACCAGGAGCAGCGGAAGTTCACGGAAGCGTTCGAGCAGACGATGAAGGCCCTGGCGACGTTCCTCGACGCATCGCGCGAACACGTGAGCTTCCTGACGAAGAAAGCGTCAATCGTCGAGGACTACCTCAAGCAGCGCTGATCCGGAGTGATACGCGTGAGTGACCGTTCCGCCGGTGTTCATTCCACGGAGGCGCTGGGGGACTTCCGCGCCGCCTTGTGGAAGTTCGCCGAGTCCGCGACGGCGGCACTGGGTGACGCGGACGCCGAGATCGACCGGACGATGCTGTGGCTCGAGACGGAGCAGGCGGCGTACTGGTCGGGGCAGATTCACAGGCGCCACGAGCTTGTCATGCGGGCCAAGGAGGCGTTGCGGGCCAAGAAAATGTTCCGCACCGAGTTGGCGCGCCCGTCGGTCGTCGAGGAGCAGAAGGCGCTCGAAGTGGCCGAGCGCCGGCTCGAGGAGGCGAACGGCAAGCTGGTGGCGGTCCGCAAGTACTCCGTGATGCTGAAGAAGCAGATGCTGATTTACCGCGGGATGGTGCAGCGGTTCGCCGGGGACGTGCAGGTCGAGATTCCGAAGGCGGTGGCCCACCTGGACCGGCTGATGGCGGAGCTCGAGCGATACCTCATGCTGCAGCCGGAGGGGGCCTCGACCGAGGTTCCATCGGCAGGCAGCGGCGGCGTGGATGCGCCTGCCTCGATGGCGCGGCCGGAGCCAGGCGAACCGGAGGAGCCGGCCGCGCGGAAAGAGGACGCCACCGGGCCTGAGGGCGCGACTCCGCCGAAAGGGGGAACGGATGGGAGCCTATGAAAGCGCCGGCAATCTCGCGAAGGCCGTGCGGGAACTGCTCTCCCGGTGGCATGACGTCCGCATGCAGTGGGACGACCCGGTCAGCCGGGCGTTCGAGCAGAAGTACCTGGAGCCCATGCAGAATGATGCCCGCGTGGCGATGACGGCGATGTCCGAAATGGCGACCCTGCTGGACCGCATTCGCCGCGATTGTTCCTGATGTCGAGACCTGCTGCCATGCATTCTTCCGCACAGCCTGAGGGAGCACGTCCTGCCGCAAACCGGGGCGCTGCGTCCGACGACCTCGTATCCTCTCAGGACAGGCATCGCGCATCGCTGCGGGACCTGATCGCGCTGGGCGCCGATTGCTCCAGGCGCGAAACGGCGGTCGAGCGGCGATACCGGACGGAGTTGCAGGCGCTGGAGACCGGTTACGCGAAGCTCAACGAAGGTATCGAGCAGCGATACCAGGAGCTCAAGGCGGATATCGCGCAGCGCTACGCCGGCTTCCTCGAGACCATCGAGCAGCAGTACCAGGCGGACCAGGAGAAGCTGGCTGAACTGGAGCGCGGCGCACATCAGCGGATCGAGACCGAGAGCGCGACGCTCAAGCGCGAGGTCGGGCAGCGCCTGCAGCAGGCGACCTGGCTGGCGGACAGCGTTTTTGAGGCGACGCAGAACCAGCTCTCGGCCGACGCGCGGCAGAGCGAGGAAGATGCCACGCGCCGGCGGCAGTTGCTCGACGTTCTGGAGGACCGCGCCGCACGCCTGCTGCTCACGTACGGCTTCGCGTGGGCGCCCCCGGGTGAGGCGCCGCCGCCGGAGGAGGATCCCGGGTTCGACAGCCATGTCGAGGATGTGCAGCAGCGGCTCGCGGTGCTCTCGTCGATGTCGCTGCCGCGGCTGTTTGTCGGGGTGCTGCCCTTCGTGCTGACGCTCCTGATCTGCGGCGCGGCCGGCCTGGCTGCACAGATCCTGAGTGGTGCGAGCACGCCGCAGTGGCAGTTGATCGGCATCTCGGCGGGGGCCGCGCTGGCGGTGACCGTGATCGTCGGGCTGGTGCTGCGGTCGGTCGCGCGATCGCGTGTCGAGCAGGAATGCACCGCGCTCCGCGGCGAACTGGACCAGGCTCGTGCCGCCGTCCAGCGGGAGTACGACCAGGCGGCGGCGCGCCGGGACAAACGCCACGCGGAATCGGTCAAGCAGCGCGATATCGAAATCACGGCAGCCCGGCGGAAGTACGATCCGTTCCTCGGAAAGGCGGCCGAGGGACGCGAAGCGACGCTCAAGGCGATCCAGGAGGAGCGCGACAAGCTCGTGCCGCGGATCGAAGGCCAGCGACAGAAAAGCCTCCAGGAGACGGAGGAGTGGCACCGGCGGGCCGTCGCGGAGCTCGAGCAGGGGCACGATAAGGAACTGGCGGTCGCGCGGGCACGATACGCGGAGCAGAAGGCCGAAATCGAGCGGACCCGGGCGGAGGGCACCGCCGAGCTGGATCGGTGCTGGAACGGGGGTCTCGCCCAGGCGCGCGGGCTGATTTCGAGCGATGCGGAGCAGCGGGCACTCTTTCCGCCGTGGGAGGACTCCTCCTGGGAGAACTGGACGCCGCCAGATCGCTTTGTGACATCGATCCGCTTCGGTGAGCTGCAAATCGATCTCAGCAAGGTCGCGGCGCAGCTCCCGGACCGCCTGTCTGTGCCGCGGGCCTTCGCCGTGCCCGCGCTCCTCACGTTTCCACGGGAAGGCTCGCTGCTGATTCACGCCGACCACGCCGGCCGCGGGCAGGCGATCCGCACGTTGCAGGCGCTCATGGTGCGGCTGCTGACGTCGCTCCCGGCGGGGCGGGTCCGCTTCACGATCATCGACCCCGTCGGGCTCGGGCAGAACTTCGCCGGGTTCATGCACCTGGCCGACTACGACGAGAGCCTCGTCGGGACGCGCATCTGGACCGACCAGGAGCACATCGAAGCGCGTCTCGCCGATCTGACTGAGCACATGGAGACGGTCATTCAGAAGTACCTGCGGAACGAGTTCGAGACCATCGAC
>CAZJTF010000571.1:0-3115 GCA_964548565.1 uncultured Planctomycetales bacterium | reverse complement strand
ACACCAGCGCCGAAAAGATCGGCCCGAAGAAGCACAATGCCCGCAAGGCGAAGATTCCCTACATCCTGGTGGTGGGGGAGAAGGAAGCGGCCGACGGCACGGTCAACGTGAACGACCGGGCCGGGCGGACGCTGGGCACCGAACCGCTGGCGGCGTTCGTCGAGCGGTGCACAAGTGAGATCAAGGCGCATGCCCTCGGCACGCCTGGTTAAGGTCGGCGTGTTGCCGGTCGCGCGGGTCGCGTCCCTGCGTGGGTTTGACGCGTGAAACTTCTTTTCGTGAGGACTCAGCCATCGCCCAGAGCCACAGGTGCAACGAGCAGATCCGGATTTCGCCGATTCGTTTGATCGACGACGAGAACAACCAGCTCGGCGTCGTTTCGACCGACGAGGCGCTTCGCCGCGCACGGGAGGCGGGTATGGATCTGGTGGAGGTCGCCCCGACGGAGCGCCCTCCCGTCTGCCGGATCATGGACTATGGAAAGTTCAAGTATTCGCAGAAAAAGAAGAAGCAGAAGCACCATGAGCAAAAGCTCAAGGAGGTTCGGCTTCACCCGAAGACGAGCGAGCACGATCGGGAGATCAAGGTGAACCAGGCGGTCGCCTTCCTGGACAAGGGCGACAAGGTGCAGTTCACGATGATTTTCCGCGGGCGCGAGCGATTCCACCAGGACCTGGGGCACCAGATCTTCAACGGGATCGTGACGATGCTCGGCGAGAAGGTGAAGGTGGAGCGGCCGCCCCGGTCCGAGGGGCAGCGGCTGGTCATGGTGCTGGCGCCCGCAAAGCACTGATTCGAGATTGCAGCATCCGCCGGTCTCCGACCGTGATCGCCGCGGGCGGTCGCGGGGACGGGCGGTTGTCGTTTGGCCGGTTTGACTGTTCGGAAGGAGAGGACACGTTTCATGGCCGATTTGATCCCGCCCCATGGGGGCCTGAGAGCACCCGTTGACCGGACAGTGCCGTCCGACCGACGCCGTGAGTTCCTGCAGCAGACGGAGTCGCTGGCGACGCTGCCGGTGAGCGACGCGGACTTATCGAGCGTTTACCGCATCGGGGACGGCGGGTTGAGCCCGCTGATCGGCCCGATGGTCCGCGAGGTGTACGAGCAGGTTCTGCGCGAGGCGACGATCGAGAACAACGGGAAGAAGTACGCGTGGACGATTCCGATTTCGCTGCCGCTCGAGCGGTCGCTGGCGGACACGCTGCGCATCGGGCAGCGGGTGCGGCTGGTGAACTCGGCGGGCGCGACAATCGGGGCGATGACGATTGAATCGTTGTTCCCGTGGGACAAGCAGGCGTACATCGAGAGCGTCTACCAGACGAAGCGCACGGATCATCCCGGCGGGCGGATGGTGCTGTCTGACCCCCGGGAGATGCTCGCCGGCGGCGAGATCCAGGTGCTGCCGCAGCCGAGCCACCCGGAGTACGGCAAGTACGTCCTGCGGCCGGTGGAGACGCGGGCGCTGTTCGCGGAGAAGGGCTGGCAGCGGGTCGTGGCGTTCCAGACGCGGAATCCGCTGCACCGCGCGCACGAGTACGCACTGGTTTACGGGGCGGAAGTGCTCACGCGCGAGGGGTACAAGGCGGGCGTCGTGCTGAACCCGCTCATCGGCGAGACGAAGTCGGACGACGTGGACGCCGTCACGCGGATGCGGACGTACCGGGCGCTGATCGAGACGAAGCAGCTCGGCGAAGGCGACAAGGACGAGGCGCTGTGGAAGTCGCGCGGCTATGACCTGCTCGACGTGACGCTGCTGCTCGGGCTGGACATCAAGATGTTCTACGCGGGGCCGAAGGAGGCGGTGATGCACGGCATCTACCGACAGAACTTTGGCTTCACCGACATCATCATCGGGCGCAAGCACGCGGATGCGCCGTACGACGACGGCACGGACATCTGGGACCCGCTGGCGGCGCAGCGGATCTTCGACGAGCTGAAGGGCGAGCTGCTGATCAAGCCGGTGAAGGTCGGCTTCGCGGCGTATTACGAGGAGCTCGGGCGGGTCGGCCTGGTCGACGAGTGCAGCAAGAAGGGCTGGAAACCGATCAACATCAGCGGCCGGCAGGTCCGCGAGGCCCTGCAGGCGGGGACGCTGCCGGATCCGCGGGTGATGCGCGAGTCCACCGCGCGGATCCTGATCGAGGCCATGCACAAGCAGTCGGCGTAAGGGGCGGAGTCTCCGCGGAGCGCCCCCGGGCGCGGCGCCGGCAGTTTCGAGGACGTTCATGTCGCATCCTCCCAGCGAACTCGTCGAGGCGCTCGCGTCGGCGCGCCGCCCGCTGGTGATCGGGCACGTCACGCCGGACGTGGACGCGCTGGGCTCGATGCTGGGCCTGGCGCGGGCGATGCCGTCGGGCGGGGCGGCGATCGCGCTGTCGGCGCGCCCGGCGAGCCAGAAGCTGCGATTCCTGCTGGAACTGGCGGGCGGCATGCCGGTGGCGGACGCGGCGCGGATCGCCGAAACCGATCTCTTCGTCGTCGTGGATACCGCCAGCACCGCGCGGGTGAATATCCCGGGCGGCTGGCAGGCGATCGCCGACCGCGCGGTGGCCAATATCGATCATCACATCACGAACCCCGATTTCGGGCGATTTAACTGGGTGGTGGCAACCGCCAGCAGCACGAGCGAGATGGTGCACCGGCTGATCCGTGCGGCGGGCTGGAAGATCGACGCGATCACGGCGTCGCTGCTCTTCGCGGGGCTGCAGTCAGACACGGGCGGGTTTTCCCTGCCGAATGCGACGGCGGACGCGTTCGAGACGGCGGCGGCGCTGATCCGGGACGGAGCGGACATCGAGCGCGTGAGCGCGCGGCTGCTCCGGAGCCAGGAACCGCATGAGTTCGCCCTGATGCGGGTGGTCTACCACAACACGCGAGTCGTGGCGGACGGGCGAATCGCGTACAGCACGCTCTCGCACGAGGAGATCACGGCCGCCGGGTGCAGCCCGGACGACATCGACGACCAGGTGTCGATTCCGCGGTCGCTCTCGCGCATCCGGGTGGCGATGCTCTTTTCGGAGGCGGATCGGGGGCTGATCCGCATCAACTTCCGCGGCGAGGAGGGTACGCCGGTGCTGCCGCTCGCCCAGGCGCTCGGCGGGGGCGGCCACAC
>CAZJTF010000570.1:0-3127 GCA_964548565.1 uncultured Planctomycetales bacterium | reverse complement strand
CGATTCGGGCCTGACAATTGATTCGTACCTCCTTGAGCTGGCGGAGCTGGCGAAATTCGGGCGCCCGGACGTCAAGGTCGTCCTGAGCGAGACCGGGTACGACCTGGGCAACAGCGTGTTCACGCAGGCCGAGGGCCACCCGATCATCGACGAGTACAACCGCGCGGACTACATCGTGCGAGCTTTCCGCGATTACTGGTCGAAGTGGCCCGAGGTGTTTGCCGTGACGCCCTTCGAGTTCTGTAACGAGGGATGGGAGCGGTTCGACTGGGTTTATCCTGACAGCGGCACGCGGCCTGACGGATCGCCGACGCGGCCCCACTACCAGTACACCTGTGTCGCCGCGCTGGCCAAGCCGACGGACACCACGGGCGCGATCAGCGGCACCGTTTACGTGAAGGGTTTGGGAACGCGCGTCCCGGGGGCGACGGTCGCGCTGACGAGCCAGCAGTTCACCAGCGATCCGATGGGCAATTACTTTCTCGCGCGGCTGCGGCCCGGCGCGTACGGCGTGACGGTCACGCATCCTTCCTTCAAGCCTGTGCGGAGCCAGTTAACCGTGGCCGCTGGGTGCAACACCGTGTTCGACGCGGAACTCGAGGCGACGCGCCGGGTGACGCTGTCCGGCCTTGTCCGGAGCGGCGACACCGGCCGTGCGCTCGCGGGTGTCCTCGTGCAGCTCGCGCCGGGTGACCAGAAGGCGATAACGGATAGTGCCGGCAGGTTCCGGGTGCCAGAATGTGTTCCGACGCGGTACGCGCTGAACGCGACACACGACGGACACCATCCGTACCGCTCGTCCGTTGAGATCGCGGGGGACAAACTCAACCGGCACGATTTCTACCTCGGCGAACAGCGCACGCCCGCCACCGGCAACATGCTGAACAACCCTGGCATGGAGGCGGGAGGCGGCGGCTCTGCAAAGGAGGGAATTGCTCTGGGGATGGAACTAACCGATTCCGGTGCTTACGGTGTGGGCACGATGGACGTGACCGGGAGACAGGCCCACACCGGGCGGTTGTCGCAGGCCATGGCCGTTCGCCCGCAGGAAACCCTCCTTCGCCAGATCACGCACTACGGGACGGCCAAACCGGGAACGACCTACCTGGCCGCGGCCTGGGTGAGACTCGATGTGCCCGGACGGAACAGTGCTGCGTGGATCTCGCTGGACGCGACCGACAACGGCGGGGGGCTGATCCGGCGCGCGGCGGCTGAGCCGGGAGTGGCGGGGCGCACGCGCGGGTGGATTTACCTGTCAGTCGAGGGAGAAGCTCCTCCGGGAAGCCAGCGGCTGTCGATCAATCTCCACACCCAGGGGGCTGGCGGATTCGCGTATTTCGACGACCTGTACCTCGGGCCGGCCGCCCCGAACTGACAGAACCTGTGCACGAAACGCTCACCCGGGGGGAGGCCAGGGAGCGGCTCACAGCAACTGGTTGGGGATTGTCCAGCGGATCTTCGCCATCAGGGTATCGCCGCGCCAACCATCCTGGCTGCGGTTCTCGCCAACCGTCACCCATGACTCATACGGCGTGGCGGAGGTGGTGTGAAAATTGCCCATGAGCGCCACGTGCCTCGGATTCTTCACGCCATCTCCGATGAGTGGCAGCACGATACGCTCGCTCGCACGGATCAGGCAGAGCCTGTCCGGATCGACGCCCGCCATGAAGAGTGGCGCGCGCCATCGCATCACTCTCGCGTTCTCCTTCGTCTTTCGCGTGTAGACCAGGTACAGGCGGCGGCTGTGGGGCAGCCAGTGCTGCTGCGTCGTGGACATCTCGAGCGGTTCGCCATCCTCCCAGCACCAGGCCCGCTGCGGCGACCACTGCAGGCCGTCCTCCGAGGCGGCGACGTATCCGCGATTGTCCTCGGCGCGAATCGTCATAAAGAACCGCGCATTGAACCGCGTCACGCTGGGCTCGAGCAGACCGCGCCCGGCGGGGTTGCGCAGTTCGCTGCCCTCTTCCACGATGCGGATTGATCGCGCATCGTACGAACACCGCACGGTGGTAACGGACCGATCCTTCCGTTCGGCCGTACCGAACGTGAGCGGGATCAGCAGGTCGCCGCCGGGAAGCGTTAACCGCTGAGAGCAGCCGCAGGAGTAGATTTGGGCCGCGCGGGGATCGTCCCACGCGAGTTTTTGAGGGCTTGACCAGTGGCCATCGGCTGAGCGGATCACATAAACGGGGTGGCGCGGCAACTGGGGGTTCCTGAGGATGCCGCGCTCGTACCAGACGTTGTGGCCAATCGCCAGAACGGTGTCCGTCTTCGCGTGGTACTCCGGGACGACGTCGCACACTCCCTCTTCGACCCGTTCGTCGACCCTGCGCCGCCCCAGTCCGGGGATCGCCTGCGGCTCGGTCCAACTCCTGCCCAGGTCGGATGTCGTCGTCCAGTGCACCGGTCCGAACACGTCCGAGCCGGAGATGGACTGCATCGTCATGAGGCCGGTCGGCGCGCGGCCGGAGTCGCCAGAGTTGCTCGTTGGATCCATCCCTGCAGCCGGGATCATGCAGGCGCGCGGGTGAAACCACGTGGAGCCCGTCGCCCGCCCATCCCAGAGGACAAGCCGGTCGATGCGCTCGATCAAGTCGTCCGCCGATGGCCGTTCCGCCGCAGTCGCGCGCGGTGTGGCAGACACAGCGAAGCCGCAGCCTCCGCCGACGGTGATGAACAGGAACTCGCGCCGCGTCACCCCGGAAGAAGCAACTGGCATAACCGGTATTCCTCGCGCGGGAGAAGAACGTCGAGATGAAATAAGCCGGCCTGACGAGCGCTGTCAAGCCGGTCGGAACCGGGGCGAGTGGTTGGGGCGGCGTCTGCGAACCCGGGCCGTGTTGCGCTACCTGCTGCCGGTCGCACGGTTTCTCGCGGTGCACCCGCCGCCCAGTCCAGTCAGGCCCCGACATTCCGGCGGCTCGCTTTGTCAGGCCGCACCGCAGCCGGCCTCCCATCGGTCAAACGCAGCGACGAAGCGAATCAGACGGACCGAGCCAAACCGGCGATCGGGCAGCAGATCGGGTTGACATCCCAGGGCCGTTCGGCTTCAATAGACGGCCGTAGCAGACCGCGGGCGATTAGCTCAGTTGGCTAGAGCGCTTGCTCGACATGCAAGAGGCCACTG
>CAZJTF010000569.1:0-3130 GCA_964548565.1 uncultured Planctomycetales bacterium | reverse complement strand
GCTGCGTGTCGGCAACGGCCTGGACGAGAATACAGACGTCGGCCCGCTGATTGACCGCGACGCCTTCGACAAGGTTTCCGCGCATGTGAAGGATGCCGTGGAGCGCGGTGCCCGGCGCGTGATCGGCCATAATCCCGCGCGCCCTGAGCATGAGTGGGGATGCTACGACCCGCCGACGCTCCTCACCGGCACCACGGCGGACATGCTGGTCTGCCGTGAAGAGACGTTCGGCCCCGTGATCTCGCTCACCGGCTTCCGCACCGACGAGGAGGCGATCAACCACGCGAACGCGACGCAATACGGCCTTGCGGCTTACGTCTTTACCTCCGACGCCACGCGCGCCGGGCGGCTGCTCCCGCGTCTGCGCTTCGGGCACGTGGGGTTGAACACGGGCAGCGGTCCTGCTCCGCATGCGCCGTTCGGGGGGATGAAGCAGTCGGGTTTCGGACGCGAAGGGGGGATCGAGGGGCTTTTCGAGTTCACTGAGTCGCAGGTCGTCGCGTCTGCCGGCTGAATTCTCTGTTGACACAAACAGACAAACAGTGTTGACTGTTGCCCGAGTCGAACTCAGCGAGGAGAGCCGGCATGAAGTCGTACGCCGCGGTCGGGGTCTGTTTGCTTGCGGTCAGCGCAGGCCAGGCGGCAGTTTCCCTTGTGCCGGCTCCGCGCGAAGTCCACTGGCGCGGCCGCGACGTCCATCTCGCGCCCGGCCGCGTGGCGATCGTCGTCGGGTCACAAGCATCGGCGCCGGAACGGTCGGCCGCCGACCTCCTGGGACGCAGCGTTCAACGACGCTTCGGCCAGACCTGGCCAATTATCGAAGAGGGTGCGAGTACCGATGCGTCCGTGCAGATCCTCGCCGGTTGCCGCGCCTCTCACCAACTGCTGGATCGACTGTGTCGTTCGCACGACGTCGAACTGGATGCAGCCAAACCAGGTCACGACGGTTATGTGATCCGGACGCTGGAGGCGGACGGTCGGCTGTACGTTCTGCTTGGCGGAAGCGAGCCGCGCGGCGTGCTCTATGCTCAGGACACGTTCTTCCAACTCCTCAAGCACCGACCGGACGGCGTCCGCCTGATCGCGGCGGACGTGCGTGATGCACCGTCGATTCCCTGGCGCGGGCGACCGCAAACCAACGTGCAGCTCTATCTCAATCCGGGCGAGATGGATCTGTACGCTCGATCACGGATCAACTTCATCGACCTGAGAAACGGAACGTACGCCTACGAGCCGGGCGACACGTGGGATGACGCGCTGATCCGGAGGATACTGGACGAGGCACACGCCCGCGGGATCATCGTATACGCGACGATCAACTGCGGGATTCCGAAGAGCGACCACGCGACCGTCCTGAAGATGTACGAGCAGTTTATCGCGCTCGGGGCGGACGGTCTCTGGCTGTCGTTCGACGACAAGGGGCCAGGGGAGGATCCGGAGACGCTCACCAGGGCCGTGCTGGAACTCGGCGGGCGTCACGGCATCAAAGATCATCTGATCGCGGTGACGCCGCCCAAGCGGGATTACCAGCAGATCCGCATGCCGTTCAATCAGCACATCATGAAGATCCCCGGCATGGAAAGGGCGACGTGGTTCTGGACGTGTCTACCGTTGTCGGGCGCGCTCGCTGACGCTCGTTCCATCGGAATGAAGAGTCGGCCGTCCTGGTGGCACAACTGGACCCGCCCGAATCCGGGATTCACGCATCCCGAGAGCGGAACCTACGTCATCGGCAAACGACTGGCCTATCTGGAGGTCCCGCCGCTCTCGGAAGGCTGGCATGCGCCGACGTACGAGGTGCTGAAGGATGCCGCCGGTTCGGCGGACGCGATCATGCCATGGGGTGGCAACGGGTGGGGGCAGTACTACGTCGCGCCGGTGATCGGCTGGTGGGGCTGGGCGCCGGAGCGACACGACTTCGAGGCGGTGCGTGGCCGCATCTACGACATCGTGTACGGCCGTGGGCAGGTGGAAGCAGCCCGGGAGTTTGACGATGCTTTGAGGAAGGTGAAATCGCTGTTCCGGTTCGTCTCGAATTCAAGCGAGTTCGAGCCGATGTGCCCAGCGCGTCTCCGCAACCCGCGCTCCCGCCCGGCTGCGGAAGCGCTGCTCGCCAGAATGCGCGAACGGTTTACGCGGATCGAGAGCAGCGCTGCAAAGGAGACGATGCTCGAACCTTCGGTGCTGAAGGAGCATTACCTCGACCCGATGCGGGCGGAACTCGAAACCGGCGAGGCAGCAGCGAGGCTCACCTATCCCGAGGATTGGTGGCTGGACCACCAGCGCGAGGTGCTTTCGGCCATCTACTCGGACGACCTGGCCCATGCGGACGAGCTGATCGCGCAAGCTGCCCCTCGCGTGCTTCAGCAGGTCGAGACGGTCGGCCAGAAACTGGCTGATCTCCGCCCGACGGCCGCGTACGTGGAATGGTGGCGCGACCGTGCATCCATGAAGGCCATCGACTGGAAGAAGATGGTGACGGATCGCCGGAGCCTCCTCGAGGCGCGCGTGAAGGACTACAACCGGCGTGCTGCCCCGACGGAGGAGATGCTCAGCGGGCTTGCGCATCCGCCGCTCGACTGGGGCACCGGGCGCTGGGAATCCAGCAACCGCGTTCTCGCCACGGTGATGCCCAGCGAGCTCGAGATGTTCTGGGGCGAGTGGATGGCTGGGATTTACCGGCATGGCGAGACCGAGGTGGCCGCGTTTGCATTGAACCCGAAGGTGCTCGGCACTGAGGGTGGTTTTGCCGAACTGGAGCTGGCCGTGCCGGTTTCGGGGGATCGGCAGCGACTTGCGATTCTGCTGTACTTGAGCAACGAGAACAAGGAAACGATCGGCGGTGATTTCGTCCGGAACCGGATGGCGGGGTACCGCACCGTCAAGCTGCTCTGGGGCGACCGTATCCTGTGGCAGGAGGACGTCGGGGTTCACCGCGTGAACGGCCAGTGGTTCATGGCGCGTCTGCCCTTAATTCCAGCGGACCTCAGCGAGCTGCCGCTTCGGCTGCGCGTCGAGGATGTCAAAGACACGCAGAAAAACTTCTGCATCGTGTTCGTGGGGCCGATCCGCCTCATGGAACTCGGCGGGCTGCGCCCGGAGTAAAAAGTGAGAACTCACAACCGGCATG
>CAZJTF010000568.1:0-3133 GCA_964548565.1 uncultured Planctomycetales bacterium | reverse complement strand
CGGATCGAAGATCTGGGCGCCGCGGCCGCAGGCGGCCTGGAGCTTCGCGGCCTGATGCGGCCCGCCGGTGACGTATACGGTCGTATCCCGGCCGATCCTCGCGGTGTGATCAAAGAACTCCATCTCACTCCAGTCGACGGAATCCATGCTGACGATCATCGCGGCGGGGCGGGCACCACGGGCCAGAGTGGCGAGCGCATCGTAGACATCGGGGGAGGAGGCGGCACGATTGTCCGCCTGGCCGAGCCAGTCCTGAACGGGGGGTGGAAATTCTCGAGCGGAAGCGGCAACGTAGATCACTCGCGATCCGCGCTGCTTAATGGGTGACATCCCTGTGCCCTCGCTCGATTTGCGTCACGATCTCCCTCCGGTTATTTAGTCTAATCGTTGTACCCGGGGCGGGTCAATCCGTTGGTTGGCTGATCGTTACGGGGAAAGGAGTCCTCATGACGACGCGTGATCCTGGTGGCCGGCTTCTGATTTGCGTTCTGTCCCTTCTCGCCGGGGGCGTCGGGCCCTCTCTGGGCGCGACAGCGGAGCTCTCCAAGGAAATCGAGCGGCTGGCGGCTTCATCCGGCCTGTCGGGAATGCGGGTGGGGGTCCGCGTGGACGCGCTCGCGCCGGTGCCGGAGCTGGTGTACGAGCAGAACGCCACCGAGCAGTTCAAGCCGGCGAGCAACCAGAAGATCCTGACCACGGCAGCGGCGATGACGTTGCTGCCGGCGGATTTCAGCTATCGGACGATCCTCGGTATGCGCGGGCAGGACCTGGTGGTGATCGGCGCGGGAGACCCGTCGATCGGCGACGTGCAGATGGCGCGGGCCGAGGACCAGACGATCACGACGGTCTTCGAGCGGTGGGCGGAGGAGCTGAAAAAGCGGGGCATCACGGAGGTCCGCGGCAATTTCCTGTTCGACGACTTCATTTTCGAGCAGGAATTCGTGAATGCGTCCTGGCGAAAGCAGTTCAACCTCGAGACGTACTACGCGGCCCCGGTCGGCGGGCTCAACTACTACGACAACTGCGTGGCGGTGAAGGTGCGGCCGGGCAAGCCGGGTGAGGCGGCCGAGGTGACGATTATTCCGGATGCGCCGTTCGTGCGGGTGGACAACCGGGCCAAGACGGGTAAGGGGCGGACGATCATCCGGCTCGCGTCGAAGGATCCGTACACGGTCGCGGTGAGCGGAAGCGTCGGCGCAGCCACCGGCGGGGACGGGATTCAACTCGCGGTGACGGATCCGGGGGCGTTTTTCGCGAGCGCCTGCTGGAAGGCGCTGGAGACTCAGGGCATCAAGTTCGCCGGCGAAACGAAGCGCGAGCGGGTACGTCCGGAGGGCTCTCCGCTCATTCCGGCCGATCTGCAGGTGGTCGCGGTGCACGAGCGCAAGATGCACGATGTGCTGTGGCGCGTGGACAAGAGCAGCGTCAACGCGTTTGCGGAGGCGGTGCTGAAGACGATCGGCGCGTACGCGGGTCGTTCGGACAAACCAGGTGTCGGAAGCTACGAGACCGGACGCGCGGCGATGGTACGGTTCCTCGAGCAATTGGAAGTGCCGGACAACTCGTACGTGATCGACGATGGTTCCGGATTGAGCCACTCCAACCGGGTTACACCGCGGATGATTTCGGCGATTCTGCGGTTCATGGACGCCCATGCCGAGCGGGAGGAGTTCCGGTCGAATCTGGCGGTGCCGGGCGAGGCGGAGGGGACGCTGCGGCGGCGCATGAAGGAGCTGAAAGGGAAGGTTCTCGCGAAGACCGGCTACATCAACGGCGTGAGCGCGCTGAGCGGTTACGTGGACGGGCCGGGCGATCGGCGGTACGCGTTCAGCGTGCTCTGCAACGACATCCACAAGGCCAAGGGGGGGCTGGGCGCTGCCCGCAAGTTCGAGGACGACCTGTGCCGTCTCCTGGCGCGATGGGGCAGCGATGCCGAGAAGGCGAAGCCCGCCCCGGCGACGGCGGCACGGTCGGGGGACGCGCGCAGTGCGACGAAAGGTCGCTGACGTCGCGGGCTGCCGTCTATTTCGGTGCACACTCCCCGGTGATCACTTCCCGGCTACGATCGTTGACGCCAGGCGTGGGGCTGGTGACAGCGGTCACGTGTCCGTAAGATCTTCGGACTTGCCCTCGGCGGGCGAGCATGTCAGACATCGAGGAGGCTATTTCATGTTCAGTAGTTCGCGTTTCACGCGGCGGGTGATGTTGGGATCGATCGGCGCCTGCGCGCTGGTTACGGCGGTTCAGGCGGCGGAAACGGCGGTCCTGGAGCCGCCGAAGGAGCAGGTCAACACCGCGACGACGCCCGCCCCGCGCGAGGGCGACGGCTGGATGAAGCGTCACGAGTCGATGAACGAGCGGGTGAAGAAGGGGGACGTCGACCTGATTTTCATCGGCGATTCCATCACGCACGGCTGGGAAGGTGCGGGGAAGGACGTGTGGGCCAGCCGTTACGCGCCGCGCAAGGCCGTGAACCTGGGGATCGGCGGCGATCGGACGCAGCACGTCCTGTGGCGGCTCGAGAACGGCAACATCGAGGGGATCAGCCCGAAGCTGGCTGTCATCATGATCGGGACCAACAACTCGAACAAGGAAGACAACACGGTGGCCGAAATCGCCGCCGGCGTGCGGGCGATCGTCAAGAAGCTGCGGGATGAGCTGCCAAAGACGAAGATCCTGGTGCTGGGAATTTTCCCGCGCGGGAAGGATCCGAACCCGCAGCGCGGCAAGATCCTGCAGGTGAATCAGATCATTGCCAAGCTCGACGACGGAAAGATGGTCCATTACGTGGACATCGGCCCGCGCTTCGTCGATGACGAAGGCGTCCTGCCGAAGGACATCATGCCGGACTACCTGCACCTCTCGCCCGCGGGGTACCAGATCTGGGCGGACGCCATTGAACCGAAGGTGGCCGAACTCATGGGAGAGACGCAGGCCCGGAAGTGACCGGCGGGTGCGGCGTGAACCGCATCGAATAGAGATCCGCGTCCTTCAGAATGAAACGCACGCGCACGGGGCGGCCCGCGAGTTCAGTGAGCTCCGGGTCGCGCTTCGATGTAACGATGCGGTCGGTTTCATCGCAGATAGCAGACGTACTCTCCGCGGACCCTGTCCCAGAAGACCACATTGTGCG
>CAZJTF010000567.1:0-3149 GCA_964548565.1 uncultured Planctomycetales bacterium | reverse complement strand
AATCACACTCAAACGAGCCGCAGCAACAGATTTATTGGGTCCTGAGCCTAGCTTGCGCGTCGCAACGACGAACGTCATGCGGTCGAAGCGGCGCTGGAGCTCGTCGTCGGAGGAATCCGGCTCGTCGGGTAGACGGTCGTCGTCATCGCCGTCATCGTCCGCTTCCTCGTTTACCTCGGTGACAACCACGAGCTTGTTGGGGTGCTCGAGGTTGAAAAGGATCTCGATCGGGCGCTTCCGCCCCCTCACCGTGACGGGCTGCCCGCGCACGACGGCGGACAGGGAGGTGAGCCGCTGCTGGCCGTCGAGGAGGAGGCGTGTACTCTTATAAGGGCTCGCCTCCTGCGACACAGCGAAGGCTTGAAGGGGGACCGCCTCGTCCGTCTCCCACAGCAGGATCGCACCTGACGGGTAGCCGCGGTAGAGCGAGTCCAGGAGATCGCGAACCCGCGTCGAGCGCCAGACGTACTGCCGCTGCATCTCAGGAAGGCGTAATTCGCCCCTCTCGATCATCGCCACGAGTTCCTCGACGGTTGCCTCCGCCTTCGCCATTGCGATCCCCCATCTCTGCCGTCGTCGCGCGATGTATCCTTGTTTCTGCTTTCGCAACAGGCTCCAGCGCCGTTCTCGAACCACCGCGCGAGGGAAACGCCACGGAAAACTCTACCCAAAAGCGATCCAGTTTGCGGGGCTCAGATCATCCTCGCCCCATCCACCAGCGGATGTGCTGAGTCGCGCTCCAAATCAGGTTGCCCTTGCGGAAACTGAAAAATTTAGGTCTAGGTCCGTTCTACTTGCGTAGATATCTTGTCATCGTTACGGATGAGGTGCGGGATATGAACGAGATCGACGAAGATCGGGCAAGATTGTCGGGCGCGCGCAGCTTGCTCAGCTTCCGTCCAATCGGGGAGCCGATCGAGCTCGCGGAAATCGAGGACGCCTACCGTCGGATGGCGCGGGAGTACGGCAAACCAGTCACGGCGGATGCCATGGCCCGGGTAGGCGCAAAGAGCGGATCCCACCTGCTGAAGCTTATTTCCCCGCGTGCCGACGGCGATCAGAGCGTCATGCGGCCCGCCTCTCAGACAGCAAACCAGCATTCGGACATGGTCCCCTCCGTGAACGCCGCGGACATTCCGGTCGCGAAGATCGCGTTCCGTCCGATGGAGCTTCTTGGCCATCCGACCAAGAGCCTAGTCGGGCACATCCTGAATCCCGACAGTGTGTCTGACTGCATCACCGGGGGCTTCGCCGCAGTCTTCGGGAGCGACGTGCTCAACGCTTTGAAATTCAGCCTCCTGGCGGATGCTGCGCCGATCACTCGCCTGCCGGCAGCCGAGTTCCCGATCATCTTCTTGCCCAACCCGGCAGGAGGTGATCTCCAGGCCACTCCGGTGGCGCCCGCTGCAGCCTATATGGGCATGCGCGCCGTCACAGCTTCCTATTTCCGGAAACAGGAAAAAGGAGCATCGAAGGTTCCCCGCGGTTCTTGGAGCCGGCAGGCAGTCAGCGCAAAGCCACAGAACATCTCTGGCGCGATCGGCGGTCTGCGCACCCGCTTCCATGCCCGCTTTCCCGGAACCCTCAACCGCCTCGACGCCGAGATACGCCGATTCGTATCAAGCGGCAGTTTTCCACGGATGCCGGGCGTCGACATCGCGGACTGGATCCTGCGCTACGCCAACTTGCTTGATCGCGAGGCCGAGTACAGTAACCGCGATATCCGCTCCGGCCTCGACCGCCTCGCGGACCGATTGATCCTCGAGGTATTTGATTTTATCGACGAGATCCTGGCGGAGGCGATCCGCGTTGATTCGGCCGCCGGCGACCTCCCGACCCCGCCTCCTGGTGTCGTCCTTCTGCGCCGCTACTGGGTGCAGGACGGCTTCGACCGAGCCCGGCGTGCGCTCGCAGATCAGCACTTCCTCTCCCGCCTGAAGGCAGCGGAGGACGGGGCGTGAAGTTCCTCGTCGCGGACCTCACGGCCTATCGCGTCAACCTGCTGATGAATGACTATGCCTCTGGGTTGCCGTCGCCTCTGGCCTTCCTCGGGCTCGGAGCAGCGATCGCGCCTGGGTTGGGCGCCGCGCGCTGGTCAGTTGGAGTGTTGCCCGTGCTTCACGACGTCGTCGTGTCCATGGGCCGTACAAAGCCGGAGATGGCGCCTGTCTCCGGCCGGTTCTCGCCGGTTGAGATGGTGGAGGACATGACCGGTACGGTGCGCTTCTCCATGATCTTGGACATCCCCGGCTGCTCCGACGAGGTCGCTGTGGCCGAGGCACTGGCCGGGCGCCGTCTCGCGGGCGGCGTCCTTCGGGAGCCAGTGGTCAAGGTGAAGCCGGTCGCGGGCGACGGTATCGCGCTGCAGGGCGCGCCGCGGGGCTGGGCGTTGCTTCGTCCCGACCAGCCGGACCAACGCATCATCTCGAGGGGGGATGGCGAAAGCCTCTCGGCTGTGGCGGAGAAGCTGTTCCCGGTGGAGCGGGAACCTGGCTCTGGCTGGCTTGTGCCCTTAGCCGTCGGCCACTTCCTTCTCGAAGATCCAGCCACAGCTCCCCGACGTCGGGGGACCCGAGACGCGAGTCTTCCGCACGTCTTTACCGAGCCAGTTTTAGGCATCGGCGAACTGGTCTCGGTGCGCAATCGCAGACTGACCCAGGCGTCTGCGGAGGTCTTCGAGGGTTTGTTCTGGCGATGGCACTCGGAAGGATCCTGGATCCTCGGTCACCAGGCCTATTACCCCGCCTCTCCCGCTTCCGCCTGAATGGAGACTTACTCATGGCCCCTCGCTCGAAATCCCCATCAGGCCGGTCGCTCGAGACCGGCATGCTGGCTTTTGCCCGCTCCGTACAGATCACCGAAGGGGTCTTCCACGGCGTCCGCGGAGCGGGCAGCGGGCGTCAAACAGTGCCTGTCGAGATCCTGGCCAAAGGTGTTCGCGGCCAGTCGTCAGAGGACAATGCTAAGAATCCTGGCATGAGCAACCCGCAGTCGGTGGAGTTTGCGGCCGTGCCGCAGGGCTGCGACGGCATCGAGCTCGGCTTCTCGGTGCGAGTTCTGCCCTGTGCGATGCGCCCCCATGCCTGCGACGATCCCCAGGTCGCCCGGGCCTATCAGGAGCTTTCCGCTCTTATTCACAGCATGGCAGC
>CAZJTF010000566.1:0-3161 GCA_964548565.1 uncultured Planctomycetales bacterium | reverse complement strand
GTCGTGACGCGCGAATAGGTGAGCAGATCGTTGATCAACGACTGCATGCGGGTCGCGGCGTTGAGCATCCGCTCCATGTAATCGCGGCCCTGCACCGTCAGACTCTCCCCGCACGTGCTTTTCAGGCGATCGCCGAACGCCAGCACCTTCCGCAGCGGCTCCTGCAGGTCGTGGGACGCAATGTAGGCAAATTCCTGCAACTCGCCGTTGGAGCGCGCGAGTGCCGCGACGTGCCGGGCGACCTCGCGCTGGGCGTCCTTGAGAAGGGTGATGTCGCGCCAGGTGCAGCGGGCCGCCACCATCCGGCCGGATGCGTCGTGAATGAGCGTCGCGCCGACTTGGACCTCGATAAGGCTTCCGTCGGACCGCTGGAGCGTACGCTCCATTTGGGAGACTCTGCCCGTGGCGGCGAATGCGGCGAATGTCGAAGCGCCATCCTCCCGGCAGTCCGGCGCGTAGAACTCCAGGAACGATCGACCGATCACGTCGCTCTTCTCTCGCCGCAGGACGTCGGCGAGGGTGCGATTGCAGTCGAGAACCTTGCCTCCATCGACGCTCAGAACGGCCATCAGGTCCGGCGCGTTCTCGAACAGGTCGCGGTAACGTGCTTCAGCCTCGGCGAGTTCCTCGTTGGCGGCGCTGAGCTGCCGGGTACGCTCATCGACGAGTTCCGCGAGATGCTCGCGATGGGCGGCCAGTTCCCGCGCGGCGCGCTCACGCTCAGCCATGTGACGCACCACGCCGCGGAGCACGATCACCCAGATCACGAGCAGGATCGGCAGCGCGGCCGCGCCTGCGATCGCTCCCATGTACAGTGAGCGACGCCAGGACTGCAGGTCGGCCGCTGCGTGATCGTGAAGAGCGGCGGAGATGGTCCGGATGCCGCGGCTGTAGAGCTCCTTCTGCTCCTCGTAGATCTCGCCCGTCAGCAGGGCCATGGCCTCTGCGCGGCCGCCGTTTCGGACAAGGTCAAACGCCTGGGACTCGATGGCTACGAGCCGGATGTTGGCCGCGTTTGTCGAGGCCGCTGCGTCGTTCAGGAGGGGCTCGGATGCCAGCCGCATCAGCTCGGTGATGGCCTCATCCAGTTGCGGCTCGTAGATCCGGTACCGCTGTTCCCAGTAGGTGTCTCCGGTGGCGGCGGTCATGCGGGCGGACATCGTCAGCACCTCGTCCAGGTGGGTGACGACGCCGCTCAGCCGCTGGACGTTGAGATCCCTGCCCAGTGTCGTCTGCATCCCGCGGTACGATGTCCAGAGGTGCCACGCCAGTACGACCAGCAGCAGGACCGTAAACAGGAGGCAGATGAGAAGCGATCGGATCGGAAATGCGGGGACCCGCCGCACGTTGCCGTTTGCAGCGAGGCGGCTCGATTCGGCCGGTGGGTTTGAGCCTGATACACCGAAGCCCGCCATGGCTGGGCTCCTGCGCGCCGAAGTCACGAGCGCGACACGTCTGAGGGTGAGGGTCCGGGCTCGGCACCGCCTCGATTTGCGAAGAAGCGGGCCGCATCGCACTCGTCCGTGGGCGCCACGTGAGTATACCACTGTCCGAAACCCCGGTCGACGAGATCCGGTTGCCCACGCGCCTCGTCGGTGTCGTGCTGCGGGGAGTGGTCTTGGATGCGTGATACGCTCTGGTGCCTTGGGGCCGGATATTATTGGCCTCTCGCCTGCCTCGTGTTGCGCTCTGACACCGTGGAGATGGAGACGAGGGTGAGCGACACCGACATTGGGAGGGAAACGAAGGGTTGCTCATCACCGGGCGTTGCGGAACATTCTTCCTGAGAGTGTTGACATCGGCGGGGCCATCTCAATACGATGGATCAAGTGCTGGTGCATATCGGCATCACCTGAGCGCGAACGAGGGGAGAACGCTAACCCTGCCTGTCGTGTCTGTTCGCGAGAGGAGGAAAAGCACCCCAGATTGACGTTGAATTGTGCGCCGCGTGCGTGGCTGCCGTCGGTGGCTGCGTGTGGGTGGGTATTGTTTCAGCAACAGGAGAAAGGAGAAAGAGGAGATGTTCAACAGGGTTATGCTGACGGCTGTCCTGACAGGCCTGGCGGCGAGTGCTGCAAGCGCCGCCGACACGTACATGAACACCACCACTGTCGGTAATTATGGATGGAATCTGGTAGTGGTTCCGGATTCAGGCGGCCGAGGCTCTGTCATGGATCGAATGTGGGGCACCGAGGCAGTCATGCAGTTCACCAACGGCAACAAGGACCTGACCTCCCGCTGCTGGGCTGCCATTAGCACCGCGAACTACGCCGGCGTATCGGCGTCCTCGATTACCTCCCTCAAGATGCGAGTCTACGGGATCGAAGGGGATGGTGGCGCCTGGCAGCCGCCGACATTCATGCTCGCTTTCGCGAAAGCGCCCGATAATCTCAGCATGCGCTATGCCCAATGGGTTCCCTGGGCCGATGGGACCGCCCGCGCGTCCGGATCATGGCAGGAATACGATGCGATGACGGATGGTGAGTGGTTCATTCCCTGGACGGGGGCCAGGTACCCCACCTTCGCTGCCATGGTGGCAGCAACCCCCGGGCTGGTCCTGGCGACCGATGCACAGGTCACCCAAATGTACGGTCTTGCCAGCGGGGCCCACTCCTTCAACGTCGGCCACTTCGACTGGATCAGCAACGTCAACACGTACCATGACTCCGCGCGTGGCGTGGTGGACTGGTTCGAGGTGGGCGTGGGCGGAAGCGCCACCCGGTTCTACCTCAACGAGGTCCCCGAGCCGGGCACCCTGGCCGCGCTGGCGATCGGCACCTGCCTGATCGGCATTCGGAGGCGGAGGGTCGCCTGAGCGGAGGTGACCGCAGGATCTTCGCTGCGGTCTGGTTCCCGGGTTTCATTCGCGAAGAGTTTCAAGCGGGAGATCTCCCCGACCGGCGGAGGTCTCCCGCAGTTTCTTTCATCGTTGCAGAGCCCTGTCGGGCCGAGGTCGGGCCTACCAGACCAGTCGGCTGACGATTGACAGTCGTTCGAGCCGGTGTGTAGGATACAAAACGGCTGGCGGACATCCGCCAGGCCGACTGTGGACGGCACGGCGTTGGTGCCGTAGCGGAGGCGGAAAGGCGGCTCGCAAGGGGCTTGCTGTCTGGTCTGCAGCCTCCGCAGAGCTGGATCAACAAAAATCGTCCCTCCAGGAT
>CAZJTF010000565.1:0-3174 GCA_964548565.1 uncultured Planctomycetales bacterium | reverse complement strand
GTGAACGCCCGACTGCGAGCACTCTTCGCGCAACGTTGCCTGTATTTCATTCAACTGCACGATCCCAACCCGACCACCCGATCCGCCGTCATGGATTCCGATGTTTTCCCCGGCAGTCCGGCAGACGCTCTCCGGTATCTGCCCAAGGCGGCCCTCAACGGTTTCCTTGCCCCATATCCCACGACCGCAGCCCCGCACTTTGGAACGTCGACCTTCTTCACGATCCCGCCGCTGGAGGCGGCCGCGTTCGCGTTGACTATTCCATTCCTGATCGGCTGGTTGGTCGGTAACAGGTCGAATGCAACGATGCTCGCCCCGTTGGCGTTGTCAGCCGGCGTCGTGCTCATATACGGGATGGGAGTTCCGTTCGTCGGCGCCCTCTACAGATACCGATATCCGTTCTGGATGCTGATCTTCTGCATCGGTCTTGCAGCCACGCTTGATCTCTTCGATTCGCGCCTGAAGGGAAGGCACAGACAAGATGTCGTATAAGCACTGGATCAAGGCAATCCTGCTGCCGGTTCCGATCGTCGGGTTGATTCACCTCCCGCGGTACCTTCTCGACTGGAGGAAATACTCGCAGCGCGCGGGCGGCAGACTCAGGTTTGGCGATGCCTATCCCTGCTTGTTGGACAGCGTCGGCGCGACGCCGTTCGATCCGCACTACTTCTACCAGGGCGCCTGGCTGGCGCGAAAGCTGAAGAGCAGCATGCCTGCCGAGCACGTGGACGTGGGCTCCAGCGTCATGACGGTGGCTGCCATCAGTGCGTTCGTGAAGACCACGTTCGTGGACTACAGGCCACTTCAGGCCACGCTGCAAAACCTCAGCTGCCGGGCCGGCAACATCACGGCGCTGCCCTTTCAGGGCGACACCCTGCAGTCGCTGTCGTGCCTGCACGTGATCGAGCACATCGGACTGGGCCGTTACGGCGACCCGCTGGATCCCGATGGCAGCATCGCCGCGGCCCATGAACTGCAGCGTGTCGTCGCCCCGGGCGGCCAGCTTTACCTGTCGACGCCGGTCGGGCGGGAGAGAACGTGTTTCAACGCGCACAGGGTGTTCGATCCGGGCACCGTAGTCTCGATGTTCGACCGCATGGAACTGGTCGATTTCTCCTGTGTCGATGACCTGGGAAAGCTGCACGAGGGAACGGCGCTCCAGGCCGCGGCATCCAGCGAATACGCCTGCGGCCTGTTCCACTTCGAGAAGAGGGCTGGATGATCCGATGAAGAACCTCGTCAAGAAGACTCTCGACCTGGATCCGAATGAGGCCGCGCGGCAACGATGGCTGCGCGAGACGCTTGCGGGACTGCCTTCGGGGCTGCGCATACTGGACGCCGGCGCGGGTGAATTGCGCAACAAGCCCCTGTGCGCCCATCTGGATTACGTCTCCCAGGACTTCGGCCAGTACGAGGGCCAGGGCAACCAGGCCGGCCTGCAAACCGGGGCCTGGGACACCAGCCGGATCGACATCGTCTCCGACATCGCCGACATTCCGCAGCCGGACGCATCGTTCGATGCCATTCTGTGCAGCGAGGTTCTCGAGCATCTCCCTTCGCCCGAACTGGCGCTCGCCGAGTTCCGGCGCCTGCTGAAACCTGGAGGCACGCTGATACTCACCGCCCCCTTCGCGTCGCTGGTTCATTTCGCCCCCTACCATTACGCGACCGGTTTCAGTCGCTACTGGTACGAGCACCGCCTGCCCGCTCATGGCTTCGAGGTCATCGAGCTGACCCCCAACGGAAACTGGTTCACGCTGTTTCGCCAGGAGCTGGTTCGCTGGCCTTCAATGGCGCGTCGTGCCCGTCAATGGAGCCTGCCGCTCGTGTACTTGGCCACGTTCTTCGGGTTGCTCTGCCTCGCACTCGCGCGCCCCGCAGGTAAGACCGAGGAGATCGGATGCTTCGGCTGGCACTGCGTGGCCACGAGGACGCGCTGATCGGGCATGGGTGCCACTGGCGTGCAGGCGGTTACAGGGAACCGCACGGGGGAGCCCGAAGTCAGCATCGTGATGGCTGTGCACAACAGCGCGCCAACCCTTGCTGCGGCCATTTGCTCGCTCCTGGCCCAGACATTCCGGAACTGGGAACTCATTGTGGTCGACGACGCATCCACGGATCACTTCCAGGCTGTGATGGCACGGTTCAGCGACCCGCGGATCAGGATCCTCAGCAACCCTACCCGCCAGGGCCTGGCTGCCAGCTTGAACCGGGGCGTGGAGGGTGCATCGGCGCCGTGTCTTGCCCGCATGGATGCGGATGACATCTGCTATCCCGCACGCCTGGAAAGGCAGCTGCGCCTGTTGCAGGCGCAGCCATCGATCGACCTGCTGGGCACGGCGATCATGACGTTCCGCGACGACGGCACGCCGCTTGGCATCGCACCCGCACCGGCCGGGCACGAAGCCATCTGCGCTTCGGGGCTGGCCGGCTCGTACAACCTGTACCACCCCACCTGGATGGGCAGGACCGATTGGTTCCGCCGCCATCGTTACGATCCCGCCTTCAACAAGGCCCAGGACTTCGAGTTGCTGCTGCGCGCCGCCCCCACCAGCCGCTACGCCAATCTGACCGAGGCCCTGGTGGGCTACCGGGTCGACCCCGTCATCCGACTGCGCAAACGGCTGCAGACCCGGGTCCACGTCCTGAAGGCGGTGGCCAGGAATGCGGCGACGGCACGGGCCCGCATGGCACTGCTGCGGATCCTGGGCGTCACGATCGGCAAGGCGGGACTGGATGTCGCCTCGTCACTGGGACGTGGGGCCCTGGGCCGCAGACTGCTGCTCAGACGTCCAAGCGCGTCGGAGGCCGACGCCTGGCGAGACATCTGGTCATCCGTTCAGAACGCCGCCGCACGCACCCGCTCCCAGCCGGCCCGCGACCAATGAAAATACTGTGCGTCTTCGGTCAGCACAACTACGGCTCGCCGGAACGCGGAGAGGGATACGAGTACTCGAATTTCCTGCCCGCCCTGCGCCGGCTGGGCCACGAGGTCGTCTTCTTCGAGTCCTTCGACAAGTCGTGCTACGTCGATTTCGCCGATTTGAACCTGAAGCTCCTCGAGACCGTTCAGCGCGAGGCACCGGACGCCATCCTGTTCGTGCTCATGAGTTACGAGATCTGGCTGGAAACCCTGACGACCCTGCGCGAATCGTCGGGCGCCGTCCTGATCAG
>CAZJTF010000564.1:0-3186 GCA_964548565.1 uncultured Planctomycetales bacterium | reverse complement strand
TGATACAAGCAGACGATAGCTTAAATCGTTTAGGTTATTGTTGCGCGAACCCTAAAGTCACGCGCAAGGCCGTCCTCGATGGCAAGCAGTTTCGTCAAGTCCAATACCTGCTTGCTGCGGTCTCTCAACGAGGGGAGTGGAAGTCGTTCGACCGCCTCTCCGGCGGCAGCCTTGTCCCAGTGTCCGGCCGGAGGTCGAGGAATGCTGTAGGTCTTGCAGAGTCGGATCAGGCCAGCGTCGGACAGGCCGTGCTTCTCAGCTACCTGGCTCAGGGGCACAGACCATAGCTCTTCATACAACGTCTCTCGGGTGACGTGGCCTGAGGGCTTCGATTCGCCGGCCATGGACGGATCACTCCCTGCTCGACCATCTCCAGGGCCGGGCGTTGTGCCCCCCAACTCGGCCGGTAAGATTGGTCGGCAGACACTGAGTATATTGCAGGTGGTCAGCCATGGCAGGCGGTAGGAGGTGCACACCTGTATGACCATTACACGCACGCAATTGTACGCACAGGTCTGGGAGGCCCCCATCACCACCCTGGCCCGCCGCTATGGCCTGTCAAACGTGGGCTTGGCGAAGATCTGCAGAAGGCACGATGTTCCGATTCCACCTCGTGGCTACTGGGCCAAGAGGTACGCAGGCAAGAAACCCCGCCCAATTCCCTTGCCCACGCCGCACCGAGATACGCCGATTGACTTGCCGGATCCGAGAGAGCGCACTCCTATCTCCTCAGAACTCGCGGCTGAAGTTGCCAAAGGGAAGGCCGCAGATGCACCGATCAGAGTGACGGGCCAGTTACGCAATCCGCATGTGCTCGTCGGTCGCGCCAGCCAAGAACTGCAGTCGAGCACGGTCGACGACACTGGCCTGCTCGTCCTCCCCGCGGACGCCGCGCTCGATGTGCGTGTTGCCAAGGCCAGCTTGCGTCGTGCCCTCCTGATCATGGACGCAGTTCTGAAAGCCCTGGAGCAGCGTGGATACCGTGTGAGTGCGGGCCCAAAGGTCGACCTGCTTGGCGTCAGCCTCCGGTTTGGAATCGCCGAATCGCTTGACGTAGTACGCGAGGAACCGAAGGAACATAACCTTGATGGCAGGTACACCTTCGGTCACAGCCACTTCGAGAACAGGTGCATGCCCTCCGGGCGGTTGACCATTCGAATTGAGCATGGCCAGGCCTACTGGAATCCAGGATGTCGCCACACCTGGAGGGATGGTACCAACAAGACGTTGGAGGCTCGCCTCGACACCTTCGTGTCCGGCATGGTTGAGCTTGCGTCGCAACTGAAAGCGCGTAACGAGGAGCAAGAGCGGCGGGCACAGGAGCGACACGCGGATGAGCAACGACGACAGGAGGCTGCTCGACTGCAAGCCCAGACGCTCGAACGTGCCAAAGCCGAGGAAGCACGTGTTCACGAACTGATCCGGTTGGCCGACAATTGGCGGACGGGTCAGATACTCCGGGCCTTCATTGATGCAGCACAGCACGTACATCAGGATGCTCAAGGAACCGTAACGCCCGGCAGCGACTTCGAACACTGGGTGCAGTGGGCGACACAGGAGGCCGACCGTCTGGATCCCTTCAAGGAAGCCCTCGAACCTGGTCCCGGCGAAAACTCCGCCGCGGAGGAGTGGCAGCGGGGTGAGGATCCGCGGAGGCAGCCATGAGCACGAGTCCCCGAGAAGTTAAGCGAGCAGCCGACTACGAGGACCTGAAACCTCTACTGGACCTTTGTAGGGCAGGCAAGCTGTTCGAGGTCCAAGAGTGGATCGCCGCCGGCAAGCCGGTAAACCCGCCACCGATTCCTACGAAAGGACGCCGAGGCAAGAGCCCACTTGAGGTGTCGATCGACACCGGCTTCCACAGCCTCGTCAAAGAACTGCTCAGGGCGGGCGCCGTTATCGAGCCCGATGGCTGGGACTCTCCCATGAACAAAGTGCTGCAGATGAGGCGATTTGACCTGGTCAAGCTGCTTGTCGAGTACGGTTACGATCTCAAGACCGTCGACATGCACCGAGTGTTCGACTCGTGGGATCCGGAGATCATGGCGTACTTCATAGAGCACGGCGCCGATGTCGAGACCGGCAAGCCTGTCGCGTATGCATTCTGCAATCGTATCCGCACAGCCCTCCGAGTCTACAAGCAGTATGTGGAGCGATTCCCGTCGTTGCGGGAACAGGTTAATATCGCGCTCCGGCATCACTGCAAAGAGGGCAACGTTAAATGGATCTCCTTGATGCTTTGGGCCGGCGCCGATCCGTACAAGCCAGGCGCCGACACTTATGAAGCGCAGCGGTACGAGGACGACGAGGGCCTGTGTGCGTTGGGATACGCAGCCCTATACGACCACTTTGAAGTCTTCGAAATGCGGCAGATTCGCATGAACCCGGCTCAGCCCGATGTGAAGAGCTTCCTACGCTATCTGTGCAAAGGCCGAGGCGTCGACATCTTGAGGCGGCTTCTTGAAAAGGGATTCAATCCAAATGACCGTGAGAACGGCGGCAGCTCGGTAATACACGAGTGCCTGATCGACATGGGCTGGACGTATTCCTTCAATGCCTGGAACCGGGAACGGCAGCGCCGGAGCATCGACACGGACGAGTCCCGTGACAAGATCAAGGCCGTTCATCTTCTTGCGAGGCATGGTGGCAGGTGGATACCGGCCGACAAGAACGAGATCTCCGAGACCCGCCGGTCACTTCTGAAGCTTGCTCCCGATTACACGGTTGAATTCATCTGGATCATGTCAAAGTATAAGGCGTGTACGCGTGATGCTATCGAAGAACTGATTAGCACGCCGACGATCAAGCGGCATGTGTCCGAGCACGTGAGACGCGTACACGAGATTATGTCGGCATGGAGGTGATGCCGGCGGAACAGATGTCCGCGAGGGCCCTGGGGCGCTCCGCTCCCACTGGCTGATACTCGCGTGGGGGCGACACCGACGCCCAGCTGGTCAGGCTGGCTGGCCTCCGCCGACAACACTGACCTCCAGCCTGATCAGCTGAATGTTAACGCTGCTTGCTCCGCCCGACCGCGAGCATGACGGAATCCCACTGACCAAGAAGTGACCAACTCCAATCATGTCCGAGGGCGCGCGCCTCACGCACCCACAAGTCGACGCGCGACTTGCGGTAACCCTCCGGTGAACCACATCTTGTTTTCCTGTCCTCCGTCCTGCGAAGATG
>CAZJTF010000563.1:2239-3192 GCA_964548565.1 uncultured Planctomycetales bacterium | reverse complement strand
GATGCCGCCGAGGTAGTAGAGCGCCTTGCGTCTCTCGGAGATCTGGCGGCGTGGCTCGGGCATGGTGCGCACCTCCTCTGGACACCAGAGTAACCGGACACCCGCCGTGGTGACATGAGAAACCGGAGCGGCATTTATAATCGCAGACAGGAGGACGTGTCAGGGTTCTTTGCGCAGACTGTCCAGCCAGATGTAGAAGCGCACCATCCGCACGTTGAACACGTACTCACCCGGCGAGTCTCCCGAACGCAGCACGTTGAGTCGTTTCATTTTCTGCAGGAAGTTGTTGAGTTTGCGCTTCTCTGCGTCGTTCAATCGGGTCTCCACGTCCCGCTTACGGAACGTCATATCCAAGCCGGTGCGTGCGATCTTGCGCAGGATCGAGTGGTAATCCTTACTTCGCAGTGCTTTGTAGACCTGCTGGTCGACGTATTTCCTGCCCACCTCATCAGCCGCGTTGATGAGGGCCTTCATGGCCTCCTGATAATCGAGGACCCCGTCCTGGTCCAGCCAGAAGGCGGCGTCGCCGATGATCTGCATGATTTTGGGGAAGCCAGCGGCGTATTCCGTCAGAAGGTCCATCGCGTCCGGAGCGACGCGGATCTGGACGCTCTCGAATGCCTTGATGTAAAAGTCTTCCATTTCCTGGCGTGACATGGGTTCGACTTCGATGACGTCGAACAGGCGGTCGACCGGCTGGTGGCAGCGGATCATCTCCCGCCGGCGTTCCTCCACGCCGCAGAGCATGAGCAGCAGCGGCAGCGGCTTGCGGGACATGGCGTTCGTGTCGACGATGCCCTTGATGAAGTGGGCGAACTTCGGGTTCGCCGAGATGCCGTTGATTTCGTCGAGCACGAGAAACACGCCGCGCACGCCGGTATCCGAGAGCCGCGCAATCACTTCCTCCAGGAAAGGCAGCAGCACTTCGCGGCTCAACCAGTCGGCGGCTTCGG
>CAZJTF010000563.1:0-2229 GCA_964548565.1 uncultured Planctomycetales bacterium | reverse complement strand
ACATCGACGTTGTCGAACACCGGGAGCGCGGCCCCGGACGCGATCGCGGGGCCGTCCTTCTTCAAAGCTTCGGCGTGCAGAGTGACGCCGAAGAGGGATTGTTCCCCCACATACCTGGCGAGCCAGTTCCGCACGTGCTCCTGCCGGGTCGGGTTCAGGGCACCGGAACGCAGTGTGGCGCCCAGGACTGCGGCGCCGACGTCGTCCATGGTTTCCGCGGCGCCCAGGGGCGCGTAGATCGCGTGCAGATTGTGCTGAGTTTCGGCCACGCGCTGGACGAACCCTGCGATGGAGCTCTTGCCGATGCCGTACTCTCCCTGCACGAACATGGCGACGGGCTTGCCCTGGCTGACCTGTGCGACACCCCGCTGAGTAATGTGATCGATCTGGTGACGCCGCCCGACGAAAAGCTCGACGGGGACGGGCTGGCCTGGATAGAACGGGCTCTTGCCCTTGGATGTGGTCACAGATGCGTCCTCCGCAGGCCATGAGAAGGCACCACAGTGCGCATTCTACCAATTGTCCGAGGCGTGGTCGTCCTCTTCGATGCCCTGTTCGGCCAGCCAGCGTTCCGCGTCGATGGCCGCCTTGCAGCCCATGCCGGCCGCGGTGATTGCCTGGCGGTACACGCTGTCGGCGCAGTCCCCGGCCGCGAAGACGCCCTCCACGCTCGTGTAGGTGCGGTAGGTGTCGCGGAGCTTGACGTAGCCCTTCGTGTCGAGCTCGACCTGCCCTTTGAGGAAGGCCGTCGCCGGCGTGTGGCCGATGGCGACGAACATGCCGCCGACCGGCAGCCGCGACTCCTTCCCGTCGACCGTGTCGCGCAGCTGCAGCCCGGAGATCATTCTGTCGCCCAGGACGTCGGTGACGACCTTGTTCCAGAGCACCTCGATCTTCTTGTTCTTGAGCGCCCGCTCCTGCATGATCTTGCTCGCGCGGAACTGGTCTCGCCGGTGGATCATGTACACCTTGCTTGCGAACTTGGTCAGGTAGCTCGCCTCCTCGATGGCGGAGTCACCGCCGCCGATGACGGCCACTTCCTTGCCGCGGAAGACCGGCAGCGCGCCGTCGCAGACCGCGCACGCACTCACGCCGCCGCCCGTTGTTGCCAGGCGCATTTCGTTCGGCAGGCCAAGCCAGTTGGCGGTCGCGCCGGTCGCAATGATCACCGTGTGCGTCTCGATGACCGTGTCGTCTTCGCCGATCACCTTGAACGGGCGCTTCGAGAGATCCACCGCTTTGCAGTCGTGGTACTTGTACGAGTGTCCGTCATCGGGATTGGAGACGTCCGGGTTCTGGCCGTCGTCGGTCTGGATGCGCGTGCCGAACCGTACGGCCTGCTGCTCGAAGTAGGCCATCATCTTCGGCCCGGAGATGCCGTGCGGAAAACCGGGGTAGTTCTCGACCTCGGTGGTCAGCATCAGCTGCCCGCCGGGGAGGACCGTCGAGGGCACCTGCTTCGGACGCCCCGCAAAAACGAGCGGTTTCAGGTTGGCACGGGCGGCGTAAATGGCGGCCGTCCAGCCGGCGGGACCGGAACCGATGATGATAACGCGTTCGGGCATGTGATGTTCCTGCAATCGGGCCAAAGTGGATGCTACTCTACGGGCAAAATTGTAGGACCGGGCGCCCGGGGCGTCCACGTCTCCGGCGACGGGCGGCACCGCTTGATCTGCAGGTGACGGGAGGTCAAGATGGTTCGTCGCGCGAGCGGCCCCGGTCTTTGTGGAGTCATCTTGAGGATTTCATCA
This sequence comes from uncultured Planctomycetales bacterium, assembly GCA_964548565.1. GTDB lineage: Bacteria > Planctomycetota > Phycisphaerae > UBA1845 > PWPN01 > CAYLLT01. The sequence continues at coordinate 478 of CAZJTF010000563.1, read as the reverse complement.
TGCGTGGGGTATTGAGGCTTGTGTTCCCAGGGTTCGTCGTGGCATTCTGCAGCGCTCCGCTCGTTGCGGGCGAGGACAGCGCGTCAAAGTCTCTGCCTCCCAGGGCGCACCCGATCCGCGTCCTCCTGATCACCGGCGGACATGACTTCGAGGAGAAGGAGTTCGTCGCGCTGTTCAACCAGCCGGACTTCAAGGTCCGCCACGTCCGCCAGCCCGACGCCCAGCAATGGTTCGCCCCCGACAAGGCCGACAGCTACGACGTGATGGCCTGGTACGACCTCTGGCCGAAGATCGGGGAAACCGAACGCCGGAATCTCCTGGCGCTGCTCGAAAAAGGCAAGCCGCTCGTCGCGCTGCATCACGCCATCGCCGACTACGCCGAGTGGCCCCAGATCAAGCAGATCCTCGGCGGCGTCTATCACCTCAAGGCAGAGGGCGGACGACCGATGTCACGCTTCAAGCATGATGTCGATCTGGA
>CAZJTF010000562.1:0-3195 GCA_964548565.1 uncultured Planctomycetales bacterium | reverse complement strand
TCCGGCGGGCATGTGCCCGGAGGCCGCAGGCCGGAGCCCGGCGCCGCAGGCGCCGGGGCGAGCGGTAGGCGACCCCGAGTCCCCGAGGGGGAGGCGGCGAAGCCGCCTAGCCGTATCCCGCGAGCGGTATGCCCGTCCGGCGCAGGGCCTCAGCTCCGCGCCGAGTGCGGGCGCTCCCCCGCTTGAAGCAGCTTGTCCACTTCCGTGTCGATGAACGCCTCGATCAAGGACGCAAGCATCTGGTGCATGCTTTTCTCGCGCCGATGCGCGAGGATGAATTCGAGTTTCCGCTGATGCGGCTCGGAAAGCCGCAAATTGAACGTCCAGGGAACACGCGGATGTCCCCAGTTGAAAGTCTCGCTATCCACGCTGGCCTCTTTCGCTGCGACCGTCTTGTTGTCCATGAGCCCCTCCTTTCCCGTTTTCCGGTACCGGCTCGCGGCCGGACGCGCAGCAGCACCATATCACCCGATACGCTATAAGTTTTGATGGGATGGGCTGATCTGCTTTGGGGGCGCATGATGTGATATGACATGACGCGCCGTCCTCTCATTGAACTTGCCCCTGGCGCGGAACGAGTGCGACATGGCAGTTACGGACAGGCCCTGATCGCGGGACCTTCAGGGCCAATTTCGACGCTCCGGGTTCAAGGCATCCGGCACTAGTGTGTTTACGAATTTATTCTCAGCACGCATCCTGTGCTGGTCCGCCGTTCCATGCCGAAGCCGCTGGGCGACCGTTCCCTTTTTCGGGAATGCTTTCGTGCGACCCATACGGCAGACGCGCCTGGATGCGTCTAGCCCGCCCCACGCAGTTACTCAACACACTTACTCAACTCAACTGAGTAACGTGATTACTCCGGTGCCGGCCCCCACCCGCGTCGCGGCTCCCACTGCCCCTCCTTTGGGAATGTTTTCGTGCCGCGCGCACGGTGCATGCGCTCTCCCCCACGCCGCCCCCCTCCGCCATGGCGCATTTACGCAACGCTTTTGTGTGCTTCATTTACTCCAGTGGCGCAGGCACGAACGTGGTGGCCCCGCCACCCAGGCTCGCCCCCGTCGTTTCCGGTAACGCTTTGACGGCAGGAAACGCTCGGCCGCGCCACCGGCATGTCGCACCCGTTTACTCAACACAATTCCGCCACTCACTTGAGTGGTGTATCTGCGCATTTGCGCGTATCATTTACTCAGTTGAGTTGAGTGCTTACACCAAGGAGCGGCAAATGATCCTGGTTGTCGAGGCGGAGAAGGGCGGGGTAGGGAAGTCGACGATTGCCCTGAACCTCGCGGTGTACCTTGCGGTGAACGGCGTAGATCTGGTGCTTGTCGACACCGACACGCAGCGCACCTGCATCCAGTTTGTCGACCGGCGCGACGAGGCCGGCATTACGCCGCGGATCCATTGCATCCAGCGCACCGGGAACGTCGCGCACACGCTGCGGGACCTGGACCTCAAACACCAGGTCGTCATCGTGGACGCCGGCGGCCGCGATTCCATCGAAATGCGTTCTGCCGCAACCGTTGCCGACCTCATTCTGGTGCCGACCGGCGCTTCTCAGCCCGACCTGGAAACCATGCCGCGCGTCAACGAGATCATCAAGACGGCCAAGGTCTACAACCCCGACATGCAAGCCTATGCCGTGCTGTCGATGGCGTCTCCCAACCCGCTGGTTTCGGAGACGGCGGAAGCACAGGAACTGCTTCGGGACTTCTCGGAATTGAAGCTTGCCAACACCATCATCCGTTCACGACAGGTCTACAAGCGGGCGATGGCGGACGGTCGTGGCGTGGTCGAAACGGATCACAGCCAGGCGAAGGCGGAGATACAGCTATTGGCGCAGGAGTTTATCGATCTTGAGTAATTGCATTGCGCGTCTGAGTTGAGTAAGTGTGTTGAGTAATTACGTTGAGTAAGCGAGGTGGGCAATGAGCCAAAGCAATGCGACGACCCGTTTCAAGCTACCCCCCAAGCCACAGCCGGTCACGAGCGAGAGCCCGGCCGGCGACAGCAAGCGCGTCGAGGAATTCATTCAAAGCGCGGCACTGGCCGACACCATTACTCGAGGAAGAGGACTCAAGCCCATGCGCCTCAACCTCGAGCTTGATGTCGAAGTTCATCGCCGTCTCAAAATCCACGCTGTAGAGCGTGGCGTGTCCGTTGCAAAGCTGGTGCGCGCCCTGATCGATCAGGAACTCGCCCGCTGACTGGGCGTTCGGGACTTGCGCTATGCCCCACGCCGTCCCGGTCGTGGTGGTGTTTTCCCCGCAATCCTGGGCTCCAGATTCTGCGTGTGCTTGCACGTCGGATACCCGGAGCAGCCGAGGAACGGCCCGCGCGCGCTGGTACGCTGAATCATGGGCTTGCCGCACTCAGGGCAGGGCGGCCCCGTTTTCCCTGCCCTCTGGCTCTTGCGCTCCCCAAGGCCGAAATCCGGGGGCTGCAAGGTTTTCGCCGTCTCGACCAGGGCCGTGATATCGGCCACATGCTGCGCAAGGAACGCCTCGGCCGAGGCTTCCCCTTTTTCAATCTGCCTTAGCGTGTCCTCGATCAACGCCGTGGAATCCGGCTTGCGCAGCGTGGGCGGGATGACCTGGTAGCAGGCCATCGCGCGGTCGGTGGGGTGGTAGTGCTTCTTCTGACTCGTCAGATAGCCTTGTGTGACCAGCTCGTCTACGATGGCGGCGCGCGTGGCCGGGGTTCCGATCCCCGCCCCCTTGAGTGTCGCCTTGAGCGCCGCGTCGCCGACAAACAGGTGAGCCCGCTCCATCGCGTCGATCAGCGTCGCACCGGTGAACCGGGCCGGCGGCGTGGTGGTCCTGGTGTCCACCGCCGCGTCGGCGATCGCCACCAGATCGCCCGCCGCCATGGGCGGCAATGGCGGATCTCCCGCCGGCGCTTCGTCCTCGTCCATGCCGAACAGCACGCGCCACCCGGCATCGGTCGGCTGCTGTCCAGACGCTACCAGTTTCTCGCCATTGCAGTCCACGGAGACGCGCGTCGCGTCATACCGGTAATACGGATAGAACTGGGCAAGAAAATTCCGGACCACGAGCCGGTAGACCGCCAGTTCCGCTGCGGACAGCTTCGCAAGGTCGTAGTCACGCGTTTCCGTGGGCCTGATCGCGTGATGGTCGCTGATTTTCGCGCTATTCCAGGCCGGCGACTTCAAGGAGAAGTCCGGCGTGCCCTTGAAGG
>CAZJTF010000561.1:0-3220 GCA_964548565.1 uncultured Planctomycetales bacterium | reverse complement strand
ACTGGTATGCCGGTCAGAGCGTCCTGACCGTGATAGTCGTGCTGCTGCTTGTCGGGGTCGGTCTGTACGTCAGCCGAGCGATTCAGGCGACTGCATTTACACGCCGCATCCATGCTTAATGAGTGGTGCCCACCACCGTCTGCTCCTCCAACCAGGCCAGATTGAAATCCGCAACCCTCGCAGCCACAGTCACTTGCGAAGATCATTCGGACCGTTGCGGACTCCGCCCCCAGATGTCGCTTTATATGGTGAGTCGATCAATGGCCCACCCGGTGGTTGGGCCGACAAAACGGAGCTTCAAAATGGGACCTCAAGAGCGGATTCGACAGTGTGCGGCGACAGCGCTTGATTACGTCCTGCAGGCCCGGGTGGGCCTGACCATGTGCGGCTTCCCTCGGATATCCGACAATCTCGAGCCGGTGGTTGCGAATCTCTGCCAGATTCTCAGAGAGAGCCTGAGTATTGAAAACTGTCAGCCGTGTCATGAAGCGGAGGACGGGAACTGCGATGGAAAAAGCGACACTCAGGAACCGCCGCCCATCAAAATAAATGACGCCGAGCGGCCCATGGCCTTTCGGCTGGTAAGCGTATCAATGTAGAAGTGGTTGCACAACACAACGAAAAAGGAGAATGCAAATGTTGAATTTCGACGGAATTCTAGCCTCACTTTTCACGGGGCTCCAGGACGTGTTCGTGAACGGCATCCTCGGGTTCATCACAAGCCTTCTAGGCGGAGTACTGCCCGGCTTGTTCCCCCCTGCATGATTGCCTTTGGCTGGAGTACTACCCTCCAATCGAAGTCGGCCCCGGATCTTCAGTGCCGGGCCGACTTTTATTTCGCACTTGTCACCCAATGCGGTTCCTGCCGAGTACAGTTGCATGGCCCAAGCTGAGTTCCGCTACCTGCCCGCCGGTACGGTGAGCAGTGGCCCCGTCTGCCCCTTCTGGTTCGATTGCAGGGAAAACAGGTAGGTCAGCAGCGACAGCGTACGCTTGCTCGACCAATCGGAATCGTCAATATAGAACCAGTAGCCTCGATAGAAGACCTGTACCATTGCGCCGGCTTGGGGGAACAGGCTATGCTCCACCCGTAACCATCTCACTGGGAACTGCTCGACATCGGCAGGTGCGGTGGTGACTTGGCATTTCTCAAGGTGATCTTCCGGCACGGCAATATCCTGTGCCAAGGCATACATCGTGCCCAGCACGGAGCGGGTCTGCATGGCAATCTCGTCCGGTTCAGTCTTCGCGGAGTTGCTCGTCAGCTTCAACCTCCCGTGCTCTCCTGGCGGCAGATCAAGCAACTCCCGAAACTCGTTCCGCCGGCCCTGCCAGCCCTCTGGCAGGGCCAGAGGATGCAGGTAGGTTGCACTCTCGCCGGCATCGAATTCGATTGCGAAACGAAGCAATTCAGCGTCCTGCACTTGCTGCAGGATTTCCACTACCCGGTCGAACCGGTCATCGCGGGCCGGCTTGGCATGTTTGACTTCTCGAATGGGTCTGTTAGTGACGTTGTTTATCCGCTGCACGCAGCACGCGAAAAGCTGTTCGATAGGCCACCCTGATTCAGATAAATAGATGAGCGTCTCGGGGGGAATTCTCTTCATGACGCGGCTGGCAAACTCGTCGCCGGACAGCGGACTATAGGTGATCGTAGGGCTGTCGGTGTAATTCAGGCTCGCCTCCCACGAGTCCAGGGCGGTGGCGTAGCTATCAACACCGTAGACCCCCCTCAACGCGGGGCTGCCCCACGTATTCTCGTTATTTCGCCAGCCGCCCAGCTTTCCCGAGGCCGAAACGCTGTAATGGCTCAGCATGGAGCCGATATCCACGAAGTAAATCGGTTCGCCATAACGCAGCCGGATAATGTTCAGCAGGATCTGCTCGTTGGTGGACTGAGCGCAGGCTTTGTTGAAGTTGAACCGGTCACCTCGGACGGTGACCGGACCGCTCGTACCACAGCCGGCGACCGTGGCCAGCAAACCGTACATCATCAGCCCCGCGCCGGCGATCCCGAGATGACTTCGATGGTACATAATCATCGTTCCTCCTCGATTAGACGATAAATCTACGTCATCTCAGTCACACCAGCAAGTTCAGAAAAGGAGCCTCGGTGAGATTGCTCGGGCCGGCTCCGACGCCGTCGTTCATGCTCTAACCACGTGCACTGGCAAGGTCGTTCAGACCTTGAGGGCACCTACCGTGGTTGCCTGGAGCAGTATGCCGCCCCCTGCCGGGAAGACAGTCAATCGCGCGCACATTCTTGCCGTGCATCGACAACACCGTCCTGATGGCGTTGAAGTGATTGTGCCTCCAGGCAGGTGAGCGATCCAGTCAGCGGCGGGCTGCCGCCCACACCCCGATCAGCCCGCGCGAGGGCTGCGATGGGGTGGCACGTCTTTAAGCATCATCTGCACCGCTTGGCGGAGCCGCTGGCGCTTCTTTTCTGGAGAGTTCGCGTCGTTCAACCGTGCGGTCGCCCAACCGCGCCAGATCCACTTGCCGCTTTGCGGGTCGAGCACGTAGATGATCAGGGTGCCTTCCGTGTATTCCTGGAACTCGTCCGAATACGCATCACCCCGGCTCGCCGAAGCGAGCCTGCAGCGCAGCCAGAAGTCGGCCTGCTGGTGGCTTGCCTTGGTGTATCCCTTAACGGCCAATTCCTCTTGCACGGTCGTTCGGATCAGGTCACGCAAGGAAGGGTCCAGTTCCTGCAGGTCGTTCAATTTCGGATCAGCTTCCGCCGCCCACGCGAAAGACTGTCCCGGTGTTGATCTCGACGCCGCTTGCGGCGCCCAGGCGGCTCCGGCCTCGATATCACTGCAACCGCTCGCCGCCATCAGGATCGCGATAATGGTTGTCGTAGCCACCATGACACCCTCGGTCTTTGATCCTCGCCGAACCGACAATGACGATTGGCTCATTGGGTATCTCCGTTTCTTCTAGAGTGACGCGAGGCATCTGCCATTCAAAGACAGATTCTCATGACCTGCCGCCCGCGATCAGTGCGCCGGCACAAAACTTCCGTTGGTCCGTCGGTGCCTTCCCGGGAATGAATAATCACTTGATTCCCACCGCCAGGATGGCATCGACTGCATCCGCCAGGATGTTACCCACGACACGCGGTATCCGCTACTCCCGTGTTCCACATGCAATCACGTGAACGCGGAGTTCAAACGGCTGGTTACCCTTGTTGGACTTGATCTCTCTCCTCGCCGCC
>CAZJTF010000560.1:0-3277 GCA_964548565.1 uncultured Planctomycetales bacterium | reverse complement strand
TGGTCCGCTGGAAATAGGGGTTGTCCCCCCCCTCCCCGTCATTGGCGTCCGGCTTCGGACAGGTCGTCTCCTCGTCGCCGGTGGCGCTGTCGGGGTTGAGCTGGTAAATGTCAAAGAAGTTGAGCTGGCGCGGGGTCGTGTACGTTACAGCGCCGGCCGCAGCTGCCGTCAGGAGGACAATTGCCGCGCCGGGTAGGACCGGTCGCACGCGCGCGGAACCCCTGGTCATGGTTGCTCCTCACAGGTCGCGTATGCATACGACATCCACGCACCGATGTCCGTGGTCCCATGACCGCGGACGACGGACGCAGCTTGCCCCCTCCCGAAGCGGCTGCATGTTCGATGACCTCCGCAGATCAGGACCGGGCCCGCCTCCGCAGCAGAAACGCTCCGCCCGCCAGCAACAGGGCGGTCGCGGGCTCGGGAACAGGCGTGTACTCGATGAACGGGGTGGCCGGAATCTGACCCGCAACATTCGTCGAAGTCATCACGCGCGACTGCTCCCTGTCCTGCAGAGACCCGCCGTAGTCGCCGCTGGTGCATGCACAACGGGGTGACTGCCGAGGTGGCAGCCGATCCGCCGCCCGCGGTGGGCACTGCGATTCAGCGACGTCGCCGCAGGATCGGAACGGCGGTGAGGAGAATCATCAGCGTGGACGGTTCCGGCAGTGCCGCCGCGATGATGCACGGGTCGAGGCCAGTCACGCCACCGGCAGGTGCATCGCCCGGAAGCTGCACGCCCGTGATTCCGGTGGTGCTCCCCAGATTGAGTTCCGAAAGCTTGATCGCCACGCCGCCGACCGGCTGATTTCCAACAGAAGACGAGGCGACGACCAGCGCAGTATTGACGTAGTCGGTGTTCGCGACGTTCACCGTGGCGACCACGTTCGGCGCACCGCCGGGTGCGTTGTCCAGCAATTGAATTTTGAAGTTGTCCTTCCCGGTCGCCCACTCGAGCACGAAGACCCATCCGTCGACCGGAATCGTGCGGTCGAAATATCCGCGGATGGCCTCAGTCACGTCGCTGATGCCGAGCGCAGAATACCCCGCCTGCAGACCCACCATCGTGGTCCGGACGTCGGCCGGATTCGACAGACCGCTGCCCCGACCCGCGTTGAAGCCGGCGGCACTCGGAACCAGTTCGACGAACGCCTCGCTCGGCGGGGCATACAGGTCGGTGGCATTCCACGTCTGGCTTGCCGCGGTGATCGAGGTCAGCACGGTCGGCTGGCTGGCCCCACCGTTTCGGGTCCCGGTCGGCGTCACGGCCGTGATTGGATTGACGACTGCGCCCAGTGCGGTCTGAGCGGCCAGCCAGACAACCACGAGTGCACATCTCATGCCTTACCCTCCTCAATAGTGATTGAGATCCCCGGGCGCACACCCAATGTTGACGCGGCGCCCGCCTGATTTCCACCCTCCGCCTCCGAATGGCGGCGGGAGGTGAACAAATGACCTGCGAAGGCCTTTCGGGGCAGCAAGACCGGTCGCGTACCCCCAGAGCCCAATTCACAGAGTACAGCTTTGACGACGTGTTTCAAGAAGAATCTGCACCCAGCCGCCCGCATTCCGCCGTGCTGCGTTTCGTGGCGGTGCCTGACTGCCGCGGGTTGGATGCCGTTCGGGAAAGGTCCCCTGGCGGAGGCCGCACGCACAGGCGCCGCGCCATGAACGGTCAGCTCCCGCGGATTCCCGGATCCTTGCAGTGCGGACACTCGGTGGGGTAGCCGAAGCCATCTCCGCCGGGGTCCTTGAGTGGAACGGCTTTGCCGCATGCCCGGCAAGGGATCGAGAGATACAGCGACTTCTTGCCGCACTTCCCACAGGTCCGGGGCCATTCTTCTGCACCCGGCTCCGGTCCCACCGGGACGGCAGCCTCCGTCGCGCATGCCGCGCACATGACGGGCGCTTTGACCTGCGGGACGGTGGAGCCGCTGCGGCTCCACCAGGCCGCCGCACCGACGAGGGCGGCGATCGCGACCAGCCCGATCAGCGGCGTGAGGCTCCGTTTCTCGGCGGGTGTGTCCGGCATCAGCGGTCCTGGCGGCTCCAAATGCGCCCGCCGCTGCCGGGCGGAGCGAGATCCGACTGGCGGACGGGCTCCACGTGCCCGTCCACGTAAAGGATGTTCATGCCTGTCCGTCCGTGGTTGTCCCATCCCTCCGGATAGTTGTTGATGGCGCGGTTGCTCGCCCCCTGGACGTCGCCGTCATCGTCGCCGTCGTGCATCAGGATGGCGTAGGTCGGGATCGGCTTCATGGTCTTGGTGGATTTCATGAAGCGGTTGCCGTAGGGCCCTCGCTTGATCCAGTAGGGGTGCCAGTTGATCACCGTGTTCTGCCCGGGCTGGTAGGCCCACAGGTTGTACTCGTAGCTGGTGCCGAACCCCCCGCTGGAGATCCGCTGGGCGAGGTACTCGAAGTCGTTGCGCTGCTGGCCGGCGGTGTAGACGCGGTACCAGACCATGCCGCTCTCGACGTACTGCTCCACGCGTTCTGGTGTGCGGAGCCGGTGCGTCGTCGCCGGGCAGGTGAAGCTCGCGGTGTTCCGCGCGTACTTGCGATGCCACAGCGCGAAGAGGTTGTCGTCGCCACCGGGGTCGCTCTGCCGGACGGTCGAGCCGATGTACGGCGTCGGTACGAAGAAGCCATTGTTCGAATTGGCGTAACTCAGGTGCGCGATGCCGAGATCGTGGAGGTTGGCCACGCACGCGGCGCTCTTCGCCTGGTCGCGCGCCTTCTTGAGCGACGGAATCAGGATCGCGACCAGGAGAGCGATGATTGCCACGACGACCAGCACTTCGATGAGGGTGAACCCGGGGCGCGGCGGAACCCGGCTGGGGCGACTGCGATGCATGCTCACCTCGAGACGTGTGGTCTTCCCAGGACAGCCATAGAATACCGCGCCGCACCCCTGCGTTGCAGCCCGATTCCGCAACAGCCGGCTGGGGCACCGGATCGGGCGGGAGCACGCAGCTTCCCGCGACCCGGCGGCGCCGGTTAGACTTTCATCGGCCAGATGCCTCGAACCAGGAGACCGCCCGTGCCCGACGATGCCGCCCCGAGTTATCTGCATGTTGCCCTCATCCAGATGCTGCCCGCGACCGCCGACCCCGTCGCGAACGTCGAACGCGCGACGCGCCTGATCCGGGAGGCCGTGACCCGACACGGCGCTGAGCTGGTCGTCCTCCCCGAGTGCACGCTCGTCGGCTACGCAATGCCGAGAAAGGGCGTTCGCACCGCTGAGGACATTCACCGCCTGGCCGAGACTGTTCCAG
>CAZJTF010000559.1:0-3279 GCA_964548565.1 uncultured Planctomycetales bacterium | reverse complement strand
CCACCGCCGCGTAGTCGTCGCGGTCGACGTCCCCGTCCTGATCCAGATCTTCGGCTGCGGATGCGACATGCAGAGACAGGTTGGCGTCCCGCACGGTGGAAGTGGTGACGTCAAAGAGGCGGACGCGGAACGGGTAATCCCCGCCGAATTGCGGTGTGCCGGTGATCTGGCCGCTGTCGATGTTCAGCTCCAGGCCCGGCGGCAGCTCACAATCAACAACGCGCCAACGCACCGGCTGCGAGCACTCGGACGATGCCGCCAGTTGGGCCGTATAGGGCTGCCCGATCCTCCCATCCGGAAGGGTCGTGGTGCTGATGCGACAGGGAGATCCGAACAGGACTTTCAGGAGGGCAGGTTTCTCGCGATACCCTGCCCCCGCAGCGTTCGACGCGTCTCCCCAGTCGCCGCGATAGTCGGAGCCGTCTTCATCCGCCACGAACACGAGGCTGAGCCGCCCGTCGCCGGCCGCTTCCCCGGCTACCGCAGCGAGGTCGGACATGCTGGCGATACTGTCACGATAGGTTCCCATCGTGCCGGCGGTGACCGGAGCGGCCTCCTCGTAGCGACCGAGCGTCTGCAGCGCCTGCTTCGACGCGTCCTTCTGGGCAAGATAGCTCGACCACGTGAGTGAGGTCAGCGGGGTGCCGTCCGAGGGAATCACGAACGCGCTTTGCTTCACGGGATACTGCGTGCCGGAGAAGGCGTCCGCAACCCACATGCTCAGAGTGATCGCACCGAGTTGTCGTCCCGCGAGTGATCCGACGTCGAATTCGACCAACCCGTAGCGGCGGTAGCCTCTGTCCTCGCTAGACGTTGTGCTTGACCACACGGAGACCAGGTCACTCTCGTATGTCTGGTCCGGCAGCAGTTCGCGGATCCAGACGTCGCCAGTCGCCTCGAGCACCACGCTGTCCGTGGGCACGGCGCCAGGCTCGCAGGCGGCGGGCGCAGGGCGCGGTCCGCTGAAGGCTCCGGCCAGCCTGTCCAGATCGAGAAGGTCCACGTCTCCATCGGTGTCGAGGTCAGCGCGGGTGTTGTACACCGCTGTGACCGCAAGCTCGAACTGGAGTTCCTCGGTAACGCCGCCGGACGCGTCCCTCAGGCGCGCGGAGAATGGGAAGCGGCCCGCGTAATGCGCCGTGCCTGTGACCGCGCCGGTCACCGGGTCGAGGCTGAGACCCGGCGGCAGCATGCAATCCGAGATTTCCACTGTAACCGGCGGGTCGCATATCTGTGTTTCGAGCAGCGAGGCCGAATACGCAGCGGCCTGCCGCGCTGCCGGCAGCGGCTCGCGCGTGAGGCGACACGCGGGACTGGTCGCCGAGGCCTGCACCACGAGCCGGACGGGTTGCGAAGCGCTGGCGTCGCCCCAGTCTCGTCGGTAATCCGCTCCCTCGTCGGCCGCCAGCACAAGACGCAGGGGTCCGCCCGCGTCGATGACCGATTGGAGCAGGGAAATGTCAGCCGGGCTCGCAGCGCTGCTCACATAGGCATTCTGCAGTCCGGGCGAGCTGTTTACCGCCGGCAGGTCATAACGACCGAGCCCCTCGAGAGGCTGCTTTCCGCCCTCGTACTCGGCGACGTAGGTGTTCCAGGTGGTGGAACCCGGCGACCTGCCGCCCGAGGCGATCACAAACGCCTGCTGCCGGAGCGGCAGAGACGCCTGCGAGCCGCCGGTGCGTGAGTACAACTCGAGCGCCACGAACTGCAGCGTCTGGCCGGAGAGCCCGCTCACGTCGAACTCGACCAGCCCGTAGCGCCTCGCTCCATCGGAGGACCGGCTCGACCAGACCGAGATCAGGTCATTCTCGTAGGTCGCGTCGGGCGCCGCTTCGCGGATCCAGACGTCGACCGCTGCGGTCAGCACCTGTTGATCGGCCTGCGCAGGACAGATCACCCCCAGCCCTGCTCCCATGGCGGAGACCAGGAGGAATACTCGTTCTTTCCTGCGCGAGAGCAGCATGCGCACAATTCCCGGAACGGCTACTGGGCCGTCAGAACGAGACTCCACGAGTTCAGCACGCCGTTGTCCTGGTAGTCATCCTCGTCGTAGACACGCAGAATCCAATTCCCGCTGGCGTTCTGGCCATCGAACGCGGACAGAGGCTGGTACGGCTTGGGGGCGCCTTCGTCGTCGTACGTTCGGGGCGAAAACGCGTTGCCCGAGAAGTCGAACTCCTTCAGGATGACCTTGGTGCCTTGCGGTGAGGTGAGCTCGATCTTGACCGCGCCCTCGAGCGGGTGCGTGATATCGACCGCGACGTTCACGTCGCCGATCACAACGCCGGCCGGCACAGCCAGGACGCTCTGCACACTGGACGCATCGGGCACCCCGAGTGGTGTATCCGTCGAATTGAAACTGATTGTCCCGCAGAACGCCCGCGTGAACGGTCCGCCAAAACGCAGCGCGAAGAAGTCGAAGTCTAGGAGATCCACGTCGCCGTCGTTGTCGAAATCGGCATCCGGCCCGTTCACGTTGATCGAGAGCACGCGCGTTCGCGCGTTCGTACCCACGGTAAGCTGGACCACGAAGGGATAGTTCCCACCCAGCGTGGGCACGCCGCTGATTTCACCGCTGTTCGGATTCAGCAGCAGCCCCGGCGGCAGCGAGCAGGAGGCAAGCTGCCACTGCTTCGTTCCCGCACAATCGTCCGCACTGGTGAGCGTCGCGCTGTAGGCGGCGCCGACGTTGCCCGACGGCAGCGACTGAGTCGTGATGCGGCACCCGGCGCCCGCCAGTTCCACAACGAGCTGGCCTGGAAACTGGACGTAACCGGGGCCGCCGGCGTTCGTCCCGTCGCCCCAGTCCCTGCGGTAATCCGTGCCGTCCTCGTCGGCGACATAGACAAGACTCAACCTGCCGGAGGGGCTGTTAGCCGCCGCCTGGATCAGAGCGAGGTCCGCCGCGCTCCCACCGAAATCGGTCACGTAGGTGAAGGCAGTGCCGTCCGCGAGGGGCGGCCCCATGTCGTACCGGCCCAGTGACTCGAGCGGCGTGCCCAGTCCCGGCTGCTCCGAAGAGAGGAGATTCCAGGTCAGGTTTACCAGCGGGGTCTTGCCCTGCGTATTGATCACACGCGCGGTCTGCCTGAGGGGGCGCGTGCGAGGGGAGAAGGTACCGTCTACCCACAGCCTCAGGTTGGCGGCACCAATCGACTTACCTGCGAGAGAACTGACATCCCACTCCATCAGCCCATAGCGACGATCAGCGCTGCCTGCAGCAGACCACACCGAGACCATGTCCGATTCGAACGTCGTGTCAGGGCTGTTCTCGCGGAC
>CAZJTF010000558.1:0-3287 GCA_964548565.1 uncultured Planctomycetales bacterium | reverse complement strand
TCTTGAACACCTCGACGAACACGATCGCCGGCGCGTCGACGTAGCGGTCCATCACGGTGCCCGAACAGTCCAGCATGACGTAGCCCACGCTGCGCTGCGTGTTGTCGTTGTCGAACTTCTGCTGTTGTGCCGCGGCGTGCCGGATGTCCTCCGGCACCCGGCCGACCGCGGAAATGCGGGCAATCAGGGAATCAGTCATCACTAACCTCTGCGTTTCAGGTGTTGAGAGAGGGAAGCCGCCGCCTTCTCCGGATGAGGCCCGGAGTTCGCGGCAGCTCCCGCATTGGTACAAGCCGCATCAGGAGGTCCCGCCCACCGAGCCGCTGATCATGACGGAGAGCTTCACGTTCTCTCGCCAGTAGGGGGCGACCACTTTCGCGAACTCCCGCTGCGAGTCGAGGACCTTCTTGAAGAACGGATCCTTCTCCTCGTATTTCTTGAGGACCTTTCGCGCGGCCGCAACGAATGCCGGCGCGTAATCCGACGGGGCGTCGAACACCGTAACGCCGTGCTGGGTCTTCAGCGTCTGCAGCGCCCGCGCGTTCGCCTGCATGAAGTACAGTATCACGTCGAAAAGCGACCGCGTGACGGCCGTCTCGACGATGGCCTGCAGATCGGGACCCAGCGCGCGCCACTTCGCTCCGTTGATCATGATGTCGCCGATGCCGACCGCCTGGTGCAGGCCCTGCAGCGAGTAGAACTTGAAGATGTCGTAGAGGCCGACCTTGAGGTCGTTGGCCGGGTTGATCCACTCGACGGCATCGACGATCCCCTTCTGCGCCGCCGGAATTAGTTCCGCACCGGCCATGTTGACCGGAGTCCCGCCCATTTCCTTCAGCGTATCGGTCGCGAGCCCCGAGGAAATGCGGTAGCGCAACGGCAGCAGTTCCGACACCGACTTGAGCGGCTTGTGGAACCAGCCGAGCGCCTCGGGACCGTCGGGCGCATAGAGAAACGGCATGACGTCGGCCTTGAGCATCTTCTGGTAGTACTCGACGTACAGCTCGCGTCCACCGCCGCCCATGTACCACGCGAGGTGCGACATCTGGTCGAGGCCGCTGCCCGAGCCCCCGAGCGGAGCGCCGAACAGGCTCCCCGCCGGATGCTTGCCGAAGGCGTAGTCGGGCCACCACTGACCCATGTCCACCACGCCCTTGTTCACCGCGTCGAGGATCTCGAAGGGTGCGACGATGGCGCCGCTGGCGAGGACCTCGATCTTGAGCCGTCCGCCCGACATCTTGTCGATGTTCGAGACGAACCTGTTGAGGAGTTCGATGTTCGGCGTCCCGGCCGGATTCGCACTCTGCAGCTTCCAGCGGTGTGTGGTCTGCGCATTGGCGATTTCGGGTATGGCCGCGACACCCGCTGCCAGTCCGGTACCTGCAAGAAATTTACGGCGCTCCATGGATCCTCCTGGGTGGTAGTTGCCGTTAACGCCATCAGCCTCCGAATATGAGATTCGGAAGCACCAAAACGACTTTCGGAAAGAAATAGAGGATCAGAACAGCGATCCATTGCAGGCCCATGAAGGGGAGCATTCCCTTGTAGATCTCCAGGAGGTCCCACTTCGGCATCACTCCCTTGAGGTAGTACGCGGAGAGCGCGACCGGCGGCGACAGCCAGCAGGTCTGCAGCGTGACCGCAAGGAGAATGGCGAACCAGATCATGTCGACTTTCATCTGCAGGAGAATGGGGACGAAGATCGGCACGATGATCACCACGATCGGCACCCATTCGAGCGGCCAGCCGAGGATGAAGCACAGCGCAAGGATCGCCAGGATCATGAAGGTCGGCGAGATGTCCCAACTGATCAGCGTCTGGGCGATGAATTCCGGCGTCCCCAGCGCGGAGAACACCGCTCCCATGATGTTCGACGCCAGCAGCAAGACCATGACCATGCTGGCGGTATACGCGGTACGGAACACCGCGTCCTTGAAGACCGCCCAGGTCAGCCTGCCATGCGCGGCCGTGACGGCGAGGCCGCCCACGCAGCCGAGCGCGGCGCCCTCGGTGGGCGTCGCCCATCCGGACACGATCGCACCAAGCGTCACCACGATGAGCGTGATCACGGGAATGAATCCGAAGAACAACTCACGTGCGATGTACCCCTTGCTCACGTCGAGGTCCTTCGCGCTCAACGCGGGGCCGAGCTTCGGATTGCGCCACACCTTGGTCATCGTGTACACAAGGTAGATGCCAGCAAGCAACAACCCCGGAAGCAATGCGGCGGCGAACAGGCGCGCCACCGAAACCTGCAATACCGGTCCCATCACCACCAGCATCACGCTGGGCGGGATCAGGATGCCCAGCGTGCCGCCGGCGCAGATCGTGCCAGCGCACAGCTTCTGGTCGTAGCCGGACTTCGCCATCACCGGTGCCGCCATAAGGGCGATGATGGTCACCGAGGCGCCGACGATCCCGGTGGCCGCGGCGAACAGTGCCGCCGTGAGGATCGTCGCGAGATAGAGCGAGCCATGCATGCGGCCGAAGAGCAGTTGCACCGCATGAAAGAGCCGGTTCATCAAGCCGGCACTCTCGAGCACGTAGCCCATGAACGTGAACATCGCAACCGCACCGAGGACGGTGTCGTTCATCGTGTTCCACGTCTGGTAGGTCATCAGGTAGAACACCCGGCTGCCCATTCCGATGTATCCGAAGGCGACAGCCAGGAATATCAACGTGAAGGAGATCGGGAATCCGCCAAGAATGACGATGAACAGCAGGCCGAGCAGGACCAGGCCAAGGATCTCGTGACTCATCTATTGCTCCGGTTGGATCACGAAGGCTCAGGTGAGCTCGGCTTCCGGCTCATGGTGGCGGTAGTCGACACCGGTGCGCAGGGATTTGATGCACTTGAGGATCTCGCTCACGCCCTGGAGGAGGATGAGCCCCGTGCTGACCGGTATGACCGTCTTGAACCAGTACGCCGGCGGTCGCCACGTAGTCATCATGGATTCGTTCATGGCCCAGGATTCCGACGCGAATTCCCAACTCACCCAGGTGAACATGAGCATTCCCGGAATGAAGAACACCACGTACTGCACGATGTCCATGACGATCTGCGTCTTGAGCGACCAGTTCTTCGAGATGAAATCGGTACGGATGTGCTTCTGCATGTAGAGCGTGAAGGCGCCCGCGATGAAGAAGTGCGTGCCGTAGGCGATCGTCGAGATGTCGATTGCCCATAGCGTCGGTTTGTAGAACTTCCGGATCAGTACTTCATAGGCGAGGACAGCGAACATCGGGATGATGAGCCAGGCCGCGGCCTTCCCGGACCAGATGCTGAT